>DJWR01000050.1 GCA_002441055.1 Caulobacteraceae bacterium UBA6225 | reverse complement strand
GCCGCGGCGATCGCCCATCGCAAGCTGTGGGCGGGGCGGGCCAAGACTGAACGTCGCCGCCGGCGGGCTGAAGAAGAGGGCTGAGCCCCGTTCAGGCGGCGGCCGGGACGACCCCGAGCCGCTGGGCGCCTTCGGCCACGGTGACGATCTCCATCCCACTGGTCTGCGCCCGGTCGATCAGGCGGGCCAGGGCGTCGGGCGTGCAGCCCCAGGGGGAGGGGTCTGGTCGCACATCGTGGGTGTAGAGGATCAGCCAGGCGTTGCGCGCCTTGGCCTTGGCCAGCCAGTGCTCGGCGATGGCCTCGCCGTCTGGGTCCTCGATCCCGACGGCTGGCGCCTGGTTCAGATCCGTCCCGGCCTCGATCACTCCGTGGTGCAGGGCGCGCAGCACGCCGTAACGGCCGGCCAGAGCCGCCTTGGGCCCTGCTGCGACGTCCCCATAGGGATAGGCGAAGTGACTGACGGGGCCAGCGCCCCAGTCGGCCAGAGCGTTGCGATTGCGCGCGGCGTCATCATCGGCGGCGGGCCCATCGGCCTGCCCGCAATCCAGATGGGAATAGGTGTGGCAGGCGATCTCGTGGCCCGCCTGGGCCAGCCGGGCATAGTCGGCGGCTTCGGCGAAACGGCCCATGGGACCTTCGCCTCCGGCCAGTCCGGCAGAAACATAGAAGACGCCGCGGGCGCCGCGGGCTTCCAGCAGGCGCGCGCCGGTCTCGACCGCCGTCAGAGGCGCATCATCGAAGGTGAAGGACACCATCGGCGACTGCGGGCCGCGGGCGAGGGGGCGGCGGTGGGCCAGGCGGACGAGCCTTCGGCGCAGCTTGCCCTTCAGGGTGCGGTCGGGCTGGTAGGCTTGCTCAGGCGACATCAGACGGCCTCGGTATAGAGGGCGGCGCGATAGAGCCGCATGGCGAAGGCGCGGCTGGGCAGCGGCGCCAGGTCATTGAGGGCGAAGGCCTTGATCAGCGGCCGCCAGAGGCGGCGCAGGGGAACACGCCGCAGAATCTTGGCCGCGCGATAGCTGGGATAGGCGCTGACCACCTCAGGATGGGCGGCCACCACCCGGGCGAAGTTGGCCGCCGACTGCTCATACTTGGCGGCGATCACCTTGGCCGGGTCGAGGCCCAGATGGGTGGCGGTGTTGTCGATGTGAACGATGGGCCAGCGGCGGGCCACCCGCATGCCCCACTCCACGTCCTCCCAGCCCCAGCCGGCGAAGCCTTCGTCGAACCCTTCGGCGGCGAACACGTCCCGGCGCACCAGGAGGTTGGAGGTGAAGACGTGTTTTTCGGGCGAGAGGCTGCGCTCGGCTGCGCTGAGGCAGTCGCTGTGGGCGGCCATGGCCCGGTGCAGGGCCTGGTCGCGGCGGGGCTCGACCTGCTGGAGGGAGAAGCCGCCAAAGGCCACAGCCGGATCGTCTTTCGTGATCAAGGCGAGCCAGGCGGCGAGGAAGTCGTCGCGATCGGGCGCCATGTCGCTGTCGAGAAACAGGAAGTGGCCGGCCCGGGCGTGGCTGACCAGCCGGTTGCGGCCCTTGGCGCGGCCTTCATTGACCGCCAGGGTGACGAGGCGGGTGGGCAAGGGCAGATCAGGGATGAGCGCCTGCAGGGCCGCGCTGAGGCTGGCGTCCCCCGTACCATCGTCCAGCAGGACGATCTCGACGGCCACAGATTCCCGCGCCAGGGCGATGAGCAAGGGGCGGGGATCATCGCCCTTGAAGGGGACCAGCACCGACAGGCGAGGCTGGGCGGTCGCCCAGGGGGCGTTGTCGAACAGGGTCGCGCTCATGCCGGCCTCGCCTTCAGATCCCGCAGCAGGGTCAGGCCGCGACTGCGCAGGGCGCCTGTGTCGAGAACAAAGGTGATCGCCCCGAAGACCAGACCGCCGAGGCTCGCCTTCAGCAGCAGCTCCGCCCAGCCCCCCAGGGCCGGCACGCGGCTGACGGCCAGCGCCATGACGGCGGTGGCGCCCAGGGTCTGAACGAGCGGCAGCCAGGGAATGGGCAGGACCAGGCTGCGGGCCCCCAGCGCCATGGAGGCGGCCAGGCCAAGGGCGTAGCTGGCCAGGGTCGCCCAGAGCGCGCCATCCAGGCCAAAGCGCGGAATGAGGATCAGGTTCAGCACCAGATTGGCGATCGCCGGGATCGCCATGGCCGCCAGCAACAGCTGGGTGCGCTGGCCCAGGGTGAAGGCCTGATGGAAATAGTAGGTGGTCAGGCCCGCCAGCAGGCCGCTGAGCGCGATCCATGGGGTCACATGGGCCGCCCCGGCCGCGAGATCCGGGCCCACCATCAGCTGGGCGAGCGGCGCGGCCACCAGGGCCAGACCCACCGCAGCGGGCACGCAGAGCAGCAGCATCAGGCTCGCCTGTTCCCGAGCCGCGCGGCCCAGCTCGCCGGGACCGCCGCGCTCAAGGGCGGCGATCAGGGCCGGGCCGCCCGCGGCGCCCAGCCAGATGAACAGAACGTCCAGGGTGCGGTTCGCGAGGCTGTAGCCTGCGTGATAGACGCCCACCGACGCCTCATCCAGGAAGGCGGCCAGCAGGAATCTATCGGTGGTCGACAGCACCAGGGCCAGGATCAGCGACAGGGCGACGGGCAGGCCATAGCCGAGATAGGTGCGCGCCCGCGGCGCCTCAAATCGGCCCTCCCGGGCGAATTTGAACTCAGACGGCAGGGTCCAGACCATGCACACAGCGGCGGCCACGCCGAAGCCGATCACGGGCGCCGCGCCGCCAAACCCGCGCCAGGCCAGGAAGGCGCCGACGGCGAACGCCCCCAGCGTCTGGATCATGTCGATGGAGGCGGCGCCGGCCACCTCGCCAGCCGCCCGGCGCCGTTCCTGGGCGAGCTTGGCGAAGGTGCGTGGCAGGGCAGCCAGGACGCCGCAGATGACCGCCAGCTTCAGCCCCGGCGACAGGGGCAGCAGCACAGCGATGATCAGCGCCACCGGCAGCACCACCAGCAGGGCCAGCCAGGTGCGATAGATGGTGGCTGAGTGATCGCCGCCGCGGCCCTTGTCGGCCTCGCCGACCCAGAACCTGGCCATGGCGGCCTCGTTCCAGGTGAAGATGGCGGTGTGCAGCAGGCTCATGGCCGAAAAGCCCAGGGCGTAGTCGCCGAACTGGGCTGGCGTCAGTACTCGGGTGAAAGTGACGATGGTCGCCAGTCCCACCAGGCCCTGAATGATGTTGACCGGCAGATAGCCGACCACGCCGCGCCAGAACATGTCCCGCCGCCTAGCGCACGGCCTGCCGATCCCCGAGCAGGCAGGGGATGGTCATGGCGATGATGTAGAGGTCGAGCCACACCGACTGTCGCTCGATATATTCGATGTCGAGCTCGACCCGGCGGCGGACATCCTCAGGGGTGTCCACCGGCCCGCGGGACCCATGGATGGCTGCCCAGCCGGTCATGCCGGGCTTCATGCGATGGCGGTGGGCGTACTCGGCCACCAGGCGCGCCGACTCCACATCCCCGGTCATCATGCCGATGGCGTGGGGCCGGGGGCCTACCAGGGACATCTCGCCGCTCAGCACATTGAAGATCTGCGGCAGTTCATCGAGGCTGGTGCTGCGGATGATCCGGCCAACCCGGGTGACCCGGTTGTCGCCCGCCTGCACCTGACGGCGGGCGTTGGCGTCGGCGACCTCGTGGCGCATGGAGCGGAACTTCCAGACCACGATCTCTTCGTTGTTGAAGCCCTGGCGGCGTTGGGTGAACAGGATGGGGCCTGGGCTGTCGAGGCGGATGGCCAGGGCCACCAGGGCCATGATGGGCAGGGCGACCACGAGGGCGAGGCTGCCAATCACCAGGTCGACAGTCCGCTTGACGATGGCGCGGCCGAGGTGCCGGGGAACCCCAGACACCCGCGCCAGCGGCAGATCGCTGATCGGCGCAGTATGTTGGGGCGAGATGGCGCCGGCCGGGACCAGTTCGTCCTCCAGCAACAGGCTGATTTCGTTGGGCAGGGGACGCAGGGCGGCGATCACCTGGCGCACCCGCTCCTGGGCGCCGGTGGGCACGGCCACAATCACGCGGTCCACATAGGGCATGATCCGGTGGTTCAGCAGGGCCTGGGTGTCGCCCAGCACGGGCACCCCGCGCAGGGCGTCCGGCGCCCGGGCCAGCCGATCGTCGAACACACCGAGGATGTTCACTTCGCCAGACTTCATCGCCTGGCTGATCAGTCGCTCTGCAGCCTTGGTGGCGCCGACAATGACCACATTGGGGGTCAGGCGGCCTTCTCCGCGCCAACGGCGCACCCGCAGCCACCACAGGGCGTGCAGGGCGTAGAGGCCCAGGAACGCCGCCATGGTCCAGACGGTGAGTTCTGTGACCACCAGGGTGAGCGGGAGAAAGACCGCCAGCATGAGCACAGCGGCCGCGACGCCCACGGTCACGGCCACCGACGTCTTGGCCAGATGGTAGGCGAGACCCTGACGGCTACGGAAGGCGTAGAGGTCAAAGAGGCTGAGCGTCACCATCACCGCCAGGGCCGGCGCGACGTAAACGCCAGCCTGGGCGCCGCCCATGATGAAGGCACCCAGGGCGCAGGCGCCCAGCCACAGGCCATCGATCCCTTGAAAGGCCCAGGCGAAGGCCTGGCCGTCCAGTCGCCGGCGGGTGGGGCTGAGCCGTTCGGGCCGCATGGGGCCGCGGCGGTCCTGGGCCGGCTCAGTCTCCGCCGGGGGCAGGGCGTCGTCATGGGCCCAGGCGAAGCTGGGATCGTCCTGGACCGGCGTCCACGCCTCCGGCGCCGGGGTGGGCTGGGACCCGTCATCACGTCGAGAAAGGCGAACGAGGTTAGACATTCTGCGCAAGGGACCCTTCAGGTTCCCGCCCATTATGGGCTGCGCCTCTGATCGACAGGTTAACCGCAGCCTTGAGGCTGTTTGCCATGCCCACGATTTTGAGCCGTTGCCCCGGGGCCAGGGTTTCGGCTATGCAGTCCCTCCTTCGAGACCGCCCGGGGATTCACCTTCCCGACCGGCCGCGAGGGGCGGGAGACAACCCGGCTCTAAACAATGGTGACGTGGCCGAGTGGCTGAAGGCAACGGTTTGCTAAATCGTC
>DJWR01000184.1 GCA_002441055.1 Caulobacteraceae bacterium UBA6225 | reverse complement strand
TGGATTTGCCGTGGTCGATGTGAGCCACGATGGAAAAGTTGCGGATGCGCGAGAGCGGGGTCGACATGGCCCCGCCTCTAGCACACCTGTGAAATTCCGCGAGGGGTCGAAGGGCCTCAGTCCCCCATGCCCAGCGTCTGGGGCCTGGCGCTGGCCTTGGCCACCACGTTCGTCTGATAGGCGGGCCGCGCGCGGAGTCGTTCGTACCAGGCTTCCATAGCCGGCAGGTCCGGACGCGCCAGGGCCTCGGGAATGCGGAACCAGCGATGGACGACGACGCCTAAGGCCAGGTCGGCGACGCTGAACTGGTCGCCCACGACGAAGGCCCGGCCCTGTAGCTGAGCGTTGAGCACCGCGAAGGTCTCCGCGGCCGCCCTGATCGTCCTGGCCATTTCAGCCGGTTCAGGCTCCGCACGCCGATAGGCGGTGCGCACCGGACCAATCACCCGGCCCGGGGCGACGGACCAGTCCATCCAGGCCTCCGCCTGCCAGCGCGCGGCTTCGCCCGCCGGCCAGAGCTCCGCCTGCGGGCAGGTGGTGGCCAGCCAACGGATGATCGTATTGGATTCCCAGAGACTGAAACCATCCTCCCGGGTGATGGCCGGGATGCGGCCGTGTGGGCTGATGGCGCGATAGGCCGGGTCGTCCCCGCCGCCGAAGGCGCCGCCCCAGTCCCGCCGCTGGTGGGCGACACAGGCCTCCTCCAGCGCCCACATCACCCGCGCCGTCGCCGATGAATCCGCCCGCCCCCAGACCGTCAGCATGCCGCCCCTCCTGCCCCGTCGAGACAGCTTCACCCCCGCCTGCAACAGCGCGTTGGCGGTGAGGTCATCCGAGGGTGGACAAGAGGCGCGGCATGTCGGCTTTGGCGAAGGGGCTGGACGGAACCCGCAAAGCCCGTGACCTTCGCCCGCGCGCCAGGGAGAGGCTTGCAAAATGAACGGCTTGTGGGACTCGATCGCCTACTTCTTCGACTCCAACGCCCTGAACCCCCACGGCATCTGTCTGATGTGGCGGCCGGAGCTGATCTGGACCCACGCCATCTCCGACATCCTGATCGGGATCGCCTATTTCTCCATCCCCTTGGCGCTGGGGGTCTTCCTCTGGCATCGGCGGGACGTGAAGTTCAGCTGGGCGATCTGGATGTTCGTCGGCTTCATCATGCTGTGCGGCGTCACCCACTTCATGATGGTCTGGACCCTGTGGAACCCCGACTACGGGATCGAGGCCCTCATCAAGGCGGCCACGGCGGCGGTCTCGGTGGTGACGGCCTTTGCGCTCTGGCCCCTGCTGCCCCGGGTCATCGCCCTGCCCTCGCCGATGGAGCTTGAGCGCCGTATCGCCGAGCGGGACGCGGCGCTCGCCGAACTGCGGGCGGCCATGGACACCATGGTGGAGATGCGCGAGCACGAGGCGCGTCAGAAGCTGCTGCTGGACGAGCTGAACCACCGGGTCAAGAACACCTTGGCCTCGGTCCAGTCGATCGCCGTCCAGACCCTGAGCCGCGAGGCCGAGCCGGAGGCGGTGAAGGCGACCTTCGTCGAGCGGCTGATGGCGCTCTCCTCCACCCACAATCTGCTGGTCAAGCGCAGCTGGGAGGGCGCCTCGTTCGCCGACCTCATTCAGGAAAGCCTTGGGCACTATGGCCAGCCCTTCCAGATGGAGGGACCAGATCTCTCCCTGTCGCCGAACACCGCTGTCAGCCTGGGCATGGCCCTGCACGAACTGGCCACCAATGCGGTGAAGTACGGCGCCTGGTCCCAGGGGGGCGAGGTGCGGATTGAGACGGCGGTGGACGAGACGGCGGGCATGATCACCGTCGCCTGGCGGGAAACCGGCGGTCCGCAGATCGAGGCGCCCCGGGCGCGGGGCTTTGGCTCCCGACTGCTTGAGCAAGGGATCGCCAGCGAGCTGGGGGGCGAGGTGGGACTGCAGTTTGCCCGCGAAGGCCTGTCCTGCGTGATCCGCGCGCCCATCTCGCCGGCCCTCTACCCCGCTGGCTGGACTTTCCCCACCGCGGCCCTGGCCTGAACAGCGAGCAGGGTTTCGATGGCGTCCGGACCCGGGGCCGTGACATCCTGGCGCCTCAGCCGGAGATTCAGATGTTCAGATCGCTCAGCGCACTCGTGCTCGCCGCCCTGATCGGCGGGCTTGTCCTGGGCGCGGTCATCCATGCGACGGAGTCGCCGGCCCTGACCACGGGGGCGGAGACCTTCGAGGCCATCGGCGCCCTGTGGCTGAACGCCCTGCGCATGACCATCGTGCCCCTGGTCTTCTCCCTGCTGGTCACTGGCGTGGCCTCGGCGGCGGATGCTGCGGCCACAGGCCGGCTGGCGGCGCGGGCCTTTGCGATCTTCGCCGCCGTCCTGGTTGTCGCCGCCCTCTATGGGGCGGGCGCCATGAACGGCTTCCTGGCGCTTTGGCCCATCGATCCGGCGGGCGCCGCGGCCCTGACCAGCGCAGCCCAGGCTGGCGAGGTGGTCGCCACGCCCACTGGCTTGCGGGAATGGCTGCCCACCCTGGCTCCGGCCAATCCCATCCGTGCGGCGGCGGAAGACGCCATCCTGCAGATTGTCGTCTTCGGCCTCATTTTCGGCTTTGCCGCCACCCGCCTGCGGCACGACCTGCGCACCCCGCTGATCGACTTCTTCCGGGCCATCTCGGAGACCATGATCATCATCGTGCGCTGGGTGCTGGTGGCCGCGCCGCTGGGCGTGTTCGCCCTGGCCCTGGGCATCGGGCTGCGCACGGGCCTGGATGCCGCTGGCGTCCTGACCCAATACGTCCTGATGGTCTCAGGCGTGGCCATCGGCGCGCTGATCATCCCCTACGCCCTGGTGGCCTTGCTGCGCGGCCGTGACCTGGGCCGCTTCGCCAGGGCCTGCGCGCCGGTGCAGGTCCTGGCCTTCAGCACGCAAAGCTCGCTGGCCTGCCTGCCGGCCATGGTGGAGCGCACCCGGGACGAACTGGGCGGCTCGGCCAGGGTGACCGGCGTAGTCCTACCGCTGGCGGTGGCGGTGTTCCGAATGACCAGTCCGGTGGCCAACCTGGCCGTAGCCTTCTTCATTGTCCGTCTGTACGGCCTCGAGCCGGGAGGCGGCCAGATCGCCGCGGCCATCGCCGTCTCCCTGGCGGTCAGCATCGGAACCGTGGGCCTGCCAGGCCAGATCTCCTTCTTCACCAGCATGGCGCCCATCTGTCTGGCCCTTGGCGCGCCCCTGGAAATCCTGGCCGTCCTGCTGGCGGTGGAGGTGATCCCCGACATCTTCCGCACCGTGGGCAATGTCACCGCCGACATGGCCGTCGCCGCCGTCATGCCCGACGCTGACGAGGGCGCGGACATTGAAGCCTCACGCATCCCTCCGCAGCCTTCGGGCGTAATCTAGACACAAGGCGTCACCGACGCCGCGAGACGGAGACGCCTGTGCCCCTCTGGCAACTGCTGGCCGCCAACGCCATCATCCTCATCGCCGCCTATGGGGTGCTATGGGCGATCGCCATCCGTCTGCGCGATGTCAGCTTCATCGACGCCTGGTGGCCCACGGGCATGGCCCTGTTGGCCTGGACCAGCATGGCCCTGTCGGGTGGGTCGGGGCTGCACGGATGGATCCTCGCCCTGCTGGTCACCGCCTGGGCCCTGCGGCTGGGCCCCCACCTGTTGCGCCGTTGGCGGACCCATGGCGCCGATCGCCGCTATGAGGAGATGCTGGCCGACGGCAAGGCCCGCGGCTGGAGCTTCGCCCTGTCATCCCTGATCTTCGTCTTCGCCCCGCAGATGCCCCTACAGCTGCTGGTCGCCCTGCCGGTGCAGATGGGGCAGGTGGAGCCAGCGCTCAGCCTCGGCCCGCTGGCGGTGATAGGGGCGGCGCTCGCCCTGTTCGGCCTGATCTTCGAGGCCATTGGCGATGCTCAGCTCGACCGGTTCAAATCCGACCCCGCCAACAAGGGCAAGGTGCTGGACACCGGCCTGTGGCGCTACACTCGCCATCCCAACTATTTCGGCGACGCCTGCCTGTGGTGGGGGCTCTATATGGTCGCCGCCGAGACGGGCCTTGGGGTCTGGTCGTTCTTTGGCCCCATCCTCATCACCGTCCTGCTGACCAAGGGCAGCGGCGCGCCGACGGTGGAAAAGGGGATGGAGAACCGGCGACCGGAATACGCCGCCTATATCCGCCGCACCTCCGGCTTCATCCCCTGGCCCCCGCGCAAGGACTGAGAACGGCGCATTGCCACAATCCTCCCCAGCCGCTTAGCTGCCCGAAAGACAAGGAACAGGGAGCGCGGCCATGGGACGGAAACTCGCAA
>DJWR01000047.1:5869-9927 GCA_002441055.1 Caulobacteraceae bacterium UBA6225 | reverse complement strand
GGCGTGGTCGGCGGCGTCGCGAACGCCGAGCAGGCCGCCGTGCACCACCGGATGCAGCGTCTTGACCCGGCCGTCCATCATCTCCGGAAATCCGGTCAGGTCCGCCACGTCCTTCACGGGCAGGCCGGCCGCAGCGATGGCCGCCTTGGTGCCGCCGGTGGAGACCAGCTCAACCCCCATGTCGGAGAGCGCCTTGGCGGCCTCCACCAGGCCGGTCTTGTCGGAGACCGACAGCAGGGCGCGGACGGGTTTGACGGCGTCGGGGGCGGGCGGGAAGTCGGGGGCAGCGGGCACGGCGGTCTCCTGGCGGGAAAGGTGACGAGGCGTGCCCAGGCGAGCGGCGTATGAGGTCCTGGCTCCCCGGTGGTCCCCCACCTCGATTTTCGCCAGTCACGCAGGACAGAGCTCCTTGCTTCCACCGGCGTGGGAAGTCAATCGTTGACGCTAGTCAACGGCAACTCACTCATGTTGAGCTTCCATTGATCCAGCTCCACACTTCAAGCTCAACAAGACGATGGAGGGTGCCGTGGCAAGTGCAGACTTAGAGGCCTTCGTAGACGAAGCGATCCGGCTTGGAGCTGGCCGTGGCTATCATCCGACAGTATTCATCGGCATGCGCAATAACCATGGTACGGTCAGCGCGATCTCCAAACTCGTTCAGACCGGCGACATCCAAAGTGGTTTTAAGAAACTGAACGAACTTGGGCTGCGCGATTGGACAATCGAAGCGGCAGTTCTAAAATTCTCAAACGAATTTAGTGTCGATGATATCAAGTGCGCGACGTGGCGTCTTGAGCAATTATAGAGTCGGTCCAGTCAATAAGCGTCTGTCAAAGCTAGATGAGCAAGCCGCTTGCCGTCTCAGCGCGGTGGCGGCCAGGGCTCTGCGGCCGCGAGCTTCCAGCGCAGACGGGCGCCAGCCTCCTGGCGGACCTGGCCGCGCAGAACCACCTGGCTGGTCCGCCGCGCCTGGCCGTCCTGGAAGAAGACCGAGGCCTCCATGGCCACTTCCATGGCGTCGTTGCGAAGCCACCAGCCGGTCTCCTCGCCCTCGGGCTTGATCAGCACGCTCTTGCCGTCGCGGGCCAGGGAGGCCCGGGCGTCAGGATGGATATGGAAGCGGACGACGAAGGGAATGAACCGCCTGGGGTCCTCCCCGGCCGGGGCGTCGGTCACCGGGGTGAAACGGTCCTCGCCCCGCAGCTCATCAGCCGCCAGGTCCAGATAGAGCCGGCGTTCATGGCGCAGGCCAAACCGTCTGACCCATCCGTCGTGGGTCATCTCCAGCCACAGGGCGCCCTCAGCCTGCTGACGCTTGGCGCTGACGGCGGCGTCCGCGCCGATCAGTCTTGGGCCCATGGCGCGGGCCTGCAGCCCCCGCACGGGCGCGCCGCAGGACAGGTCGCCGAGGGAGGCTGTGGAAGCCGCATCGGCCAGCCGCAGGGCCTCTGGTCCCACGGCGTCCGGCGACCAGCCGCAGTTGGTGATGGCCCGGCGGCCAGAAATCAGCACCTCCAGCGCCAGCGGCTGGGCGCAGGCGGTGATGCTCCAGGGCCCTGGAGCCGGGGGCGCAGCGTCGGCCACCAGCTGCAGGCTGCGGCTTTCCAGGCGCTGATAGCCGTTACGGGCGGCGGGCAGGGTGCGGCCGGCGTCGTTCTCGCTGGCCCGGGCGGCGGCCACCAGGGTCGGGCGCAGGGCCTCGCCCCCCTGGAACACCGGCAGGGCCCCGTCGGCCAGGGTGAAGAACCGCACCGCCCCCACCAGCCTGTCGATGGCCCGCATCATGTCATCGGGCGGGGCGACGCCGCGCTGAACCAGCGCCTCATCCAGGGTCTGCAGATCCAGCAGCAATTGCACCGCCGCTTGCGGCGAGCGGGAGGCGTGGCCGCCATCGGCCTGTACGGTTTCGGCCAGCGCCTTGGTCAGGCGTTCGAGGGCTGTGGCCACCAGACGGTCGCCAGCTTCGCCAGCCAGGACAGCGCCGGCCAGGGCCGCAGCGCAGGCCCGCTCGGCCGCCCGGGCGGGACCGTCAATGGTGGCCAGCAGGTGTCTGGCCTGCCGGGCGAGATCGAGGGCGATCTGAGCAGTTTCGGCGTCTGAAGCGCCTGCGCAGAGGCGCGGCGCCCCGCAGGCCAGGTTGAACACCCGGCGCTCCAGAACCTCAGGGTCCCAGGAGAAGCCGTTCCAGCGGCCAAAGGTGCGCCGCCAGAGCAGGGTCAGCCGCAGGGCCTCCACAGCGCCGCTCTCGCCCACGGCGAGCAGATCGCGCAGCCAGTCGAACCGGTGAAGCGACACGGCGAAACGCCGGCTAGGATTGGGGCGGTCCCAGGGGTCGCCCTTGGGCCCGGCGTGCAGGGTGACGCCAGCGAAGGTGAAATCGCCCAGCAGGATACGCCGGCCGTTCTCCGCCCGACCTGGGCGAGGGTCGGGGGGCGATCCGGCGAGGCCCTCCGGCCGGGGTCTGGCCAGCATCCAGCGGTGCAGGGGCGAGCCGGCCCATTCGTGGCGGGCCTGGCGGCGCAGGCCGACGGCCAGCGCCAGCAGGGCGACCTGGCCAGGCAACCGCCTGGACGCCGGCGCCGGGGGAGGCTGTCCGGCCACGGGCGCCTCGCTCACCCGCCCCGAAGGGCGGCGATATTGCCGGCATAGGCCTCTGCGCCGCCCTTGAAGACGGCGGTGCCGGCCACCAGCGCCGTGGCGCCGGCCTCGATACAGAGGGGGGCGGTCTCCGGCGTCACGCCGCCGTCGACCTCCAGATGGATCTCTCGGCCCGTGGCGTCGATCATCTCCCGCAGGCGGCGGATCTTGGCCAGTTGCGAGGTCATGAACTTCTGGCCGCCAAAGCCCGGATTGACCGACATCACCAGGATCAGGTCGACCTGATCCATGATCGCCTCAATGGCGGAGGGCGAGGTGGAGGGATTGAACACCACGCCCGCCTTGCAGCCCAGGTTGCGGATCAGCTGCAGGGTGCGGCTCAGATGCGGGCCGCTCTCGGGATGGACGCTGATCAGGTCGGCGCCAGCCTTGGCGAAGGCTTCGATATACGGATCGGCCGGCGAGATCATCAGATGCACGTCGAACGGGATGGCGACGTGGGGCTTCAGCGCCTTCACCACATCGGGCCCGATGGTGATGTTGGGCACAAAATGGCCGTCCATCACGTCGATATGCACCCAGTCGGCGCCGGCGGCTTCAATGGCGCGGCATTCTTCGCCCAGGCGGGCGAAGTCGGCGGCCAGGATGGAGGGGGCGATGAGAGGCGTGCGCGTCATCGTCTGGACTTAACCCAAGCCGCAGGCTGGCCACAAGGACCGCCGGGGCTCCGGCCTGCCCTGCGTCTAGCTCTGCCGCAGGAAGCGGGCGACGTAGAAGCCGTCGGTTCCGCCGGGGCTGTGGAAGGGCAGGATGCGGAGCGTCCCATCGGGCCGCACGCTGTCGGCCGGCGCGCCGCCCTCTCCAGGGGCGATGGGCTCCAGGACAAAGCCCGGGTGCCGGGCCAGGAAGCCCGCGACCTGGGCTTCGCCCTCTTCCGGCTCCAGGCTACAGACGCAATAGACCAGCCGGCCTTGGGGCGCGACCCGGGGTGCGGTGGCGTCGAGCAGCCGGGCCTGGGTCTCGGACAGGCTGGCGATGTCGGCCGGCCGCGCGGCCCACAGGACATCCGGATGGCGGCGGAAGGTGCCGGTGGCCGAACAGGGGGCGTCCAGCAGGACGGCGTCAAACAGGTCCGGGGCGGTCCAGTCGACCGCATTGGCGGTGACGGTGGCGGCCTTCAGCCCCATCCGCTCCAGATTGGCCGCCAGGCGCTTCAGTCGGCCAGCCGAGCGGTCCAGGGCCGTGACGCTGGCGCCAGTGGCCGCCAGTTGCAGGGTCTTGCCGCCCGGCGCGGCGCAGAGGTCGAGCACCTGCTGGTCGGGGCCAGCCTCCAGCAGGCGGGCGGGGATGGCGGCTGAGGCGTCCTGCACCCACCAGGCGCCGGCCTCGAAGCCGGGCCAGGTCGCCAGATCGCCGCGGCGGGCGGTGCGCAGGCTGCCGCCCGGCAGAATCTCGGCCTC
>DJWR01000047.1:0-5728 GCA_002441055.1 Caulobacteraceae bacterium UBA6225 | reverse complement strand
GTGTCCCGGCGTGAGGCCGCCAGATCGACGCTGGTGGCCACGGCGGCGAAGGGCGGGGTCTCCAGGAGAAAGGCCTGGGCCACGCCGATGCGCAGGATCTGACGCACCCCGTCCGGCGGCGCCTTGGCGAGCTTGGCGTCCAGGGCCCGGTCGATGGGCCCCAGCCGGCGCAGGGTGGCCATGGCCAGGGCGCGGGCGAAGGCGCGGTCCCGGGGGGAGAGCGACCCGAAGGCGGGCGTGGAGATCGCTTCTTCCAGACCCGTTCGACGGGCCAGGGCGGCGGTCAGGATGTCGAGGGCGGCGGCCCGGGCGGGCAGGCCAAGATCATTGTCGTCGTTCACCGGCTGCGACGTGCCCGCTCCGCAGGCTACAGGCAAGGAAAGATCTTAGGCAGGCGCGCCTTTCGCCCAAGCGCGCGACGCGGCCGCGTCTGGCGGAGCGGCCTTCGCCGTCCTAAATCATGTGTATGAGCGAGACCCTGCCCCCCAACGCCGCCCCGGACAAACCCCTCACGCCGGCGGCCCGCCGCGCCCTGGAAGAGGCTCAGGCCCGTCGCGAGGCCGAGGCCGCGCTCCAGCCGCCGCCGGAAGAGGGCGGCCCCAAGGGACCCGAGCCCACCCGCTTCGGCGACTGGGAACGCAAGGGCATCGCCGTCGACTTCTAGGCGGTCTGGTCAAGCTCGCGCCCTGAGTGCAGCGACTCGCCCTGCTCGGACCTCAGGCGTTAGGTTCCTGTTAAGACTTGTAAACAGGAGCGTCTGATGTCCTGGCCTGTTCGCCCTTCCCTGCCTGCGGGCCTCGCCGCCGGCCTGCTCTTGAGCCTGGTCGGCGCAGGCGCGGCCGCAGCCTGCCCGGCCCACAACCCCTGTCCGGCCTCGGCTGGCGGCTATTCCAGCGGCGCCTATCAGCACAGCTCTGGCTACAGCACCGCCTATGGCTATGAGCAGGCCTATGTGAGCGACGGGTACGGCGCCCATGGCTATGTCCAGGAATACGGCCCCTATCATCAGGGCTACGGCCATCCCCAGCCCCCGCATCCCGGCTATCCGCCGCCTGGCTATGGCCACCCCGGCTATGGCCCGCCCGCCTACGGCCCTCCTGCCTACGCGCCGCCGGCCTATGGGCCTTGCTGCCGTCCATGCGTAAGCGCCTGTGGGCAGGGCGCGGGACTCGTGCTCTCCGACAGCTTCTTCGCAGGTGCTGGCGGCGTGGGACCGATCCCGTCCGGCGGCTATGGCGGCGGTGGCTACTATGTGGTCGGCGGAGGCGGTGGCGGCTCTTCGAGCGCCTATGCGTCAGCCTCGGCGTCCGCTTCGGCCTCGGCTCGGGTCTCCATCCACGGGGGTTACGCCGTGGGTCACGGCGGTCATCGCGGCGGTTACGGGGGCGGCCATGGCGGCAAGGGCCATGGGGGCGGCAAGGGCCACTAGGCTCTTATCATCTCCGCCACGATACGCTGAGCCGCCGCCTGCGGGTCGTTGGCCCCGGTGATCGGGCGGCCGCAGACAATGTGCGAGGCGCCGGCCTGCAGGGCCTGGGCGGGAGTCGCGGCCCGGGCCTGATCGTTCTTCGCCGACCAGTCGGGGCGCACGCCGGGCGTCACCACCAGGAAGTCCGGGCCGCCAATGGCTCGGGCGAGCTGAGCCTCATGGGGGCTGGCGATCACCCCGTCGCAGCCGGCGGCCACCGCATGATGAATGCGCCGCTCCACCAGGGACCGGGCTGTTTCGGTGAAGCCCATGTCCTGCAGGTCCTCGTCCGACAGGCTGGTCAGGATGGTCACGGCCAGCACCTTCAGGCTCGACCGGCCACGGCCGCGCACGGCGGCGGCCATCACCTGGGGCTCCCCATGCACGGTGAGAAAGTCGCAGCCCGAGTCGGCCAGCACCGCGGCCGAGCGCTGCACTGTGGTGCCGATGTCGTGCAGCTTCCAGTCCAGAAAGATCTGCTTGCCCTGGGCCTTAAGTTCCCGGGCGAGCGTCATGCCGTCGGAGGCGAACAGCTCCAGCCCGATCTTGTAGAAGCTGACCGCCTCGCCGATCGTCGCCACCATCTCCCGGGCCTGATCGACTGTCGGCAAGTCCAGGGGCACGATCAGGCGCGGGTCGCAGGCGATGGCGCTGTCCAGGCGGGCGGCGGCGGTCATGGCGCAGGCTCCAGGCGTATTTGCGCCGGTCCCGCCCTATAAGGGAGATCGGCGCCGGTTCAATTTTGAGCTAGGAGCGAGGCATGAGCCAGGCTGAGTTCGCGGTCAACTTCTTCGTGGCGTTGTTCGCCCTGATCGATCCGATCGGCAACGTGCCCCTGTTCGGCGCCGCGACCCAGGGCAGCAAGGGGCGCGATGCACGGCTCGTGGCCGTCTATATCGCCCTGTTCATCCTGGGCTTCCTGACCTTCTTCTACTTCTCTGGCCTCGCCCTGCTGGCCTTCTTCGGCATTTCCCTGCCGGCCTTCCGCATCGCTGGCGGCATTATCCTCTTCCTGCTGGGCCTGGAGATGGCCCGGGACGACTTCACCGCCACCTTCTCGGCCATGGCCGAGGGCGACGAAAATCCGAAGGGTCGGGCCGGACGCAAGTTCGAGCGGCTGATCGTCCCCTTCGCCATGCCCCTGCTGATTGGCCCGGGCGCCATCTCCTCGGTGGTCATCTACGCCAGTGAGGCCAAGGCCTTTGGCCTGACCGGGGCGGCGATCGGGGTGGGCGTCATCGGCGTCATCGCGCTGGTGACCATGCTCTGCTTCTGGGCCGCGCCGGTGATCAGCAAGATCCTGGGGCGGATCGGCATGACCATCGTGGTGCGGGTGCTGGGGCTCATCCTTTGCGCCATGGCGGTGCAGTTCGTGCTGGTAGGCATCGCCGACGCCACCAGCGGGGTGATCCTCAATGAGGCCGCCAAGCCCTATGTGTCCGAGTGAACCGGAACTCAGGGCTCGCCGAAGCGCCAGCCCTGGGACGCAGTCAGGCGCATGATCCAGCGGTCGGGCAAAGCCCCGGCGAGGCCGGCGATGACCTTATTCGCCAAGCCGGGCACGCAGACCGGCCTGTTCTTCTCCACCGCCGCCAGCCCGGCTTCGACCACGGCCTCGGCGCCCATCCACAGCCAGGGCGGCGTGGCGCGATTGAGCGGCTCGCGCATGCCGTTGACGTCGTGGAATTCCGACCAGGTCAGCCCCGGGCAAAGGGCGCTCACATGAACCCCGGTTCCGGCGCACTCCATGTGCAGGCTCTGGGAGAAGCCGATCAGATAACGCTTCACGGGGCCATAAAGGCCGACGCCCCCTGGGGTCATGCCGGCCACCGACGCGACATTGACGATGCGCCCATGGCGGCGGTCCAGCATGCCAGGCAACAGCCGGTGGGCCAGTTCCGTGGGCGCGGTCAGCATCACCTGCAACACGCTGGCCTGGTCGACCCAGTCATTGTGGCCAAAGCCCCCGGGCAGACCGTAGCCGGCATTGTTGATCAACACATCGACCCCGCGACCTTGCACGGCCTGGACCAGCTGAGCGGGGGCGTCCCGGTCGGCCAGATCGGCGGCCAGGGTCATCACCTCAACCCCGTGGCGGTGGCGAAGCTCGCCGGCCAGGGCATCCAGCCGCTCGGTTCGGCGGGCGGTGATCGCCAGGTCATGGCCCCGGGCGGCCAGGGCGCGGGCGAAGGCGGCGCCGATTCCGGCCGATGCGCCGGTCACCAGGGCCAGGGGGCGAGCCATCGGCGCTCCTGCAAAGCTTCGCGGATCAGCCCCAATCGGCCCCGTCTCCGGCTGAGGTTGGACAAGCTCGAGCCCTGGAGCAAGCCAGCCCGCCGCTGGGACGAATCTGGGCCGGCGATTGAACCCCATGCTGAAAGGGTGTATCGCGCCCGCCGCATCGTCGGGGCGCAGACGTCCTGTCTGGAACACTCAAACGCCGCCCCCACGGTCTCCGGAGAGTCTTGATGAGTGAGCCGACCCCATCGGCTGCCGAGGCGCATTCCGAAGCGTCCCATTCCAAGGCGGAAGGCTTCTGGGCGCTCGCCCTGGGCTCCGTCGGCGTGGTCTTCGGCGATATCGGGACCAGTCCGCTCTACGCCATGCGCGAGGCTCTGGCCCATTCCCGCAGCGGCGGAACCGATGAACTGGCCGTGTTCGGCGTGGTCTCCCTGGTCACCTGGGCGCTGATCCTCATCGTCACCCTGAAGTACGTGATTTTCCTGCTACAGGCCGACAACAAGGGGGAGGGCGGGACGCTCGCCCTGATGGCCTTGGCCCAGCGGTCCCTGGGACGGCGCTCCACCCTCGTCTTCTTCCTGGGCATGGTCGGCGCGGCCCTGTTCTATTCCGATGGCATCATCACGCCGGCCCTATCGGTGCTCAGCGCCGTGGAGGGTCTGAAGGTGGCGCCGGGCGTGGGCGGGGCCCTGTCGCCCTTCGTCCTGCCGATCTCGGCGGGCATCCTGATCGCCCTGTTCATGGTGCAGTCCAAGGGCACGGCCAGCGTGGCCCGCTATTTCGGGCCCATCACCGCCCTGTGGTTCATCACCCTGGCGGGCCTGGGCATCCTGCATATCTTTGACGATCCGCGGATCCTGATGGGTCTGTCGCCGCACTACGGCCTGCTGTTCCTGCTGGACAACGGCTTCCTGGGCTTCGTCATCCTGGGCAGCGTCTTTCTGGCGGTCACCGGCGCCGAGGCGCTCTATGCGGACATGGGCCATTTCGGCAAAGGCCCGATCCGCGCGGCCTGGGCGGGTCTGGTCTTCCCGGCTCTGCTGCTGAACTATCTGGGCCAGGGCGCCATGGTGCTGGACAATCCCGACGCCCGCCTCAACCCGTTCTTCGCCATGATCCCCGAGGCGGCCTTCTGGCCGGTGCTGATCCTGGCCACGGCGGCCACCGTCATCGCCAGCCAGGCGGTGATCACCGGCGCCTTCTCGGTCACCCAGCAGGCGGTGCAGCTGGGCCTGCTGCCGCGCATCGACATCCGCCGCACCTCCGAGACCCTGGCCGGCCAGATCTATGTGCCGCAGGTCAATATGCTGCTGCTGGTGGGGGTGCTGACCCTGCTGGCCATGTTCCAGAACTCGTCCAATCTGGCGGCGGCTTACGGTATCGCGGTGACCGGCTCGATGTTCGTCGACACCCTGTTGTTCTTCGTGATCATCGGCGCCCTGTGGAAGCGGCCCTGGTGGCAGGCGGCCCTGGCGGCCGGCGCCTTCGGGATCATCGACCTGGTCTTCGTGTCGTCCAACCTGCTCAAGGTGCCCCAGGGCGCCTGGTTCCCGCTGGTCATGGGGGGCGGCCTGGTGATCGTCATGTGGACCTGGACCCGTGGCGCCCAGATCCTCACCGACAAGACCCGGCGCGACAGCATCCAGCTCACCGAGCTGACGGAGATTCTCAAGGCCCGCGCGCCCCACCGGGCGCCCGGCACGGCCATCTTCCTGACCTCCGATCCCGACGTGGCCCCGGTGGCCCTGATGCATAATCTCAAGCACAACAAGGTGCTGCACGAGAAGAACGTCATCCTGACGGTCCGCACCACCGAGACGCCCCGGGTTAAGGACGAGGACCGGATCAAGATCGAGCCGGTCAATGAGGACTTCAAAAAGGTCGTCGTCGCCTATGGCTTCATGGAGAGCCCGAACCTGCCCAAGGCGCTCGGCCTCTGCCGCAAGCTCGGCCTGAAGTTCGACATCATGGCCACCAGCTTCTTCCTGGGCCGTCGCTCGGTGGTGCCCTCGGCCCAGT
>DJWR01000042.1 GCA_002441055.1 Caulobacteraceae bacterium UBA6225 | reverse complement strand
GCCTCATAGTCGGCCTGGGCGATCGTCGTGGCCGAGAAGGTGTTGGTCTCGGAGATGTCGGCGCCGGCCGCAAAATACTGGTCATGCAGGTCGGCGATGATGTCGGGTCGGGTCAGGCAGAGGATGTCGTTATTGCCCTTCATATCGACAGGGTGGTCCTTGAATCGGTCCCCGCGATAGTCGGCTTCTTCCAGCTTGCGCTTCTGGATCATGACGCCCCAGGCGCCGTCGAGGATCAGGATGCGCTCTTTGGCGGCGGCCTTGAGCGCCGCGATGCGCGCGGCGCGGCCGGGATGGACATGGCTCATTGGGCGGCCTCCTGCTGTTTGGCCAGCGCTGTGCGGAAGGCGGCCTCGCTCGCGACGACCACCTTCTGCAGTTCCGTGGGATCGACGAAGGGATTGGGGGCGCCGTCGGTCATGGCGGCGCGCTTCTTGGCCAGGCCGAACTGCTCAGCGTGCGGCGCGAGGAAGACGTCGGCCTTCATGGTCTTCAGCCGGGCGAAGGTTTGCTCATAGTCGGCGACGATGCCGGGATACTGCGGCCCCTTGTCGGCCGAGACCAGGCGGTTGGCGGCCACCGAGGTGGAGCAGTAGATCATCGCCTGACGGGTCTGGCCCTCCACCTCCAGGGGGAAGGTCCAGGTGGTGCAGCCCGGGGAATGGCCAGGCGTCAGGTGGGCGGTCAGCGCCACGCCGCCCAGCTCCACCTTGTCGCCATCCTGCAGCACCCGGTCGACGACCACCGGCTTGAAGGCGAAGGTCTCGACCTCCTCCGAGCCCACATAGGTCCCGCTTTCCAGCGCCCCGCGGTCGCCCGCGCTGGCGGCCAGCGTCGCGCCTGTAGCGGCCTTCAGATCGGCCAGGCCGCCGGTATGGTCGAAATGGGCGTGGGTGTTGAGGATCACCTTCACGTCGGCGGGATCGAAGCCGAGCTTTCGGATCGAGTCCAGGATCAGGGGCGCGCTGGTGGGCATGGCGCCATCCACCAGGATGTGCCCCTCCGGCGTGGTGATCAGATAGACCGCGATGGTCTGCGTCCCCACATAGTAAAGGTTGTCGGCGATGCGCAGGGGCTCGCCCGGCGCGCTCCAGCCAGGCGGCAGCTGCGCATTGGCGCCGCCAGCGATCAGCAGGGCGCCTGCGGCGCCGAGGATGAGGCTCTTCAGGTTCATGCGGCCACCTCTGCAGCGGGCCCGGCCTCGCGCACGCCGAGCACCCGGCAGATGGCGTAGACGAGGTCGGCGCGGTTGAGGGTGTAGAAGTGGAAGTCTGAGAAGCCCTCCTCCGTCAGCCTGGCGCACATCTCGATGGCCACCGAAGCCGCCACCAGCTTGCGGGTCTCCGGGTCCTCATCCAGCCCCTCGAACAGGTTGGACAGCCAGCCCGGAATGGTCACCCCGATCCGCTGGGACATGGTCGACAGGCCTTCGAAGCTGGAGACCGGCATGATGCCGGGCAGGATCGGGATGGTGACGCCGGCCTTCCGGATCTTGTCGATGAACCGCAGATAGCCGTCGATATCGAAGAAGAAGTTGGTGATCGCCCGAGTGGCGCCGGCGTCGATCTTGGCCTTCAGCACCTCGATGTCGTGGTCCACCGACGGGCTTTCCGGGTGGATCTGGGGGTAGAGGCCGACGCTGACATCAAAGGGCGCAATGGCGCGAATGCCGGCGGTCAGCTCTGTGGCGTTCTGATAGCCGTCGGCCCGCGGCGTGTAGGCGCCGCCGAGCGAACCGGGGGGATCACCGCGCAGGGCGACGATGTGGCGGATGCCGGCCTCCCAATAGTCGCGGATAACCTCGTCCACCTCCTCGCGGCTGGCCTCCACACAGGTCAGGTGAGCGGCGGGCTTGAGCGTGGTCTCCTTGAGCATCCGCACCACCGTGCGGTGGGTGCGGTCACGGGTGGAGCCTCCGGCGCCATAGGTCACCGAGACGAAGGTGGGGTTCAGCGGCTCCAGGCGACGGATCGCCTCCCAGAGGCTGGCCTCGCTCTTGGGGCCCTTGGGCGGCGAGAACTCAAAGGAGACGGAGGGACGCGGGCCGACGCCGGCGCCAGCCCGGGCGACGGGGCCCAGGGCGTTGGGAGGAATGAAGGTCATGCAGCGGTCCTCTTGGCGATCGGCGCGCGCTCGGCGCTCCAGATCTTGATGGTCAGGCCGGCGGCCCGGGTCGGCGGCAGGGCGCTGACCTTCACCTGGCTCAGGCCTGCGTCGTGCAGCCAGCGTTCCATCTCGGCGTCGGAAAAGCCGAGACGGCGGTGCTGATGCTCATCCCGGAGGTGTTCCAGGCCATGGGGGGCGAAGTCGATGATCAGCAGGCGGCCGCTGGGCGCCACCAGGCGCGCGGCCTCACGCACCGCCGCCGCCGGTTCGCTGAGATAGTGGAGCACCTGGTGGACCACCACCAGGTCGGCGCTCTCGCCCGGCAGGCGGGTGCCAAAGATGTCCCCGTGGCGGAGTTCGCAGTGCTCCAGACCCGCCTTGCTCACATGGCTGCGGGCGATGTTGAGCATCTGTTGTGACAGGTCCAGGCCGAGCGCCTGCTCCGCCTGAGGCCCCAGCAGGGTCAACATGCGGCCGGTGCCCGAACCCAGGTCCACCAGCCGGCGGAAGGGGCCAGGGCCAGCGGCGGCGCGGATCGCGGCTTCAACAGCCTCGTCAGCCACATAAAGGGCGCGGATCTCATCCCAGCGCGCGGCGTTGCGCGCAAAATAGGCCCCGGCCTCAGTCTCCCGTTCGGCCTGAACGCTGCGGAGGCGCTCGGAGTCGCGGGCCAGGACGCTGTCGCCCGGTTCAATCAGATCGAGGACCTCGTCCACCAGTCGGCGGGCGTCGCCGCCCGTCACCAGCCGGTAGAAAACCCAGGCGCCGTCGGGGAACCGCTCCACCAGACCAGCCTCCGCCAGCAGCTTGAGATGCCGGGAGACCCGCGGCTGGCTCTGGTCCAGCACGCGGCAGATCTCGAGCACCGCCAACTCCTCATGGGCCAGCAGGGCGAGGATCCGCAG
>DJWR01000142.1 GCA_002441055.1 Caulobacteraceae bacterium UBA6225 | reverse complement strand
GATGAGGCGCAGCACGTCGCTCATTTGCCCGCCTCCTTCTTCGAGCTGAAGATCTCGGCGCCCTTGGGCAGGCCGGTGCCCTCCTTGCCCTTGGGCAACTCGGGCAGCAGCCGAAAGGCGTCGGGGCGGGTCAGGCCGATCTCGGTGCGGCTGCCCTGGCCGTCCAGGATGTAGCGGACGTCGACGATCAGCAGCCGGTCATCGATGTCGAGCAGCTCGCTTTGCACCGGCGCCAGGGCGTTGATGGGCCAGAGCGCCCCGCCTGCCTGGCGCCAGCCCTGGACCACGGCAGTGACCCTGGTGCCGCGCCCGGCCCGCACGGCGGCTTCCCAGGCGGCGCGGTCCTGGGAACTGACGCCGTCGGTGGCTCCCTCGGCCAGGACGATCAGGGGGCGGTAACGGGTGACCCCGGCGTCGCGGGCGGTCGAGGTGACGGCGGCGGCCTGGGCGTCGGAGACCTCGCTCAAGCCGTCGCCGGCGGGCGACTGGCCTTTGACCAGGTACTCGCTGAAACGATCCTTCCAGCTGTAGGTGGCGGTGGCCGACAACAGGTTCTTGCCTTCCACCAGGGCCGAGGCAGCGCTGGCGCTGCCGGCGCGGGTGATCAGCAAGCCGCCCTTGGCGTCCGAGACTGGCAGAACGGCCCGCATCCGGCACATCCGCTCGATCGCCTCGAAGGCGCTCTCGCCCTGCTGCAGCTTCAGCGGCGCGAAGGCGGCGCCGGTATCCACGTCGGCCTTGACCGCGATCCCGAACGGCTTGGCCAAGATGGCGGCGATCCGCTCCAGCTTCAGGCTCCATTCGTCGGGCTTGTGGACGGCCGAGCAGTCGACCAGGTAGCCGGTGCGGTCGCGGCCCGACACGCGGACCCGGTGGGTGCGGGCGTCGAAGCTGATCTCGACGTCGTCGACGAAGCCATCGATGACCACGTCGCCGCCGATCGCCACCTTGCACGCCTCGCCGGGCTTGATCGGCCAGCGCACCGCCTGGCCGTCCCACCGCTCGGTCAGCTCCAGGTCGAAGCCGCCGCTGATGGTCTCGATCGAGCGCACCACGTTCATGGCGGTCCAGCCGCTGTAGATCCTGCCGCCGACGGCCAGGGTTGGGGTGTTGGCGTCAGCCATTGGTCAGCACCTCCAGCGGTTCGGCCGCTGGGATGAAGCCGGGATGGGCGATGCGGTTGCGGGCGACCAGGTCGCCGTCCTTCAGCGGATCGTCGTAGACCTCGTAGGCGGCGACCAAAGCGGGCATGGTGGTCGAGGGCGTCCATTGGCCCACGCGGGACAGGTCTGCGCCGCGGCTGGTGACGTCGCGGACAACGGCGGTGCGCAGATCCGACAGGCGGGCGAACAGGGTGTCGTTGGTGGTCGCCTCCATCTCCACGTCCAGCCGGTCGGCCAGCTCGTCGCGCAATCCGGCAGCCTGGTCGTAGCTGTCGAACTCCATGCGGCTCGACATGCGGGCGCTCTCGATCAGGGACGAGCGGCGGAACAGTGCGGCCAGCGCCTCCTGGTTGGCGGCCTGGCGCCGGCGGGCGGTGGTGATCGGCTGGACCGGCGCCAGATCCTCGCCATAGGTCCACATGCCCCGCTGGGCGGTGTAGGCGCCCGAGGCGGACCCCGCGCGCACGGACATCAGGCGCACCAGCCCGCCCACCTTGCCGGCCAGCCCATAGGTGTCATAGAGCGCAGAGAAGGCGCCGCCCTGCAGGCCGCGCAGCTGGTTGGCGAAGAAGGCGGCCGCATCGAAGTCGCCGCCGATGGCCGGGGCGTCGTCGAAGGCATCCAGCGCCCCGCCCAGCAGATCGGTCATGTCCGACAGGTCGCCGCCGATCGGGCCGGCCGCTCCCTCCAAGCTGGCCAGCGCGTCGGTCAGCACACCTTGCGCGCCCTCGGAGACGAAGCCCGGCATGCGCGCCAGGCTGAAGCCGGAAGTGAAGTCCTCCTGGCTGGCCAGCAGGGCGTCGTCGGCCGCCAGGCTGACGGCGGCGCCGGTGTCGAGGGCGGCCTTGGGCTCGGATTTCTCGCCGGCCTCGATGAAGGTCAGGCTGAAGCGCGCGGTGCCGCCCTCGTCGGCGCTCTCGCGCACCCGGCAGCCGGTGCAGGTGACCGTCTTGGTGCCCTGGTAGGGATGGACCAGCTCGGCGGCCCCGGCCTGCCGGCAGGCGCGCAGCAGCGCGTCGCGGGCCTCCATGTAGTCGCCGGTCAGCTTCTCGGTGACATAGCCCTCGACGGTGAAGGTGGGATCCTTCTCGCCCAGGTCTTCCCAGTAGCCCTTGTCGCGCTTGGGGTACTCGTGATGCTGGCCACGGCGGCCGAAGTCACCCTCGACCGCCGCTACGAAGAACGGCACCCCGCGGAAACTTGCCTGCCGATACTTCTTGCGCCAGTTCATATCGCCCTTGTCGCCGGTCAAATGGAACGGGCCTTGATTACCGGCCCGTCATCGGCGACTGTATGGACGTTCCCCCTCAGCGATTACCCGGACACTTGTCCGGGTGCCAGACCCGGAAGACCTCAGGCCCCGGCCATGGAGTAGCCGAGGTCGATGTTCGTGCGGTCGGCCTGCGAGGCCGGCGCCGCCACGGTCATGCCGGGCGGCAGGTTCTCGCCCTTGATCACCACTTCGGTGGTGACCTTCTGCTCGGCCTGGCCGCCTGGTTTGGCGGCACCGCCATCCAGCACGGCGCCGGCGCCGGTGGGCTGGCCGGTGGGGGGCACGGCGCCGGCGCCGGTTGACTGGCCGGTGGGGGGGGCTGCCTTGGCCGAGACGTCGAGGCCCAGGCGGGCCTTCAGCCCATCGGGCACCAGGTCGAGCAGGCTGGACACGGCGCCCTGCAGCCAGGAGACGACGGCGCTCCAGTTGGACACCATGCCGTCCCACCACGCCTTGACCAACCAAGCGCCGATCTGGAACAGCGGCGAGCTGGTG
>DJWR01000057.1 GCA_002441055.1 Caulobacteraceae bacterium UBA6225 | reverse complement strand
GCCGATCTGGGCGCAGGAGCCGACCGTGGCCCAGGTGTCAACCATGGTCCCCTCGCCCACATAGGCGCCGATGTTCACAAACGACGGCATGAGGACGACGTTTTTGCCGATGAACGAGCCACGACGGACCACGGCGCCCGGCACAGCGCGGAAGCCGGCCTCCTGGAACTGGGGCGCGTCCCAGCCGTCAAACTTGGTGGGGACCTTGTCCCAGTAAGGGCCGGGGGGGCCTGCGTGCATGACGCTGTTGGGGTTCAGGCGGAAGGACAGCAGGATCGCCTGCTTGGCCCACTGGCGAACCTCCCACTGGCCGTCTTCGGCCCGCTCGGCCACCCGCAGGCGGCCCTCGTCCAGCAGACGCAGGGTCTCGTCCACGGCGGTGCGGACCGGACCGGTGGTGGCCGTGGAAATCCCGTCCCGGGCCTCCCAGGCGGCTTCGATCTCGGTCTTCAGGTCATCAAAGGTCAGAGCGGTCATCAGCGGGTCTCCCTGAGGCGTGCGGTCGCCAGGAACGGCGCCAGCTTTTCGGTGCGATGGTGGACGAACGGGGCGGGCGAGGCGGCCGCATGGGCGCCCACCAGCACGGTGGTCATGCCAAGCTGCGCCGCCGGGGCGAGATTGCGTTCAGAGTCCTCGAAGAAGGCCGTGGTCTCCGGCGCCATGCCGTGGGCGTCCAGCATGGCGGTGAAGGCGGCGGGATCGGGCTTGGGCCGAAAGCCGAAGGACTCGATGTGGAAGACGTCGTCGAACAGATGGTGCAGGCCAAGGTGCGAGAGCACCCGCTCGGCATGGATGGCGTCGGCGTTGGTGAAGATTAGCCGCCGGCCAGGCAGGCGCTCCAGAGCCGACAGCAGATCGGCGTCATGCGCCAGAACGTGCAGGGACAAATCATGGAACAGGGCGTGGAAGTCCGCCGGATCGACCCCATGGTCGAGCATCAGGCCCCGCAGGGTCAGGCCATGTTCTTCCAGATAGCGCTTCTGCAGGGCATAGGCCTGGTCGGTGGGCAGACCAGTGACCTTGGCCACAAAGGTGGTCATGCGACCCTCGACCTCGCCCATAAACCCGGACTCGGCCGGATAGAGGGTGTTGTCGAGGTCGAAGAGCCAGGTGTCGATATGGGCGAGGTCGGCGCTCATGCTGCAGGTCAGGCCGAGATCAGCGTGCCGGCGCCGTGCTCAGAGAACAGCTCCACCAGCATGGCGTGCGGCCGTCGCCCGTCCAGGATGACCACAGCCTGAACCCCGGACTCCACCGCATTGATGGCGGTCTCCAGCTTGGGGATCATGCCGCCGGTGGCCACGCCAGAGGCGATCGCCTCCCGCGCCTGGGCCAGGTTCATTTCCCGGATCAGTTCGCCATTGGCGTCGAGTACGCCGCGGACGTCGGTGAGCAGCAGCATCCGCTTGGCCCGCAGGGCGCCGGCCAGGGCGCCGGCCACGGTGTCGGCGTTGATGTTGTAGGTCTCCCCGTCCTTCGACACGCCGATGGGGGCGATCACCGGGACATAGTCCTCATCGGCATAGATCAGCGCCTCGATCAGCTTGGGATCGATCTTGGTGGGTTCGCCCACAAAGCCCAGGTCGACAGCCTGCTCGATCTGGCTATCGGGGTCCTTGCGGGTACGGACGGCCTTTTCCACCGTGATCAGCCGGGCGTCCTTGCCCGACAGGCCCACGCCGCGCACATCGGCCTCAGCGCCGGCGAGCGTGATCCAGTTGGCGATCTCCTTGTTGATGGCGCCCGACAGCACCATCTCGGCCACCTCCATGGTGGCTGCGTCAGTGACCCGCAGGCCGTCCACGAAGCTCGACTTCACCCCAGCCTTGTCCAGCATGCGCGAGATCTGCGGGCCGCCGCCGTGGACCACTACCGGATGGACGCCCAGCATCTTCAGCAGCACCGCGTCGGCGGCGAACAGCTTGGCGACCGACTCCTCGCCCATGGCGTGGCCGCCGTATTTGATGACCACGGTTTCGCGGTCGTAGTGCTGGATGAAGGGCAGGGCCTCGGCCAGCGTGCGGGCGGTGGCCCAGCCTTCCTCTTCGGGGGTGTCGGTCACTTGGCGGCGGCTCCCTGATCCTGGAGGGCCCCGATAGCCGACGGCGGCCCCCGTGTCACCCGGCGCCCGGCCTGTTCGCTCAATCAGGCTCTATGGCGCGACGGCGCAGGCTGCGGCGATCTCGGCCCGCAGCTCGGCCATGCCGGCGCCGGTCTCTGACGAGGTGGCGAGCACCCGGGGGAAGGCGGCCGGGCGTTTGGCGATAGCGGTCTCGGTCTGCTGGCGCACGGCCTCGACGGCGGCGGGACGCAGCTTGTCGGCCTTGGTCAGCACGATCTGATAGGAGACCGCGGCCTTGTCGAAGGCGTCCATGGGCTCGCCGTCCACCTCCTTCAGCCCATGACGGGCGTCGATCAGCAGATAGGCGCGCTTCAGATTGGGCCGACCCCGCAGGTAGTCGCGGCCCAGGTTCTGGAATTTCTTGACCTCAGTGCGCGAGGCCCGGGCGAAGCCATAGCCAGGCAGGTCCACCAGCCGCAGGCGTTCGTCCAGGACGAAGAAGTTCACCTCCCGGGTGCGGCCCGGGGCGTTAGAGGCCCGCGCCAGATGCTTGTGGCCAACCAGGGCGTTGATCAGGGACGACTTGCCCACATTGGAGCGGCCGGCGAAGGCCACTTCCGGCAGGTCCGGCGCCGGCAGGCCGTCCATGGCCACGGCCCCCATCATGAACTCCGCCTTGCGGGCGAAGAGGATGCGGGCCGCCTCCAGGGCGTCTTCGTCGAACAGCTTGTCGGTGTCGCTCAACTGGCGGCCTTCTTGCCCTTGAAGCGGGCGATCAGGCTGTCGATGGGGTTATCGACCTTGAACTTCCGCATGATGATGTACTGCTGGCCGATGGTCAGGACGTTGTTCCAGGTCCAGTAGATCAGCAGGCCCGCGGCGAACGGCGCCATGATGAAGGTGAACATGATCGGCATCAGCTGGAAGATGCGCTGCTGGATCGGGTCGGTGGCCGGCGGGTTCATGGCCGTGGTCAGCCACATGGTGAAGCCGTAGAGCAGCGGCAGGACGCCCAGGTGCAGCGGGCCGTTCAGGAAGCCGCCGATCATCGGGACGGTCGCCGGGTCCCAGGGGATGGCGCCGAACAGGTTGAAGATGGTCGTCGGGTCCCGCGACGACAGGTCCTGGATCCAGCCATAGAAGGGCGCGTGCCGCATCTCGATGGTGACGGTCAGCACCTTGTAGAGGGCGTAGAAGACCGGGATCTGCAGCAGCATGGGCAGGCAACCGGTGAGCGGATTGATCTTTTCGGACTTGTAGAGCCCCAGAAGCTCCTGCTGCTGCTTGGCGGGGTCGTCCTTGTATTTCTTGCGCAGCTCCTCGATCTGGGGCTGCACCTTCTTCATCTTGGTCAGCGACTCGTAGCTCTTGTTGGCGAGCGGGAAGAAGATCAGCTTCACCACCACGGTGAGCGCCAGGATCGCCAGGCCGACATTGCCGATGTGCTGGTAGATGAAGTGCAGGAAGCTGAACAGCGGCCGGGTCAGGAACCAGAAATTGCCCCAGTCCACCGCCGCGTCCAGGCGGGGGATGTTCAGGTCGGTCTCATAGGCCTTCAGCACGGGCACGGTCTTGGCGCCGGCGAAGAAGCGGGTGGTCTCGGTGATCTGGCGGCCGGCGGGAATGGTCCGCGGCTGGCCCACA
>DJWR01000053.1 GCA_002441055.1 Caulobacteraceae bacterium UBA6225 | reverse complement strand
GCGTCGGCGGCGGCATGGGCGCGGCGGGTCTCTTCGAGATCTTCTAAACCCGAGCCCTCGGTTCGGATCGATGAGGGGCCGCTCCCGCTGGAGCGGCCCCTTTTTCGTGCCCGGTCACGCAGGTCTGCGATTTTTTGCGAGTAGCTTGCAACAAACCCTTCCGCTCGACCATTGATGCACTATATGCAAATCGTCGCCACGAAAGGCTGAGACGATGAAGAAGACCGTCGCCAAGACCCTGACCTACAGCGTCATGCACCTCATCGTCGCCTTCACCGTCGCCTACGTACTCACCCGGGATTGGCGCGCGGCCCTGGCCATCGGCATGGTGGAGCCTCTCTTCCAGACCGTCGCCTTCGCCCTCCACGAGCGCGCCTGGTCCCGGGCCGAAGCCCGCGCCGCCCATGGCGGAACCCTAGCTGTGGCCAGCCGTTCGGTCACAAGCTGAGCTTTAAGACACCAAAGGAGCTGAATTCATGGCCGAGAAGATCAAGACCGGACTGGACGTCGAGGACCGCAAGGCCGTGGCCCAGGCCCTCTCCAAGATGCTGGCCGACACCTATGCGGTCTATCTCAAGACCCACGGCTTCCACTGGAACGTCCGCGGCCCCAACTTCTCGTCCCTGCACGCGCTCTTCATGGAGCAGTACACCGAGATGTGGCAGGCCATCGACACCGTGGCCGAGCGTATCCGCGCCCTGGGCGAACTGGCCCCGCAGGGCTATGGCGCCTTCGGCAACCTCAGCTCGATCAAGGACGGCGATCCCGAAGGCGACTCCCAGTCGATGCTTCAGGCCCTGACCAGCGACCATGAGACGGTGATCGCCACCTGCCGCGAGGCCCTGGCTCTTGCTCAGAAGGCCGACGACGAGGCCAGCGCCGGGATCATCACCGACCGGCTTGAGGCCCACGAGAAGCACGCCTGGATGCTGCGCGCCACCCTCGGCGGCAAGTAGGCTTCAAGGCTGGGAATCAAGGCCCGCGGCGATCTCATCGACGCGGGCGACCCAGCAGCAGTCATGACGTTCTGGCCAGGTCTCCACCAGGCCCCGCGGCCCGGCCAGGCGCTGGGCCGTTTCTTTGACCACGGCCGGGCGCACCACTGGATCGAAGGCGCCGGTCAGGTGCACCTGCGGCGCTGCAATGGGCGGCAGATCGGCGGGATCGAGACCCCGCAACGGACTTAAGCCCCGGCTGCGCGTCCATGCGGCGACATCCAGGGGCGCGGCGATCGTCACCAGGCCAGCGACATCTTCGCGTCGCGCGGCCACCAGGGTCGCCATCACGCCGCCGCCTGACCAGCCCACCAGCCTCACCTGGTCAGCCCCAGCCCGCGCCATGAGGGCCCCGACGGCGGCGTCGGTCATGGCCACCGCCTCTTCCGAAAACCTGTGCGTGGTCCAGTCTGCGGGTTCGCAGGCGGCGTCCTGCACATACTGGCAGGGCCGTCCCAGCCAGGCGGCGGGGCCAGGCCAGGCCTTGGCCAGCTCCAGCCCTACCGCCCGATCCGGCGTCGGATCGGCGCTCGCCCGACCATGCCGGTCATGGGCGCGCCCGTCCCCTTCGATGACGATGGTCAGGGTCCCGTCCGGCCCGGCGTCAGACGGCATGGCGGCGGCGAGGGTTCGCCCCGCCACCGCCACTTCGAACCGCATCCATCCGTCGCCCAGAGCGCGTTCCGATAAGTGGGGACCGGTTATCGGAGGAGACGCGCTCAGGACTGGAAGTTTAGAGCCTGATTCAACGATCAGACGAGTCCGTCTGATCGCATCAGGCTCTAGGGGGTCGGCGTGTCGGGCGGCGACAGGAGATGCGATCAGCAGCGGCGCCATGAACAGGGGTGTCAGGCGCCGCCACATGGGTTGATCAGAAGGCCCGGCGCAGGGTCACGCCGAAGGTGGACTGGGACTCGTTGGACTTGCCCACCAGCACCTGCCCGGTGAAGGCCAGGCTGAACTGGTCGGAGACCGGAATGGCCACGCCCGCGCCGATCAGGCCGTAGTCGGTGTCGACCCCGGGCGCTCCGTCGGTCTCATGGTTCACGCTGGCCGAGACATAGGGCAGCCAGGCGGCGCCGGTGTAGAAGAGCGAGGCGCCCCCAGACAGGACGGTCATGTCCACATCATTGCCGGCCACCGGACGATTGGCGTTGTCCTGATAGGCTTCGGTTTCCGATGAGGAGACCGACACCCCGACGCCGGGGGTCACCACCCAGTTATCGCCAAGGGCGAACTGGGATTCCGCCGAGATGGAGCCGACCAGCTGGGTGCGGTCAGTGGTTCCGAAGCTACGCAACGCCCCAGCGGTGCGGCCATACTCCACCTCAAAGGCGCCATAGCCCACTGAAGCGGTCAGGCGCAGGGCGGGATCCTGGGACCAGCTGGCATAGAGGCCGCCGGTCCAGCCTTCGGACTGATAGCTGGCGCTGGTTCCGTCCAGGTCGATCTGGTTGTGGGAGACGAAGCCCCCGAGGATCGTATCGCCGGTGCTGAAGTCCAGACCCAGCGCCACGGCGCCGCCATAGCCGTCCTGGCCAGAGCCGGGCCGGCCATCTTCAACATAGGTCCCGGTGGCGTTCACCCAGACGCCGGCCGCAGGCGCGCTGGCGCCGGCCGAGGCGCCGCGATAGCTGTCGCGCTCGGTGCGCTGCATGGGCATCTGCGCCTGCAGGGCGGCCAGACCCATGGCGCGCAGGCGGCCGTTCACAAAGCCGTCCAGGCTGCCGACCCCGATGCGGTCGCCGATCAGGGCCATGAACAACTGGTCGGCCTCAGCGAACGAGATCAGCGACTGTTCGGGAACCGAGAGGGTCACCACCGAGCCGTCCGGATTGGTCACGGTGATGGACCCGTCATCAATCACCGGCGGCGTCGTGGGGGTGGTCGGCGTGGTCGGCGTTGTGGGAGTCGTCGGCGTCGTAGGCGTGGTGGGGGGCGTCGTCGGCGTGGTGGGGGTGGTTGGCGTGGTCGGCGTCNNGGCGTCACCGGAGGCGGCGTCGTCGTTGAAGTCTGCCCAAAGGCCACGTCACAGGCGCCCGTGCCAGTCACTGCCTGAGTCACCGTATTGACCTGACAGGTGAAGGGCGAGGTCGTGCCACCGCGGGTGATGGTGCCGACATAGTCGATCACGCCGGCGCCCGGCGCGACGCTGGTGAAGTTCACCGTCGCTGGATTGGCCCCAAAGTCGGGCCCGCCGCTGATCTGGATGGTGATGTCGTTCAGGCCGCGGATCGTGGTGACGACCTTGGTGCCGTCCGCCAGGGTGACGGTGCTGTCCGCCGACTGGGCCAAGGCGCCGCCGGCTGGGGCGGCGATGGCCAGAATGAGGGAGGTGAAAAGACCGGCTGCGAACAATCGCATGATGAATATCCCCTGTGGAAGCGTGTGCGAAACTGACGCACCTGCTCCACCACGGGTCGGCGGGTCGCCGCATGATCCAAGTGGACTATGCGCCCCGCATCAGGGCCGGGGATCGCGGGACTGGCGGCAAGAAAAAAGGGCGGCGCAGGAAACCCGCGCCGCCCCCTTCTGTCTTTAAACCCAGGCGGGTTTAGAAGCGGTACTGCAGCTCCACCCCGAAGGTGCGGGGGAAGTTCAGCTTGACCGTCTGGCGGAAGGTGCCAAGGGCCGTCACCGAGCTCGGGCTGGAGCTCTGATAGGCCACTTCGTCCGTGGCGTTCTTCACGTAGCCGATGATCGTGAAGCGATCCTCGACGTCCTTCCAGAGCGCCCGCAGGTCGACGAGCTCGTTCGACGGCGCGGTGTAGCGCGGCGAGCCGAACACGCCGGTCTGCATGTCGTCGGTATAGGTGTAGGTCGCCCCCAGCGTCAGGCTGCCGGCGGTGAAGTCCATGGTGTAGTTGCCGCCCACATTGACCTTATGTTCCGGGGTCATGGGGAGACGGCTGCCCACCAGGCTCTGGTTACGGCTGCCATTGGCCAGCGGCGCGCCCACCGGGCGAGCGCCGGCCTGGAGCGCACGCGGATCATTGGTGTCGACGTAGCAGCAACCCTCGGTGATCTCGGCGTTGATATAGGCGTAGCTGCCAAACAGCTGCAGGCCATCGATCGGCGCCCACTGGCCCTCGACCTCAAGACCCCAGTTGCGGGCCTCCAGATTGAGGAACTGGGTGCCGGTCGACCCGGTGGTGGAGTTCAGAACCACGGTGAGCGGCGCCTGGAAGCCCTGGTAGTCGGCATAGAACAGGGCGGTGTTGAGCTGGAACACGCCGCCCCAGGTCTTCTTCAGACCCAGCTCGTAGTTGTCCACATACTCGGCGTCGGCATAGGGGAAGGGCGTCAGGCCGTTGGAGGCCAGCCACCCGCCCGACTTGTAGCCGCGGCTGTAGCGGAGATAGGCGTTGGTATCGACGTCAGGCTGCCACTGGACGCCGAGGGTGCCGGTGAAGGCGTCGTATTCAGCGCTCAGATCCCGCTCGAGACCACCGCCGGGGGCGGCCCGAAGGTTGCTGTAGAGCGGGTTGGCCAGGCAGGTGGCGATCGTCGGACCGCCGCAGACCACGAAGGTGGTGAAGTCGACCGCCAGGCCCTGACCCACAGCGGCCGGAACGCCGCCGGCGGCGAGAACCGTCGTCGTGGTGTTGGTCCGCGAGACGTAGCGGGCGAAGTCGGTGCCGGTCTTCTCGTCCTTGGACCAGCGCAGGCCGGCCGTCAGGGTCCACTGCTCGTTCAGATCGTAGTCGATCTGGCCGAACACGGCGTAGGAGTCGACCTCAAGCGTCCCGTCGACGAACAGATAGTTCCCGTTCGGGTTCGGGGCGGCCGGGCCGCCTGTCGCGAGGTTGAGCGGGTTCTGCATCGCCGGATCGCCGAGGACGCGCAGGCCCTGGGGCTGCGAGTAGTCCTGGTGATACTGGTAGAGGCCAGTGATCCACTGGAGCGGGCCGTCGGAGTTGGACGACAGGTTGATCTCGTTCGACCACCACTTCTGGTCTTCTTCATAGAAGAAGCGCTGGTTCGGGGAGACATTGGTCGCCGTGTAGGCGCCGAACGGCGTGGCCGCAGCGATGCTGTAGTTGCCGGTCCGAGCCGAGCGGTCCTCGTCGCCATTGGTGTTGTAGACATACTCCTGATAGCCGGCGAGGTACTTCAGGGTCGCGCCGCCCAGATCCCAGGTCAGGTCGAAGTGCAGGCGCTGGTGATCGCTGAGCTTGCCCTCGTTGGTCTGGTTGGTGTTGATCTTGAACTCGTCGGCCGTGCTCGGATTGACCCCGGCGAACCCGAAGGTCGGGTTGTAGTACAGGGCGGCGTTGCCCAGACCGGTGATCGAGGCGGTGTCATAGGGCGAGATGACCGCCTCATGCACGTTGCCGACGCCGTAGGAGTCGTCCCAGTCGAACTTGGTGTAGCGCAGACGCGCGACGATGTTCTCACCCAGATCGGCTTCGACCTGCGCCTCAAACATCCAGCGCTTGACCGCGCTGGTGTCGCCGGCCGGGCCGATATTCTCGATGAATCCTTCTTCCCGGCGCTGCAGCGAGCCGCCGACCAGGAAGCGAAGCCCCTCGGTCACCGGACCCGACATCAGCAGATCGGTCTGCCAGGTGCCGTAGTTGCCCACCGCGGCGCGGAACTCGCCTTCGAACTCGTAGGCCGGCCGCTTGCCGATGATATTCAGGGCGCCGCCGACCGAGTTACGGCCATAGAGGGTGCCCTGGGGGCCGCGCAGAATTTCAGTCCGCTCGATGAACAGAGACGGGGTCGAGGAGTCCGCCATCGAGTTGGAGAAGATGCCGTCGGAATACAGCGCCACCGAGGGGTCGGTGCCGATGGCGTTGGTCAGGCGGCCGAAGCCCCGGATCGAGAGACGGTCGTTGTTGGTGTAGGCCACGCTGGGCGACGAGCGGGCCAGGTCCTCGACCGTGGCGATCCCTAGAAGGTCGCGACGCTCACTGGTGTAGGCCGTCACGGCGACGGGCACATCCTGCAGGCTCTGGTCACGGCGCTCGGCGGTGACGACGAGCTCCTCGAGCATTGTGGTCTGTTGGGCCAAGGCAGGTGTTGCCGCGGCGATAGCCGCAGTCGAGGCGCCCATGATGAATAGGCTGCGCAAGCGCAGGATGTTGGTCATTGTTGTCCTCCCAGCCGCCGCAGGCTCTTGATTGACCCGTCGTGCGAAGTTGATAAGGGTCAAGCTGGAACAGTCGAACACTGTTCGGATAGGCGAAAATTCATTCCGGGGCGCCAGCGCCCGTCACAGGCGAATTCAGGGCCTGGAGACCAGGGTTTCGAGCCCGAGAACCGCATCACGCACCGTGTCGCTGTCCAGCCGGCCGGGCCCGCCGCGGGCCAGGGCCAGGGCCAGGGCGGCGATTCCCCGGGCGCAGGCCCAGATCGCCTGGGCGACCTGGCGGATGGCCTCGGGTTCGGCGCCGGTTTTGAAGTCCGCGGCCGCGGCATGGAGCATCTCGGAAAAGGCCACGCACTCGGCCTCCTCAACCTCCTCGCGCCGTCCGACATCGCGCATTTCGTACATCAGGCCATAGAGGGCCGGGCGCGCCCGGACGAAGGCCAGGTAGGCCATACCGGCGGCTCGAATTCCACTTCCCTCGCCCCGGGCGTCGGTCGCCGCCCTCAGCGCCGCAGCCAGGTCGCGAAAGCCCTCGGCCGCCAGACCAGCCAGCAGGGCGCGCTTGTCGGCATAGTGGTAATAGACCGTGCCAAGGGCGACGCCTGTCCGCCGGGCGATAGCCCGCAGGCTGAGCGCCGAAGCGCCTTCGGTCTCCAGCAGGGCGCTGGCCGCTGACGAAAGCTGCGAGCGGACATTGCCCACATGATAACTGCGTCGGCGCGCTAGCACCGCAGAGGTGGTCGCCGTCGTACCCATCTGCCCTCCGGGATGACGAGTGAACATCGGTAACCTACGCCCGTTGATGTTGGGGCGCCAAAGCCTTTGCTGCGACGATGGCGGCGTCAGGTGAAGACGGCGCTCTGCGCGCCCAGGGTCGTCATCAGATCGCGGGGCGCCAGGCGGATCTGCAGACCCCGCTGACCGCCGTTGACGAAGATCTGATCGAGGGCCAAGGCCGCCGCCTCGATGATCACCGGTGTCACCTTGCGCTGGCCAAGGGGACTGACGCCGCCAATCCGGTAGCCCGTCAGGCGCTCGGCCGCGGCGGGGACCATCATCTGAGCGGCCTTGCCGCCAGCGGCCCTGGCCAGTTGCTTGAGGGACGCCTCCCGATCCGAGGGCAGCACTGCGCAGAACGGCTGGCCATCCACCAGCACCATCAGGGTCTTGAACACCTGCCCCGGATCGACCCCCAGACGTTCGGCGGCCTGCAAGCCGATCCGCCCTGGCGCCGGTTCGTACTCATAGCGATGCAGGGCGTATGCAACGCCTGCGCGGTCAAGGACGCGGGTGGCGGGCGTGGCTTTCGACATGATCGGCCCCTTGGACCGCCGGCGGGTCGCGGTCAAGACGGCGACGGAACTGGGCCGGGGCGGCGCCAGGCATCCGGGCCTGGAACAGGGTGGGCGGGAAGACGGCGCGCGACGGGGTCACCGGCGTCCCCCCTGAACGGCCCGCAGAACCGGTCGCGGGGCTGGCGCCTGCCAGAGGTCTTCGTCATCCCAGGCCTCCTCCCACCAGTCGGGCCCCGCCTGAGCCTTGTGCCGCAGGGGCGCGTCATCAATGACCCGGACGACCTCGGCCTCAGCCTCGTCCCAGATCACCGCAAGATCGAGGCTGCGGGCGGCCTCGGCGGCGTTGAGGCGGCCAGCCTCCCGCAGCTCGGCGGCCCGATAGGGCGATAGGGACCGGCGCACCTGGCGGGGCGTCAGGCGGGTCTCCAGGTCGGCATGGGTCAGGACCGCGGCGATCAGATCTGCGCCCGGCGCCTCGGGCCGGGGGGCGAGGTCCAGCAGCGGCGCAGGCGAACTGGTCCGACGGCGGGGTGTGGGGCGGGAAGCGCGCATGGGTGTCTCCGTTTCCTCTCGACACCTGGACCCTAGAAGCGTGATACGTCAGAATCGGACGTCGGAGAATTCGATGCGTCACGCCAAGGCCGCCCTGCTTCTCGACCTCGCCCGCGCCCTGGCCAGTACGGCCGAGGGCCTGACCCTGGACGAGATGGCCCAGGGGATCGGGGTGGGTCGGCGCACCGTCGAGCGGATGCGCGACGCCCTGCGCGACCTGTTCCCCCAGTTGGAGGAGATTGAGGATCCGCCGACCCGGCGGTTTCGCATCCCAGCCGGCCTCGACGCCCTGTTCCAGACCCCCGACGCCGAGGAGCTGGGAGCCCTGCGGGCGGCGACCGAACACTTCCGCGTTGGCGGCGCCCGGGGCCGGGCCGCAGCCCTGGCCCGGCTGGAGACCAAGGTGCTGTCGGCCATGCGGGCGCCGGCCCGCCGTCGGCTGGCGCCAGACCTGGAGGCGATGCTGCAGGCCGAGGCCATCGCCCTGTCCCCTGGCCCCCGACCCTTTGAGGATGAGGGCGTCCTGCGTCAGGTGCGTGAGGCCATCGTCAGCCTGAGGCGGCTCTCTTTCACCTATATGGGCGGCAGCACCCCTGGACGCCGGCGCGAGGTCACGCCCCTTGGGCTGTTGTTTGGGCGCAGCAACTACCTGCTGGCCGCCGAGGGCGAGGGCGGCGACCCACGCACCTGGCGTCTCGACCGGCTGTCAGAGGTCACGGTGCTGGATCGTCCCGCAGCCCCGCCCACGGACTTCTCCCTGGCCGCCTTCGTCGACCGCAGCTTCGGCATCTATCAGGATGAGGTGGAGGCGGTTCGGCTGCGTGTGCGCCCGCACGGCGCGGAGGAGGCCCTGGGCTGGCGCTTTCACTCCACCCAGGAGATCACNNCCCCAGCGCCTGAAAGACATCATGGCTGAGCAACTGCGCTTGGCCTTGGCCGTTCATCAGGCTTAAGCATGGCCGCCTCGCCTACGGAGACGCCCCTTGCCCGCCTGTCGGCCAGCTAAGACATCCTGATATGACCAGCGTCCTGTCTGCGGCCGCCGGCGCGGCCATCCGACGGTTGCGGCGGGACAGGGGCTGGACCCTCGCCGATCTCAGCGCCCGTTCCGGGGTGCCCCTGTCGAGCCTGTCCAAGGTCGAGCTTGGGCAGACCTCCTTGGGCTATGAGGTTTTGATCAGGCTCTGCCGCGCTCTGGATGTGGAGATCGACCACCTCCTGCGGCCAGAGGCCCCCGGGGAGGGGAACGCCCCCCCGGCCGGTCGGCGCGCGGTGATCCGGGCTGGCCAGGGCGAGCACCGCGACCTTGGCGGCCTGCGGGGCTTTGCCGGCGCGACGGAACTGCTCAGACGCAGCTTTACACCGGTCGTCCTGCAGGTGGCCGACAACCAGTTGAGCGGCGGGCTGCTGCGGGCGGCGGGCGAGGCCTATCTGATGGTTCTGGCAGGCCGCGTGGTCATGCACTCCGACGTCTATGCCCCCCTGTCGCTGAGCCAGGGCGATAGTGTCTATTTTGATGGCCAGATGGGATTTGGCCTGACGACCCAGGACGCCGCCCCCGCCAAGGCGCTGCTGATCCATCAGGGCGAGGATATCCGAGAGGACTAAGGGCGCCAGGCCTCAAAGCCTCTGCTGCACCGCAGCGCGGCGTCTTGTCTGCGCAAGCAGATTCTCTTATTAGAGAAATTTCTCGCCTTTAACCGTATCTTTCATCGCATCTGCGAACCTGGATGCGAGGAGCTGTTCTCCCTGTCTTCCACCGGAACCCCCGCCGCCAATGCAGGCCGTCCAACATCGCCAGGCGACGCCCATGCCCGGATCTGAGTTCCGGCGGGCGCAGCAACAGGTGCGCGGACCAACCCGTATTCTGGTGGTGGACGATTCTTCGGTCATCCGACTTCTGCTGGAGGATGTGCTCAGCGCGGTCGGCTATGAGGTCTGGGTGGCCGAGGACGGCGCCGACGCCCTGTCCATCATGGCCAATCGTCGGCCAGACATTGTGCTGACCGACCTCAACATGCCCAATATGGACGGCTTCGCCCTGCTGGCCGCCATCCGCGCCCGGCCAGCCTATGCCGATGTTCCGGTGATGATCATCTCCAGTGAGGACGCCGAGGCCAAGAAGGCCCGCGGGCGGGACGCCGGGGTCGCCGGGTGGATCGTCAAGCCGTTTGAACCGGCCGAACTGATCGAAGCCCTCTGGAACCTGGACGTCTAGCTGAGCCTGAGAACTCAGGCGCCAACGATCAGGCGTAGGCTAGGCGCCTCACCCCACGGCCTGGCGGGGAGCGGCCACCACATCATCCCCATCCAGATCCGCAGCCCGCGCCACCAGCGCCCGCTCAAGATCCTGGGCGAGCGCGGCCTCCGAACGCCCCAGGGCCTGCACGCGACCCGAGCGCTCAAACAGATCGCCCTGGAGATCACACTCCAGGGGCAGCGCCTCGCGTCCCAGGGCCTGGGTCAGCACCGTGTGCGCCGCAGGCGACAGGGTCGCGATGGCCGTGGCCATGGCCCGGCCGTAGGCGGTCATCTGCCGGACTTCACTCTGCAATTCGACAAGCTGACGACGAAGGTCGTCGAGGCCCGCCTCTGGCGGTCCACCCATGGAAACCTCTGTTAATGATGGCGACCGGGGATCGCGCACATAGGGAAACCCTGGCGCAGCGGCCGCGTAACGGCGTCGTGTGACTGTGGGCGCTCCCCTAAAAGCGGCTGATCCTCCTGTCAACAGATGTGTGCGTTTGCACAATTTGCATGTGCGACTTGTGCGATAGCACGAAGCTGTGCTTTCTGGGGCTAGGGGAGACCTGTGTTTTATGACCAAATCCAAGGCTGGGCTGCGATCCATAGACGCCGAGGCGGAGTTCGGCCTCGATGTCCCGGAGTACTTTTTCTACCTGCTGTTTCAGGCGGTGCGACGCCGTGACGCGGCGTTTGAACGGGCCCTGGCCCCCCTTGAGCTGAGCCTTGGTCAATGGCGGGCCATCTCGACGGTGCGCCGGTTCGGGGTCTGCTCCATGTCCGACCTCTCCGCCTTCACGGCGGTCGACCGAACCACCCTGACCCGCAGCGTCGACCAGTTGGTCCGCCGGGAGCTGATGACCCGCGCGACCCCGGCCACCGACCGCCGTCAGGTTCACCTTTCCCTGACCGACCAGGGACAGGATATCTATGATCAGGCGGTGGATCAGCTGCTGGCCTTCAACCGACAGGCCCTGGACGGTGTGGACGGCGACCGGCAACGGGAGATCAGCCGCGGCCTGGCCAAAGTGATCCGAAACCTGGCCCCAGAACCTCAGATCGCCGAGGCGCTCATACGCTTCGAACCCAACCTGATGCGGGGCTGACTCCCTGCGCCGACCCCGCCCAGGGGCTGTGCGGCCACACGCTCTTTTCTGCGACCCCCTCGCAAGACCTGTGGCATGCTGGCCCCATGGCGGCGCCGCACGATCCTGGACCACCCCCTTTGGATGAGCCTGAGCTCACACCGAGGCTTACGCCGGCGGCGGCCCTGTTTTATCGGGCCATTGGCGTCTTCGCCCTGGGCCTGGGGATTGTGGGCGCCTTTCTCCCGCTGCTGCCGACCACCCTCTTCCTCATCATCGCCGCCTGGGCGTTTGGCAAAAGCGCGCCGAAACTGCGGGCGAGGCTCTACGCCCACAAACGATTTGGAGCCACCTTGCGCGCCTGGGACCAGCGGGGCGCAATCCCGCCGCGGGCCAAGCTGGCGGCGGTGATCGGCATGGGGCTCAGTCTGACGGTGGTGATGCTCACCGCCGCCAATCCCTGGGTTCCGATGGGGGTAGGCGTGATCCTGACCTTCTGCGCCCTCTATGTGCTGAGCAGGCCCTCGGCCTGAAGCGGCGTAGCGCCGAAGGCCTGCCGCAGCTGCGCCGCACGGGCGGCGATGGCCCGGCGCTCGTCATCCCCCAGGCGGGCCAGCGCCTTATAGGGCAAGGCCATGCGCATATTGGTCTCCAGCCGTGCAGCGTTCCGATCCAGAAAGTCCCAGTAGAGGCTGTTGAACGGACAGGCCTTCTCCCCGAGGCGGGCCTTCACATCAAAGGCGCAGGCCGAGCAATAGTCGCTCATCCGCTGGATATAGGCCCCGCTGGCCGCATAGGGCTTTGAGCCGACCACGCCCCCATCGGCATAGGTGGCCATGCCGTGGGTGTTGGGCGCCTCCACCCATTCATAGGCGTCGGCATAGACCCCCAGATACCAGGCGTTGATCTCTGCAGGCGCGACCCCCAACAGCATGGCCAGATTGCCAGTGACCATCAGCCTCTGAATATGGTGGGCGTAGGCGTTGGCCCGGGTCTCGGCCACCACCGCACCGACGCAGGCCATGTCCGTCTGTCCTGTCCAGTAGAAATCCGGCAGCCGGTTGGCGGCGCCGAGCGCGTTGGTCTCCAGATAGCCGGGCATCTTCAGCCAGTAGATGCCGCGCACGAACTCCCGCCAGCCAAGGATCTGGCGGATGAACCCCTCCACCGCGTTCAGGGGCGCGCAGCCGTCCCGCCATTGCGCCTCGGCCCGGCGGCAGAGCTCCAGCGGATCGAGCAGGCCCAGATTCAGGGCCGCTGAGAGCCGGCCGTGCCAGAGCCAGGGCTCGCCCAGGGCCATCGCGTCCTGATGATCGCCAAAGCCCGCCAGAATGTCCGCAAAGAAGTGGTCGGCCAGCCGTTCAGCATCCGGCCCGTTGGTGGCCCAGCCAAACCCAGCCAGGTCTCCGAAGCCCTCTGGCGACAGGGCTGCGATCTCGGCGATCAGCTCCTGGACCACCCCGTTGGGCGAGATCATCAGCCGCTCAGGCGCCTTGGCCCCCTTGGGGAGCCGACGACGGTTTTCGGCGTCGAAGTTCCAGCGCCCTCCGGCCGGCTGGTCCCCGTCCATGAGGACCCCGTGCCGGCGGCGCATGTCGCGATAGAAGAACTCCATGCGGAGCTCTCGCCGCCCCTTGGCCCAGGCCGCAAAAGTCTCGGCGTCACACAGGTAGCGGTCGTCGGCCAGACGGCGCAGCGGCGCGGGCAGGCTGACTTCGAGATCATCAAAGGCCCGTTCCAGCCGCCACTCGCCTGATCGGGTGAGCCAGATCTCCTGGGGCCTGAGGGCCTCGGCCGCCCGCAGCACCTCACCGGTCAGGCTGCCGCTGTTGGCGGGATCATCATGCCGCACATAGCGCACCTGGAAGCCCGCCTGGCGCAGAACCTCGGCATGCTGACGCATGGCGGCCAGGACCATGACCAGCTTCTGCCGGTGATGCGGCGCATAGGTCATCTCTCCGGCCACTTCCGCCATCAGCACCGCGTCGCAGGCCGGATCGGCTTCGCGCAGGGATGAAAGCCTCTGTGGGGGCGAAAGCTGATCGCCCAGGACCAGGATCAGTCGCCTCACCACGGGATGGTCGTCCCATCCCAGGCGAAGAAGCCGCCGCTGTCGGCCGGCCCCAGGCCGTCGAGAACCGACAACAGACGCTCAGCGGCGAAGTCGGGGGTGAAGAGCTTTTCGGCGCTCACCCCGCCCTGGAACGGCGCTGACAGGCCCGTATCCACCGTGCCCGGATGCAGGGCGACACAGACGGCCTGGGGCCGCTGGCGGGCCAGTTCGATGGCCAGGGTGTGGATCAGTTGATTGAGCGCAGCCTTGGAGGCGCGGTAGCCGTACCAGCCCCCCAGGCGGTTGTCCTCGATACTGCCCACCCGGGCCGACAGGGCGGCGAAGACGCTGCGGCGATCCCGGGGCAGGCGGGGCAGGAAGTGCTTCGCCACCAGGGCCGGCCCCACCGCATTGTCGGCGAAGGCCGCCATCAGGGTCTCAGCCTCCAGATGGCGCCAGGACTTCTCCGGCGGACGCCCCAGAACCTCCAACCGCCCGGTCGCCACCAGGACTCGCTCCAGGGGCGCGCCCAGATCCGCTGACGCGGCCGCCGCGATCGAGGCCTCATCGCCCAGATCGATCGGGCCCCAGGCGACCCCAGGCGGTAAGGTCTCCGGCGGGGTGCGGGACAGGGCCAGCACCGGTCCTGCGTCGGGGCGGGCGGCAAGGCGTGCGACCAGGGCCGCGCCAATTCCGCCCCTGGCTCCGATGACAATGCTCGCCCCCATGGCGCTCGCTCCAGACTGGTCTGACCCTGGCATTTACGAGCCCCGAGGGCTCATTGATGCGCAATCCCTCCATGATCCCCAGCCTGGGGCGCCAAAGAGTCGCAGGCGCTTGAAAAATCGCCCGGCAATCCAATCTGTTGGAAGCGGAGGACGGCTCCCCCCCACGGCTGTCGCAAGACGGTTCGCCGGATCTCCGCAAGGGCGCGCCGGGCGTGAGACTGAGACGCTTCTCTCCCCCCAAGCCCCGTCCGGACTTCGTCGGGCGCGCCCACCTCCCCTAAACTTCCAGCCAAGCCCCGGTCAGGGCGGAGCGCCGACCAGGATTTCGCGCTTGCCGGCATGGTTGGCGGGGCTGACCACGCCTTCCTGCTCCATCCGTTCAATAAGCGAGGCCGCACGGTTGTAGCCGATCTGCAGCCGGCGCTGGACGTAGCTGGTCGAGGCCTTGCCGTCCCGGGTGACGACGGCCACGGCCCGGTCATAGAGATCATCCCCCGACCCGCCGCCGGCCCCGAAGTCATCGCCGCCGCCGTCCTCGTCATCGCCGCCCGCGGTGACGTCCTCCACATATTGTGGCTCGCCCTGGGCGCGGAGGTACTTGGCCACCGCCTCCACCTCCTCGTCGGAGACGAAGGGGCCATGCAGGCGGGTGATCCGTCCGCCGCCAGCCATGTAGAGCATGTCCCCCTGGCCCAGCAGCTGCTCGCCGCCTTGTTCGCCGAGGATGGTGCGGCTGTCGA
>DJWR01000079.1 GCA_002441055.1 Caulobacteraceae bacterium UBA6225 | reverse complement strand
AGGTTTGGCGCGCTTACCTCGCAACTATGGCCATTCGCGAAATCCTCACGGTCCCGAACCCGATCCTCAAGCAGGTCTCCCAACCGGTGGAGGCTGTCGATGACGAGCTGCGCGCCCTCATGGACGACATGCTGGAGACCATGTACGCCGCGCCGGGCATTGGCTTGGCCGCCATCCAGATCGGCGTGCCCAAGCGGGTCATTGTCATGGACATCGCCGGCCCCGATGAAGAGCGGCAGCCCCGCTATTATGTGAACCCGGAAATCCTCTGGTCCTCGGATGACACCGCCCCCTATGAGGAGGGCTGTCTGTCGATCCCGGACATCTATGACGAGGTCGAGCGTCCGGCCCGGGTGAAGCTGCGCTATTTGAACTATCAGGGTGAGCAGATCGAGGAAGACGCCGAGGGCCTGTTCGCCGTCTGCATCCAGCACGAGATGGACCACCTCGAAGGCGTCCTGTTTATCGACCATCTGTCGCGGCTGAAGCGCGACCGCGCCGTGGCCAAGGTCAAGAAGCAGGCCCGCGCGGCTTAAGAATTTTCGTAGAGCGCGTTCCGATAAGTGGGAACCGGTTATCGGAGCAAAACGCGCTCAAGTCTTTGAATTTAGAGCCTGATTCAACGATCAGACGGTTCCGTCTGGTCGCATCAGGCTCTAGGGTGGCAGGAGGGCGGCGCCGCCATGTGCGCCGCCCTCCGCCGTTCTCGGACTTGAGAACCTAGTTGGCGGCGTCGTCAGCCGCTTCGCTGATTTCGTCACCGGCCTCTTGCATCGCCTCACCGACCTCTTGGGCGGCGCCTTCGGCCATGGCGGCGGCGTCAGAGGCGGCTTCCCCAGCCGCGTCGGCCGCGTCGGAAGCTGCTTCGCTGGCTTCGGCGGCGGCCTCGTCCACATTGGCCTCGGCTTCGGTCTGCTCGGCCTGGGTGCAGGCGGCCAGAACCAGGGCCAGAGCGGCGGCGGCGGTGATGGTCAGGGTCTTGCGCATGGGTATCTCCTCTTCTCTCGACGCCGTCAGAGAATGGTCCTGCGTGCCAGTTCATTCCCCCCGGCTTTGCGCACCCTACGGGGCGAGGTAAACGGCGTCCATGCGCCTGGCCTTTCTTGGTACCCCTGATTTCGCCGTCGTCGCCCTGGCCCGCCTGGTGGCGGCCGGCCACGACATCGCCTGTGTCTATTCCCAGCCGCCCGCGCCCCGGGGGCGGGGCCATACGCTGAAACCTTCGCCGGTGCACGCCTTCGCCCTGGAGCATGGCCTGCCGGTCCGCACGCCGGCCTCCATGCGCGACCCCGATGAGATCGAGGCCTTTCGCGCCCTCAATCTCGACGCCGCCTGCGTGGTCGCCTATGGCCAGATCCTCACCCGGGAGGTGCTGGACGCGCCCCGGCTGGGCGCCTTCAACCTGCACGGCTCGCTCCTGCCCCGCTGGCGGGGCGCCGCACCCATCCAGCGGGCGGTGATGGCCGGCGACGAGATCACCGGCGTCCAGGTGATGCGGATGACCGAGGGCCTGGACGAGGGCCCGGTGCTGGCCACAGCCACCGTGCGTATCGGCCCCCGGGACACCGCCGGCGACATCCATGACCGGCTGGCCGAGCTGGGCGCCGAACTGCTTGCTGAGACCCTGCCGAAGATCGAGGCCGGGAGCGCCGAAGAAGTCCCGCAAGGGACGGAGGGCGTCACCTACGCCAAGAAAATCCGCCCCAAGACCGCCCGCATTGACTGGTCCAAGCCGGCCGCCCGGGTCGATGGCCAGATCCGGGGGCTGTCGCCCTTTCCGGGCGCCTGGTTTGAGGCGCCCGGCGAAAAGGGACCGGTGCGGGTCAAGGTCCTGGCCTGCGTGCGCGAGGACGGGGCGGGCGCGCCCGGCGAAGTGCTGGACGATGGCCTGCTGGTGGCCTGCAGCGAGGGCGCGGTGCGCTTGCTGCGCCTGCAGCGGGAAGGTCGCGGGCCGCAGGAGGCCGACGTCTTCCTGCGGGGCTTCCCCCTGCCGGCTGGAACGAAGCTCAGCTGATGCCGCGCTACAAGCTCACCGTCGAGTACGACGGACGGCCCTATCGAGGGTTCCAGGCCCAGGCGGGGCTGGCCTCGGTTCAGGGGGCCATCGAGGCGGCGGTGAAGGGGTTCTGCGGCCAGGACCTGCGGCTGCAGGCGGCGGGCCGCACAGACACTGGCGTCCACGCCACTGGCCAGGTGGTGCATGTGGACCTGGACAAGGCCTGGAAGCCCGAGGTGGTGCGCGACGCCCTGAACGCCCATCTCGTGCCCCAGCCCGTCGCCATCCTCTCGGCCGAACAGGTGGAGGACCCTCGCTGGCATGCGCGCTTTTCGGCTACCGAGCGGCGCTACATCTATCGCATCCTGAACCGCACAGCGCCGCCGGCCCTGGACTGGGGGCGGGTCTGGCATGTGAAGAAGCCCCTGGATGCGGCCGCCATGCATGCCGCCGCCCAGGCCCTGGTGGGTCATCACGACTTCACCACCTTCCGCGACCTGCAGTGCCAGGCCAAGTCGCCGATGAAGACCCTGGACGTGGCTCGGGTGCGCCGAGAAGGGGATGAAGTGATCCTGGAGTTCGCCTCCCGCTCATTCCTCCACCGGCAGGTCCGCTCCATGACCGGCACCCTGGCCGAGGTGGGCCTGGGGCGCTGGAGCGCCGCCGATGTGGAACAGGCCCTGGCCGCTCGCGATCGCCGCGCCTGCGGCCCGGTCGCGCCCGCCACGGGCCTCTATCTGGTAGGGGTCAAGTACGGCGCGTCAGCGCCAGAAGATTGAACCACGAAGCTCACAAAGGGCACGAAGGAGACTCCGCTCTTTGTGAACTTCGTGCTCTTCGTGGTTGATCTTTGCCTTGCGCCTTCGGCGCGAAGGGTTTCAGCCGCCGAACCGCGTGAAATAGCGGGCGATGAGCCGCTCATAGACCGCCTGCAGGTCACGGATCTCGGCCACCGGCGCGCGTTCGTCCACCGCATGCATGGTCTTGCCCACCAGGCCGAGTTCGACCACTGGGCACAGGGCGCGGATGAAGCGGGCGTCCGACGTGCCGCCGGTGGTGGACAGTTCCGGATCGCGGCCGGCCACGTCGCGCACGGCCGCGGCGACCAGGTCTGTGAAATCCCCTGGCTCGGTCAGGAAGGCCTCACCGCTGATGGAGGGCGTCACCCGCACGACGCCGTCGAAACCTTCGGCCCCAGCCTGGGCCACGCCCTCGATCCAGGCGGCGAGGTCAGCGCCCCTGTGGCCAGGGTTGAAGCGGATGTTCACCCGGGCTTTGGCCTGGGCCGGGATCACATTGGTGGCGGCGTTGCCCACGTCCACCGTGGTGATCTCGAGGTTGGAGGGCTGGAAGCCCGTATAGCCCTCGTCGAGCACATGGGCGTCCAGGGCGGCCAGGATGCGCACCAGCACCGGGACAGGGTTGGCCGCCCGGTGGGGATAGGCCACATGGCCCTGGCGGCCTTCGACCACGATCTCGGCGTTGATGGAGCCGCGACGGCCGATCTTGATCATGTCGCCGAAAGTCTCGGCGCTGGTGGGCTCGCCCACCACGCAGTGGTCTACGATCTCGCCCTCGGCCATCAGGGCCTCGACCACCTTCTTGGTGCCGTCGACGGCGATCCCTTCCTCGTCGCCGGTGATCAGAAAGGACAGTGAGCCGGTCACCTCGCCCCGGGCGAGGCTGGCGCCCGCAGCCGCGGCGAAGGCGGCTAGCGCGCTCTTCATGTCGACGGCNNGCGAAACAGAGGTTTGGCCGCGCCGTTCCCCAGCGGGCGTAGAGGTTCTCGATCTCCCCAAACCGCATTCGGCGGCAGGTGAAGCCAAGCTTGGCGAGCTCCGCCTCCAGAACGTCCATGGCGCCGGCGTCGGCCGGGGTGACGGAGGGGCGGCGGATCAGATCCTGGGTCAGGCGGACGGGGTCGAGCTTGCTCATGATCAAGCAGTTAGCCATCGTCGCGCCCTGTCGCAATGGCGCCCCGAGAGGCGCCTGCCCGATCAGTCGCGAAGCAGCTCGTTGACGCTGGTCTTGGACCGGGTCTGGGCGTCCACCGTCTTGACGATCACGGCGCAATAGAGGGAGGGGCCGGTCCCGTGCGGGTCGGGCAGGGAGCCCGG
>DJWR01000203.1 GCA_002441055.1 Caulobacteraceae bacterium UBA6225 | reverse complement strand
GGCTGGACCCACCACGGCAAGGTGCGCGCCCGGGAGGGCGAAGGCGATCTGGAGGTCGTGGTCGATGGCCTGACCACCCAGGCCAAGTACTACAAGCCCCTGATCTACGAGTTTTTCCGCAAGGCCTGGCGGGGGTCTCGGCCAGCCTGGGGGGACTATGCCGTGGAGATCGCCATGGAATATGTGGGCGACCCGCCGTGGCTTGATCTCGACAACCTGGCCAAGGCTATCCTCGACGCTATCAAGGGTTACGCTTTCCACGACGACGCCCAGGTGGCGCGCCTGCTGGTGGAGCGGCGGGCGGGCGAACGGGAGCGGATCATCGTGCGCGTCCGGCGGATGGCCGACGGCGGCGTTCAGCCGGGCCCCGGCCTGTCAGGCGGTTCGAGCCGGCCGCTCTAGGGCCAGCAGCGCCAGCACCCCATAGGCCACCGCCACGAAGGCGCCGTAGCGGCCCAGGCTTTCAGGGGGCAGATCCGGCAACAGGGTGTCGAACAGGGCCAGGACCAGGAGGGAGCCCAGCAGGCCAGGGGCGCTGAAGGCGAGGGCGGCCGCGGCGCGCCGCCGCTGCGGCAGGCGTCTCAGCCGCGCCGTCAGGTGAAAGAAGAAGGCGATGGCCGCCGCCACCAGCGCCGCGTTCAGGGTGTAGAACCAGAAGGCCTGCTCAATCAGCCCGCCGGCGAAGGCGGCGTAGAACAGGGTCGCCGCCAGCCAGACCACCGCCCCGGCGATTGCAAACCAGAAACTGTCCTCTTTTGACACGACACACCTCCCACAGCCCATTTTAGGCAGAGGGCTGCGACAGTCGTGCCACGGTCAGGCTTCCCGTCGGCGCGACACGAAAAAGCGGCCGCGCTGTGAAGCGCGGCCGCCATTCTCGCGAACCGATCCTGGGGGAGAAGAGGCTCAGCGATACTGTTGCAGTCGGGTGGTCCGCAGGCCGGCGAGGCCGTGACGCTCGATCGACTTTTGCCAGGCGAGGAATTCCTCTGACGTCAGGCCATAGCGCGTCAGGGCGTCCTCCAGGCTCAGCAGGCCGCCACGAACCGCCGCCACGACCTCAGCCTTGCGACGGATCACCCAGCGCCCGGTATCGGCGGGCGGCAGGTCGGCCAGGGTCAGGGGCGCACCGGTCGGGCCGATCACATAGGGCTCGCCGCGGCTGTTGGTTCGGGTCTGTTGTTGTTGTTGCAACATGGCTTTACGCCCTTCACACCATCATCGTTGAGCCAGACCATAGCCGGGCTGCCATAACAGCTGGTGAATCTCGATAGTGAAAAAGGCAGTAACCATTTGATCCCCCCGTGTACTGAAATGATACAGTTAGAGATTTCAGAAGGGATTAACCTTCACTAAATCTCAGTTATGCGCCAAGTTATCGGCGCATACTGATAAGTTCATCCAGCATCTGGTCGGCCGTGGTGATAATGCGGGAGCTGGCCGAGTAAGCTTTCTGAGTGGTGATCAGGCCCGTAAACTCGGCTGACATGTCCACTGTGGAGTTTTCGAGGGTGGAGGGGGAAATGGCGCCGGCCCCGCCCTGGCCCGGGAGCTTGATCACATACTCACCGCTGTCGATCGTGCCACGGTAGGCGTTGCCGCTGACCGCCTGCAGACCATCGGGATTGGTGAAGGTGGCGACGCCCACCCGGGCGATCTGCCGGACCTGGCTGTTGTCGAAGATGGCCGAGACGATACCCGCCTCATCCACCTCCACGCCGACCACCGTGCCCACCGTGGCGCCGTCCGGATTCACCAGGCGGACCGTGGAGGCGTTGGCGTACTGGGTCAGCTTGTCCAGATCGAAGGTGATGTCCTGGGCCCCGACTCCCAGGGCGTCATCCCACCGCGGCGTGGCCACGGTGCCGGAGGCGCCCAGGCTGATGGTCGGGGCCGCGCCGGCCGCGCCGAACAGGGTGGTGTTGGTAAGGTCGATGGTGCCGTCCTGATTGAACATGATCAGGCCGTCGGCGATCTGGCCGGAGGGGCCGCCCGTGATGTCGCCAGCCGGGATGGCGTAGATTTCGGCGTGCCACTCATTGGGGTTGGCGTCGCTGCGCAGCAGGCTGATGGACACCTTGTGGGCGCCGCCCATGGTGTCGACGACGTTCATCTCGATGCTGAAGTCCGGCTGGGTGCCGGTCAGCGGGTCGGCGTTTTCCTCCCAGTCGGCCATGGAACGGGTGGTGGCGTCATAGGTGCCTTCGGCCGCCGAGATGGTCTGGCGCTTGTCCAGATTGGCGTTGATGACGACGTTGGCCGTGGCCTGAACGGCCGAGCCCAGGTTCTTGACGTTGATCGAGTCCAGCTCGTTCAGGTCGGACGGGTTGTAGTCGATGGTCCCGTCGGCGGCGATCGGCCAGCCCTGCAGGAAGAAGCCGGCGTCATTACGCAGGAAGCCGTCAGCGTCGACGCTGAACGACCCGGCCCGGGTGAAGACCCGCTTGTCGGCGTCGGTCAGGCCCGCGCCCTTCTCGGTGACGATGAAGAAGCCGTCGCCGGCGATGGCGAGGTCAGTGGAGGCGTTGGCGCTCTGGATCAGCCCCTGCTGGCTGATGTACTGGCGCGTCAGGCCCTGGACGCCGCCGGCGCTGTAGCGCCCCGTCACCGCCTGGGCGGTCACGATGTTGGCGAAGTTCACCTGATTGCGCTTGTAGGCGACGGTGTTGATGTTGGCGATGTTATCGGAGATCGCCGCCAGCGCGGAGGAATTGGCGGTCAATCCCGAGACGCCGGCGAGCATGGCGCTGTTGATGCTCATGGGGGTGTTTGCCTTCTTGGTTGAGACTTGAGGGGCGGCTGCGTCCGTTCCGGGCGCGGTCAGGCCGCCAGCGCCGGCGTTTCGTCGCCGCTCGTGTTACTGGGGGCGGGGGCGCCGCCTGTGGTGGTCGTGGTGGTCGGCGGGAGGCCGATGCTGCTGATCGTCTGCCAGAGCGCCCGGCTGCCGCCGATGGTGACGTAGGTCTGGCCATCCACCTGCTCCACGGCCCGGACCAGGCCCTGGATGAAGGTGTTGTGGCGCACCGTCGCGCCGGCGGAGTCGGTGGCGGTGATGCGCAGGGTGTAGGTTCCGCCGTCCGGCTGCTGGACGCCCAGCACATTCTTACCGTCCCAGCGGAAGTCGTGCTCACCGCCCTCGACATTCTCCAGGGCTTCGACGTGGACGATGGAGCCCTTGTCGTCGAGGACCTCGACCTTGACGCTCTGGGCCTCCCGATCGAGGCGGAAGATCCAGTCAGCGGACTTGTCGGCGAGGGCGGCCTCCTCGGTGGCCGCGCGAACCTGCTTGCCGATCAGACTGACGGCGTCTGCGACCCCTTCACCTGAGGTTCCCACCAGCTGCTTGAGCAGGTCGTTGGTCAGAAGTTGCTGCTCGACTCCGGTCATCTGGACGATCTGCTGGGTGAAGTCCCCGGAATCCATCGGCGAGAGCGGGTCCTGATTCTTCATCTGGCTGGTGAGCAGCACCAGGAAGGTGTCGAAGCTCTCAGCCAGCCGCTGGTTGCCCACGCTGGTGGAGACGGCGCTCTGCGGATTGGAGACGGCGTTGGTTTCCATGGGGCTTCTCTAGATCCGAAGGTCGACGCCGGTCGGCGACTGGCGTTGCTGATAGAGACGGGCGGCGACCACGGCGGTGTCGGCCTCATCGGCCACGCCCATGGCGTTCTGGAAGGCGCGGCCCTGCCAGGCCTCACGCTCAGGCGCCTGGTCGGCGAACTGGCCGCCACCCCGCTGATCCTGGGGGGAGTTGAAGGACAGGCCCCCAGACAGGTCGAAGCCGGCCTGTTCCAGGGCGCGCATCAACTCGCCCGAGCGGCCGCGCATCTCGTTGGCGGCGTGGGGATTGTCAAAGGCCATGGCGGCGGTGAGCTTGCCCTGGGCGTCGATGTCCACCCGCACATCCACCCGGCCCAGACCCTCGGGGGTCAGCTGGATATCGAAGTGGGTGGAGCGGCCTTCCAGCCGGCGGGAGACCTGGGCGGCGAGGTCGGCGACCGTCGCTGCGGTGGCCGCCGGACGCGCGGCGTCTCGGATCTCGGACCCGGGCGCGGTCATCGCACCAGAGGCCAGGGGGCCGGCGCTGTCGGGGCTATCAAGGCCGCCGAGGTCCGCGGCCTCAGAGGTCGGCGCTTCCGAAAGGACCGGCTCAAGGGTCGGCGCAGCCACGCCGTCAGCCTTGGCGAGGATCGGCGCGGGGGTGTTCGGCAGGGCGAAGGGCGAGGCGTTTTGCGCTGGGAACGGGCTCTTGGCGTCGAACTGGCTGGCCTTGGCGACCGCCGGCTCGGGCGCGTCGTCGCTCTCGGCCTGAGGTGCTGGCGCCGAAGAGGGGGCGGACTGACCAGCCTTCAGGCTCACGACGCCAGCCGCAGCGGCGGCGGTCAGCATGGGCTGAGCGCCGGCCTGGGCGGCGGTGGCCGGCGGCGGCGGCGCAGCCGTGGGTTGGGCGGCGGGCGGGGTCGGCGCGGCTGCAGCCTGCGGCGCGGGCTGGGCGGCAGGGGCCGGACGAGGCGTGGCGTCGCCGGTGGTCATGGGAGCGGCCTCAGCCTTGCGCCCTTCGGCGGCGGCTGTGTTCGCCGTGGTCTGGGTTGACGTCAGAGATGACATGACGGGCTGCTCGTCGCCGTCCGATGCGGTGGCTGCGGGCAAAACAGCGGTTTCTGGGCCCTCGGTGGCCTGATCCGTCGCATCGACAGGCAGACCAGCTTGGGCTGGCGCAGGCGCCTCAGCCACAGCGGCCTGGCCGACCTGAGCCTGTGCGACAGGGGTCGAAGCGACCGGCGCCGTTGGATCAGCGGCGGCCACAGGGGGCGGCGGGCTCAGTCCGGGGATCGCCGTCTGGACTTCTGGCGACAGGATGGTCGCCTCAGCGGATTCGGCGTCAGCCTCAGTTTCAGACTCAGGGCCGATGTCCTCACCGCCCTCGGGCGTGAGAATCTTGCCCCCCGCCATGGTCTGGGTCGCGGGCAGGGGCTGAGCCTGGGATTGCGCCGCGTCCCCGAACAGGGCGGCCAGCAGGTCCTCAAAGCCAGCCGCGCCGGGCCCGGCAGGGGCGGCGGCGCCAGCGGCGGGCGCTGGGACGGGCGAAGCGATGGGAAGCAGCGAAAAGGACATGGGGACCAGCAGGCGGCGCCTTGGGGGCGCATGAGGGAGGGAGAGACGGTTGGCGCCTGCTGCGCCCAAGGGTTCG
>DJWR01000194.1 GCA_002441055.1 Caulobacteraceae bacterium UBA6225 | reverse complement strand
GCCGGTCTCGGCGATGATCCGGGTCTTGCCCATGCGGCTGGCCAGCAGCGCCTGGCCGATGGCGTTGTTGATCTTGTGCGCGCCGGTGTGGTTCAGGTCCTCGCGCTTGAAATAGATTTTGGCCCCGCCGAAATGGTCGGTCAGGCGCTCGGCGAAATAGAGCGGCGAGGGCCGGCCCACATAGTGGGTCAGAAGCCCGTTCAGCTCGGCCTGGAAGGCGGCGTCTTCCTTGGTGGCCAGATAGGCGGCCTCCAGGTCCAGCACCAGCGGCATCAGGGTCTCGGCCACATAGCGGCCGCCGAACTGGCCGAACCGGCCGTTGGCGTCCGGATAGGCGGCGAAATCGTTGGGCGTCGCAGGGGGCGCCGGGGGGGGCGTCGGGGCGTTCATCGTCTTGCGCGTCCTTGCAAAGAGCTCGTCATGCGCGGCGCACGGCGTCCAGAAAGGCCGTGATCAAGGCCGGGTCCTTTAGTCCGGGTCCGCGCTCCACACCAGAGGAAACGTCCACCGCGGGCGCGCCGGACAGGCTGATCGCCTCCGCCACGTTCCAGGGATCCAGGCCGCCAGCCAGGAACCAGGGCCGCGAAAACCGCCGTCCCGACAGCAGGGTCCAGTCAAACCGCGCCCCGACGCCGCCGGGCAGGGCCGCGTCCTTGGGCGGACGGCCTTCAAACATCAGGTGGTCGGCCGCGCTCTCATAGGCGCTGACGCCCGCCAGATCGGCGGCTTCTGACACCGGGATGACCTTGATGGTCCGCGCGCCAGTGCGCTGTCCGATGGCCGCCACCCGGGCCGGCGGCTCAGCGCCGTGCAGCTGGATCAGGTCCGGCCGCAGGTGGGTCATGATCTGGTCGAGCAGCGTGTCGGAGGGATCGACACTGACGGCCACCACCTGGGCCTGGCCCCGAACGGGTCCCGTCAGGGCGCCGGCCGCCTCGGGCGCGATGTTCCGGGGGCTGGCCGGAAAGAAGATGAAGCCCAGATAGGCCGCCTGGCCGTCCAAGGCGGCGGCGACCGCCTGCGGCGTGGACAGGCCGCAGATCTTGGAGGCGATGCGGGGGGCGCTCATACCCGGTCGATTAGGGGATGGCTGGCCCGGTGCGCAAGGCGCCGCAGTGATTCAGGGCGCCGGCGGGGCTTTGGATCGCCCGCCATTCTGGGCCTTCAGCTGGTCGCGGATCTCCATCAGCAGCACCTCGGTGGGCGAGGGCGCCGGCTGGGCCTCCGGCGGCTTTTCAGCCTCCTTGCGGCGCATCGCATTCACCAGCTTGACCAGGACGAAGACCGCCCAGGCGACGATGACGAACTGGATCACGGTGTTGATGAAGGCGCCGTACTGGATCGCCACCATCTCCACCGCCTCAGTTTGCGGGTTTTCAGGTCGAAGGATCCATTTGAGGCGCGAGAAATCCACGCCGCCGGTCAGCAGCCCGATGGGCGGCATGATCACCTGATCGACCAGGCTTTTGACGATGGAATTGAACGAGGCGCCGATGATGACGCCCACCGCCAGGTCGATGACATTGCCGCGGGAGATGAACTCGCGGAATTCCGAGACGATGCTCACGCCAGAAAATCCTTAGGTGGGAAGACGGTGGGAAACCCGCGGCGCGGCCGATCAGTCGGCGTTCAGGCGCTCGCGCAGTTCCTTGCCGCTCTTGAAGAAGGGGACGTGCTTGGCCCGGACATCCACCGGCTCACCGGTGCGCGGATTACGGCCCGAGCGCGCGTCCCGCGCCCTGACCGACAGGGCTCCGAAGCCGCGCAGCTCGACGCGCCCCCCCTGTTCCAGGGCCACGATCATCTGTTCCAGGACTACGCCCACCACCCGCTCGATATCGCGCTGGGTCAGATGGGGGTTTTCCTCGGCCAGACGGGCGATCAGTTCAGATTTGATCATCGCACTTTCCGCAGGTTCGGCGCGGGGACCATGGGCGAGTCCCCGAGGATGATCAAGGCTGTATGCGGAAAGAGCTGGCGACTTGGCGACCTGCCACCACGAAAAAGCCCCGCCCGGCGAACCGGACGGGGCGTTCTCAGATCAATGATCTAAGGCCAGGAGGATCAGTCCTTGGGCTGGCCCTTTTCGCGGAGCGCCGCGCCCAGGATGTCGCCGAGGGACGCGCCGGAGTCCGACGAGCCGAACTGCTCGATGGCTTCCTTTTCCTCGGCCATTTCCAGGGCCTTGATCGACAGGGACAGGCGACGGGCCGCCTTGTCGACATTGGCCACCTGCGCATCGACGCGGTCGCCGACGGCGAAACGCTCGGGGCGCTGGTCGGCGCGGTCGCGGGACAGGTCGGACTTGCGGATGAAGGCCGTCATCGGGGCTTCATCATCGCCCAGACGCACCTCGATGCCGCCCGAGGTGACCTCGGTGACGGTGACGGTGACGGTCTGGCCCTTGCGGTAGGCGTCGCCAGCCATCGGATCGCCGGCCAGCTGCTTGATGCCCAGCGAGATGCGCTCCTTCTCGACGTCGACGTCCAGGACCTGAGCCTTGACCATCTCGCCCTTCTGGTAGCGGGTGATGACTTCCTCGCCCGGCGCGGTCCAGTCCAGGTCGGACAGGTGCACCATGCCGTCGATGTCGTTGTCCAGGCCGATGAACAGGCCGAACTCGGTGGCGTTCTTGACTTCGCCCTCGACGGTGGAGCCGACCGGATGGGTTTCCAGGAAGGCGTCCCAGGGGTTGGCCATGGCCTGCTTCAGGCCGAGCGACACGCGACGCTTGGACGGATCGACATCCAGGACGACGACTTCGACTTCCTGGCTGGTGGAGACGATCTTGCCCGGATGGACGTTCTTCTTGGTCCAGGACATTTCCGACACGTGGACCAGGCCCTCGACGCCGGCTTCCAGCTCCACGAAGGCGCNNTGATCCGGCCGGTGAACTTCGCGCCCACCGGATACTTGGCTTCCACGCCGTCCCAGGGGTCGGACTGGAGCTGCTTCATGCCGAGCGAGATACGCTGGGTGTCGGGGTTGATCTTGACGATCTGCACCTTGACCGTGTCGCCCACCGCCAGCACCTGGCTCGGATGGTTGACGCGCTTCCAGCTCATGTCGGTGACGTGCAGCAGGCCATCGATGCCGCCCAGGTCCACGAACGCGCCGTAATCGGTGATGTTCTTGACCACGCCTTCGCGGACTTCGCCTTCCTGCAGCTGGGCCACCAGCTCGGTGCGCTGTTCGGCGCGGGCTTCTTCCAGGATGGCGCGACGCGACACGACGATATTGCCGCGGGGACGGTCCATCTTGAGGATGGCGAAGGGCTGTTCCTTGCCCATCAGCGGGCCGACGTCGCGCACGGGGCGGATATCGACCTGGCTGCCCGGCAGGAAGGCCGAGGCGCCGCCGAGATCGACGGTGAAGCCGCCCTTCACGCGGCCGACGATGGAGCCCATGACCGGCTCGTTCAGCGCATAGACCCCCTCCAGACGGGTCCAGGCTTCTTCACGGCGGGCCTTGTCGCGGCTGATCACCGCTTCGCCCATGGCGTTCTCGACCCGCTCGAGGAAGACCTCGACGGTGTCGCCCACCGCGACGGTGGCCTTGGAGTCGTCTTCGCCGCCGAATTCCTTCAGCAGGACGCGGCCCTCGGTCTTGAGGCCCACATCGATGATGGCGAAGTCCTTTTCGATGCCCACCACCAGGCCCTTGACCACGGTGCCTTCCATGAAGTCACGGCCGCCAAGCGACTCGTCGAGGAGGGCGGCGAAGTCGTCGCGGGAGGGGGAGAGGCTCATATCGTCAGCCATAGTGTTCTTTCGTTCGAATTGGCGTCAGGGTCCTGGCCGCGCGCGGTCTCAGGGATGAGAGTCCTGACGTCAGGTTAGGGGTTGCAACCGAAAACGTGAGGCCAGGCCCCACGTGATGAAATCGCCCGCAGCCGTACGAGGAAAAGGCGCGGTTGGATTTGCTCGGCCAGTCTTCCGGTTCAGGGAGCCTGGCGGGCGCGCGCCGCCTCGACGATGCGGCGGGCCGCATCGGCGGCCTGCTCTATAGTCATTTCTGAGGTGTCCAGCAAGACGGCGTCGGGCGCAGGCGCCATGGGGGCCGTGGCGCGGCCGGAGTCCCGTTCGTCGCGCACTCGGATATCGGCCAGAATCTCCTCCAGGCTGACCGCCTCCCCCTGTCCGGTCAGCTGGCGCCAGCGGCGCTCGGCCCGCACCTCGGGCCGGGCGGTCACATAGAGCTTCGCCCCCGCTCCAGGGCAGATCACCGTGCCCATGTCACGACCATCCAGCACCGCACCGCCCGGTTGGCCGGCGAAGTCCCGCTGCAGGTCCAGCAGCACCTGACGGACCTGAGGATGCACGGCCACCCGGCTGGCGGCCTCCCCGGCCCCGCGGGTGCGGAAGGCGTCATTGTCCAGGGCTTCGGGCCGCAGGGCGGCGGCCACGGCGGCGGCGGCGGCGGCGTCGCCCAGATCGCCGCCCGCCTGCTGCAGCAGCACGCCCACGGCGCGGTACAGCAGACCTGAGTCCAGCACCGGCAGCCCATAGAGCCGACCAAGGCCCGTGGCGATGGTGCCCTTGCCAGAGGCGGCCGGCCCGTCGACCGTGATCACCTCAGCGTCGCTCATGCGGGCTTGATCTCGGCCGTCACGATCTGTCCGCCCAGGGCCGTCATCATCTCCACGAAGCCTGGGAAGCTGGTGGCGATCATGCCCGGCTCGTCCACGGTCACGGGAGCCTCCGCCGCCAGACCCAGGACCAGATGGGCCATGGCGATCCGGTGATCCCCGTGGGTCGTCACCTGGCCGCCGCCGGCCACCGGATGGTTGGCGCGCGCCGTTCCGTTGACGATCATCCCCTCGGGCTCTTCCTCCACGCCGACGCCGCAGGCCGCAAGCCCCGCCGCCGTCAGGGCGATGCGGTCGCTTTCCTTGACCCGCATCTCGCCGATCCCGCGCATGATGGTCGGACCCTCGGCGAAGGCCGCGGCGATCGCCAGGATGGGATATTCATCGATCATGGCCGGCGCACGATCCGGCGGCACGACCACCCCACGCAGGGCAGAGTGCCGGGCGGTGACGTCCCCCACCTGGTCGCCGCCCTCTTCGCGGATATTTTCGATGACCAGGTCGGCGCCCATCTCCTGCAGGGTCAGAAACAGAGCCGCACGCAACGGATTGAGCAGCACCCCCTCCACAGTCACCTCCGACCCCGGCGTGATCAAGGCCGCCACCAGGGGGAAGGCCGCCGAGGACGGATCGCCCGGCACCACGACCTCTGCGCCCCTCAGGGCCTGGCCGCCGGCGACGGTGATGCGCCGGGCGCCGTCGCTCATCGGCGCGACCTCCACCTGAGCGCCGAAGGCCCGCAGCATCCGTTCGGTGTGGTCGCGGGTGGCCTCCGGCTCGATCACCTCGGCGCCGCCCACCGCATGCAGGCCCGCCAGCAGGACCGCCGATTTCACCTGCGCCGAGGGCTCGGGCAGCCGATAGGCGATGGTCTTGAGATTTCCCCCCCGCAGGGTGAGCGGCAGCCGACCGCCCGACCGAGCGATCCAGGCGGCGCCCATCTCGCCCAGGGGCTTGAGCACCCGGTTCATCGGCCGGCCGCGCAGGGAGGCGTCGCCGGTGAAGGTGGCGCTGAGATCAAAGCCCGCGGCCGCCCCCATGATCAGCCGCACGCCCGTGCCCGCATTGCCGCAGTCGATCACATCGGCAGGCTCGGAAAAGCCCCCCCGACCTTCTACCCGCCAGCGGCCTTCGCCCAGGCGTTCGACGCCTGCGCCAAAGGCCGCCATGGCCGCGGCCGTACGCTTGACGTCCTCGCCTTCGAGCAGGCCGGTGATCTCTGTGGTTCCGCTGGCCATGGCGCCCAGGATGAGGGCGCGATGGGATATGGACTTGTCGCCGGGAGCGCGCACACGGCCCCGCAGCGGGCCGCCGCGGGACGCGGTCAGTCCAGCCGCCGTGATGGAAATGGACGCCTCCTGAAGGCCTTGGGTTTGTCCGAGGGGCTTTGCTTTTGACAGCCGCCCTGGCCCGTGGCAAGGGAGCCGGCTTCAGACAAACCGCTCTTTAGGGGATCGCCCACGTGGCAAATCCAGAGTTGGGCGCCAAGCAGGTTTGCCCAAACTGCCAGGCCAAGTTCTACGACCTGACCAAGCGGCCGGCTGTGTGCCCCAAGTGCCAGACCGAATTTGATCCCGACGAGGCGGTGAAGAACCGCCGCGTTCGTGGTCGCGCGCCGGCGCCGGAACCGGAGGCTGAGGCCGAAGATCAGGTCAAGGCTCGCAGCAGCGACGACGACGAAGACGAGGACGAGGACCTCGGCGCGCCGGAAATCGACGAAATCGAAGACCCCGCCGTCGAGGACGACGAGGACGAGGACGCCGAGCCCCTCGAGCGCGTCGCCAAGAAGAAATCCCCCGACGCCGATCTGGCCGGCTTCAGCGATGAAGACGACCTGGAGGACGACGACGACGAAGCCGTGCCTTTCCTCGAGGAAGAGGACGAGGATTTTGACGACTCCGACATCGAGGGAATCCCCGAACCGGACGAAGATTGAGGTCTCTGCGACAAGCCCTGAAAATGGTGCTTGATCGCCGCCAGACCTTTGACTAGGTTCCGCGCCTCTTCGGGAGGGCAAGCCCGCCCGAAGAACCCAGGACCTGGGGCTATAGCTCAGCTGGTAGAGCGCTTGAATGGCATTCAAGAGGTCAGCGGTTCGACTCCGCTTAGCTCCACCATGGAGGCCCGCAGTTAACGCTGCGGGCCTTCGCCTTTTCCGGGGCGCCGGTTTGGCGAGGGCATCTGCGGGTTGCCTTCTTTGCTCAGCCAAGGCATAGCCGCCCCCATCGACGGACCCGGCCTGCCGGGTGGCTCGGCCGGGCGCCTATCCCCCGGACAACGAACGGCCCCTGACGCAGCTGCCGCGCCGGGCCTGATGAACGACTGAAATCCAAACATATGACTTTGCTCGCTACCTTCCGGCGCGATTGGCTCTCCAATGTGCGCGGCGATGTCCTGGCCGGAATCGTGGTGGCCCTGGCGCTGATCCCGGAGGCTATCGGCTTTTCGGTGATCGCCGGCGTCGATCCGCGGGTGGGCCTCTACGCCTCCTTCTCCATCGCTGTGATCATCGCCTTCACCGGGGGGCGGCCGGGCATGATCTCGGCGGCGACGGCGGCCATCGCCCTTCTGGTGGGCGACCTGGTCCGCGACCATGGGGTCGAATATCTTTTCGCCGCCACGGTGCTGATGGGGATTTTCCAGATCGGCGCAGGCCTCGCCCGGATGGGTGGGCTGATGCGCTATGTGTCGCGCTCGGTCATCACCGGCTTCGTCAATGCNNTCATCACCGGCTTCGTCAACGCGCTGGCCATCCTGATCTTCATGGCCCAGCTGCCCGAGCTGATCGGCGTGGGCTGGCAGACGTACGCCATGGTCGCCGCAGGGCTAGGGATCATCTACCTCTTTCCCCACCTGACCCGGGCCGTCCCCTCGCCGCTGGTGGCCATCGTCCTGCTCTCAGGCCTGGCCATCTATATGGGCCTGGACGTGCGCCGGGTGGGCGACCTGGGCGAGCTGCCCACCGGCGTTCCGTTCTTCCATTTCCCGCAGGTCCCCCTGACCCTCGAGACCCTGCAGATCATCTTCCCCTATGCGGCGACCATGGCCGTGGTCGGCCAGCTGGAGAGCCTGCTGACGGCCACCATCATTGATGACCTGACCGACACCGGCTCGGATAAGAACCGCGAGTGCCGCGGCCAGGGGATCGCCAACGTCGCCACCGGCTTTCTCGGCGGCATGGGCGGCTGCGCCATGATTGGCCAGTCGGTGATCAATGTGAAATCCGGCGGCCGCGGGCGGCTCTCAGCCCTGGTGGCGGGGTCCTTCCTGCTGTTCCTGATCGTGGTCCTGGGCCCCTGGGTCGCGCAGATTCCCATGGCCGCCCTGGTGGCGGTGATGATCATGGTCTCCATCGGCACCTTCAGCTGGAGCTCGATCCGCAACCTGCGGACCCATCCCTGGTCGTCCTCTGTGGTCATGGTCTCGACCGTGGCCGTGGTGGTGGCCACCCACGACCTGGCCCGCGGGGTGCTGGTGGGCGTGCTGCTCAGCGGCATCTTCTTCGCCCGCAAGGTGGCCCGCATCGTGGCCGTGCGCAGCGTCCTCAGCGAGGACGGCCGCATCAGGACCTACGACGTGCAAGGCCAGATCTTCTTCGCCTCGGCCGACACCTTCTCAGCCGCCTTCGACTTCAAGGAGGTGATCGAGCATGTGGTGATCGATGTGTCCCAGGCGCACTTCTGGGACATCTCGGCCGTGGGCGCCCTGGACCGGGCCGTGCTCAAGTTCCGCCGGGAGGGTGCGCAGGTGGAGGTAATCGGCCTCAACGCCGCCAGCGCCACCCTGGTCGACCGCTTCGGCCTGCACGACAAGGACGGCGCCGAAATCCAACTCGGCGCCCACTGAGGAGGACCAGCCCATGCCCAAGCTGCTTTGCGCCATCGACGCCTCGACCTACGGCCCCAGCCTCTGTGACCACGCCGCCTGGTTCGCCACCCGCCTGGGCGCAGGCGTCGACGTGCTGCACGTCCTCGACCGGGACGAAGCCGGAACCGGGGCGGGCCTTGACCTGTCAGGCAGCGTCGGCCTGGGCGCCAGCGAGGTCCTGCTGGAACAGCTGGCCAAGGCCGATGAGGCCCGCGCCCAGGTCGCCCAGGCCCATGGCCGGGCCATGCTGGAGGGCGCTGCGCGCCGTCTGACGGAGGCCGGCGTGGCCGAGGTGGGGCTGATCCATCGGCACGGCGAGGTGGCCCAGACCATCATCGAGCTGGAGGACGGCTTCGACCTTGTGATCATCGGCAAGCGCGGAGAGGGCCGCAATTTCGAGGAAGGGCGCCTGGGCGCGAAGGTCGAACGGGTGGTGCGCGGCAGCATCCGCCCGATCCTGGTGGCCCCCCGGGTCTTCATGCCCATCTCCCGCGCGGTGGTGGCCTTTGACGGCGGGGCCAGCGCCACCAAGGCCCTGAAGCACGTCCTGGAAAGCCGGGCCTTCGCCGGCCTGGAGGTCGTTGTGTTGATTGTCGGGGATGCTGGGCCCCAGCGGGACGCCCGCGTCCAGGCCGCCGAGGGCCTGCTGGGGGGGCGGGCGGAGACGGTGATCAAGACCCTGGCCGGCGATGTCGAAGGCGCGCTCAAGGGCGAGCTCCGCCAGGGCCAGGGAGACCTTCTGGTCATGGGCGCCTATGGACAGTCGCGCCT
>DJWR01000182.1 GCA_002441055.1 Caulobacteraceae bacterium UBA6225 | reverse complement strand
AAGACCGCTCGTGTCGGGTGCGCCATTTCCATTTTTCAGGATAGGTCGCGGTTCTCCCGGCCGTGCCATATGCGCAGCACGATGATCGCCTCGGGGGTGACTTCGTATCGCAGCTCGTAGTCGCCGACGATGATCCGGCGAACATCCCGCGGGCCGTAGGCGTCCAGCCTCTCTCCGATCTGCGGATGATCGCGCAGCCGATCAGGCGCCCGGGCGAGGCGTTGGACGATCCGTGCCGCAGCCTCTGGAGCCACCGGTTGAAGATAGTCGTGCAGGCGAGCCAGGTCTGAGGCCGCGCTGCGGGTCCATTGGACCCTCATTTGGCCGGAGGCGGCAGGGGCGCATCCGCGGTCAGACTGTCGGCCCAGGCCAGGATCGCTTGCTGGTCGATGACCCGCCCCGCGTCCACGTCCTCGAGGGCTTCGAGCGTCATGCGGTGACGCGCCTCATCCTGATCGACCCAGGCGGCCAGGGCCTGCTTCATGATCCAGCCTCGCGAGCGGTCAAGGCGGAGGGCTGCGGCCTCGACCTTGTCGGCCAGGTCCAGGGGAATATGAGCGGTCATCACTTTGGTCGGCGCGGTCATCGCATCGCTCCTAATCAGAGTGATTAGGATATCATCGATGCTCTAGACGCCCAAGGGCGGCCTTGCGCGACCGTGTTCACCGTCTAGGTTGAGCCTCGCCTGAAGTTCGGGCGACGGGGGTTTTGTCAGGGTGGACGTCGAGGCGTTTATTCAGCGCTGGTCGGGGCGCGAAGGCGGCGCGGAGCGCGCCAACTACGCCCTGTTCCTGAGCGAGCTGTGCGACGTCCTGGGCCTGGCCCATCCCGACCCCGCCGACGCCAGCGCCCATCAGAACGACTACGCCTTCGAGCGCGCCGTCCGCCCGCGGGAGAGCGACGGCGGTGGGGCGCCCAAGCGGATCGATCTCTACAAGCGCGGCAGCTTCATCCTCGAGGCCAAGCAGTCGCGCCTGCCGGGCAGGAAGAACGCCCTGCCTGCCGCCGCAGCTCAGGGGGCGCTGTTCAAGGACGAGCCCGAGCAGCTTGGCCGCCGCGACCAGGTCCCCCGCTGGGACGTGATGATGCAGAACGCGCGCAAGCAGGCCGAGGGCTATGTCTTCCTGCTCGACGCCGACCACCCGGCGCCGCCCTTCATCATCACCTGTGATGTGGGCCATTGCCTGGAGCTCTATGCCGACTTCACCGGCACGGGGCGGGCCTACACCCAGTTTCCCGACCGCAAGGGCTTCCGGATCTTCCTGGAGGACCTGCGCGACGAGAAGGTGCGCCGGCTTCTGGTGGCCATCTGGACCGACCCGCAATCCCTGGACCCCACCCGCCAGTCAGCGCGGGTGACCCGGCAGATCGCCGGGCGGCTGGCCCAGGTCAGCAAATCCCTGGAGGAGGGCGGCGCGAACCCTGAGGATGTGGCGCACTTCCTGATGCGCTGCCTTTTCACCATGTTCGCCGAGGATGTGGACCTGCTGCCCAAGGGCAGCTTCCGCGACCTGCTCTCGCGGAGCGTGGAGGACCCGACCCACTTCCCCCACCGGCTGAAACAGCTGTGGTCGGACATGGACAAGGGCGCGGCCTTCAGCGCCATCATCGACGCCCGGGTGCGCCACTTCAACGGCGGCCTGTTCGCTCAGACCACCGCCTTCGAGCTGAAGCGGGAGGAGATCGGCGAGCTGCTTGAGGCCGCAAAGCACGACTGGCGCGAGGTCGACCCCGCCATCTTCGGGACCCTGCTGGAACAGGCGCTGGACAAGGACGAGCGAGCCAGGCTCGGCGCCCACTATACGCCGCGCAGCTATGTCCAGCGCCTGGTGGAGGTGACCGTGATGGCGCCCCTGCGAGAGGACTGGGCGGCGGTTCAGACCAAGGTGCTCTCGGCCAAGGACGCCGGCGATGACGAGCGCGCCATCGCCCTGGTGCGGGATTTCCACCACCGGCTCTGCGAGACGACCATCCTCGATCCGGCCTGCGGCACCGGCAACTTCCTCTATGTGTCCCTGGAGCTGATGAAGAAGCTCGAGGGCGAGGTTCTGCAGAACCTGATCGCGCTCGGGGATTCTCAGGCGGGCCTCTCCCTGGCCGGCGAGGGTCTGCGGGGCCGCGAGAGCGTCGATCCCCACCAGTTCCTGGGCCTGGAGCTGAACCCCCGGGCCGCCGCCATCGCCGAGCTGGTGATCTGGATCGGCTATCTGCAATGGCACTATCGCAACCACGAGAGTCACCCGGCCGAGCCAATCCTGCGGGCCTTCAAGAACATCAATTTCGGCCGCCGCGAGGGCTATGACGCCGTCCTCACCTGGGACGGCTATCCCCTGCCGCAGGTGGAGGTGAAGGACGGGGTCCGCGTCGAGACCTATCCCAATCCCCGGCGGCCCGAATGGCCCGAGGCCGACTTCATCGTCGGCAACCCGCCGTTCATCGGCGGCAAGGACCTGCGCTCACGGATGGCGCCGGGCTATGCGGAGGCCCTGTGGAAGGCGCACCCGCAGATGAACGAGAGCGCCGACTTCGTCATGTACTGGTGGGACCGGGCGGCCGAAATCCTGCGGCGCAAGAAGTCGCCCCTGCGCCGCTTCGGCTTCGTCACCACCAACTCCATCAGCCAGGTCTTCCAGCGTCGGGTGATGGAGCGTCACCTGAACGGCAAGCCAGCCCTGTCGCTCATCTACGCCGTCGCCGACCACCCGTGGACCAAGGCGACGCGGGATTCGGCGGCCGTGCGGATCAGCATGACGGCGGCGGCCGTCGGCAAGCACGACGGTCTGCTGGCCGAGGTCATACGGGAGGCGGAGCTCGACAGCGACGAGCCGGAACTGAGCTTTCAGCTGCGGCGCGGGAAGATCAATTCCGACCTTTCAACGGGCGCAGACCTTTCAAAGGCGGTTGAGCTTCAAGCCGCGCGGGGTATCGCGTCTCGCGGAGTCTCCCTGCACGGCTCGGGCTTTATCGTCACGCCCCAGGAGGCCGAACATCTGGGCCTTGGGCGTGTGCCTGGCCTTGAGGCGCATATCCGGCCGTATCGCAACGGCCGCGACATGGTGGGTCGCCCCCGCGGCGTCATGGTCATCGACCTGTTTGGCCTATCGGAAGCCGAGGTGCGGCGACGGTTCCCTGCGGTGTATGCCCACCTGTTGGAGACGGTTAAGCCAGAGCGGGACCAGAATAATCGCGCCACCTACCGAACCAACTGGTGGGTGTTTGGAGAACCCCGGCGGGACCTTCGTCCGGCGCTTGTCGGACTTGATCGCTATGTGGTCACCGTCGAAACCTCGAAGCACCGGACCTTTCAGTTTCTGCCCGCCGAGGTGGTCCCAGATAACAAGCTGATCGCCGTAGCGTCAGACTCTGGCCACGTGCTCGCCCTGTTGTCGTCGTCCGTTCACTGTGCCTGGGCGTTGGCCAGTGGGGGCTGGATGGGCGTCGGGAACGACCCCGTCTATGTGAAGACCAACTGCTTCGATGCTTTTCCATTTCCCGACCTTACCGATCTTCAACTGGCGACCCTCTCAGTCCTCGGCGAAGAACTCGACTCCACCCGCAAGACCGTCCTCACCGAGCACCCCGACCTGACGCTGACCGGCCTCTACAATGTGCTGGAAAAGGTGAAGGCTGGCGCGGCGCTCACCGACGCCGAGGTCGATGTGAAGGCCCGCGGCCGGGTGCTGATCCTCAAGGAACTGCACGAACAGATCGATGCGGCCGTATTCGAAGCCTATGGCTGGCCCGCCGACCTGACCGACGAGCAGATCCTCGAACGCCTGGTGGCGCTGAACGCCGAGCGGGCCAAGGAAGAGGCCGCCGGCCATGTGCGCTGGCTTAGGCCGGACTATCAGATCCCCCGCTTCGCCAAGGGGGTGGAGCGCAAGTCCGGCGAGCTGGACCTGGGCGAGACGGTGGTGGCCATCGACAAGGCCCTGCCGGCCTTTCCCACCGACCCGCACGAGGCGCCGCTGGCTGTCGAGCAGGCGCTCATCCTGGCCGGCCGGCCGCTGGCGCTCGCCGAACTGGCGCGGACCTTCAAGAAGGGCGGCAAGCGCCTGGAGCCCCGCGTCGCCCGGGCGCTGAACACCCTGGTGCGCTTCGGCAGCGTCAGCCTGACCGCCGACGGCCGCTACGCCGCCCGCCGGGCGGCCTGAATGCCGGGGATTTTGTAGCGGTTGTGGAGCGCGGTGCGCGCTGCGTAAGCCGGCGACCTCAGATCAACTCGGTCGAAGAGCGCCCGCAGCGCACGGAATATTCAGTCGAAAATATTCCATGCGCTGCATTTAGTAACGACAGGTATATTCTACCGACGATTGGACGCTTTCTTCACGGAACCCAAGACGTCGCCATTAATACCGACGATGGGGTCGTGATTATTCTGCGGAATTCGGCTGTGCTGGTGCTGAGTTGAAGCCTCCCGAACGCGGATCGGGCACTTTCCCCAGCCGCCGCCCGGGAAAAATCCATTTCCATTCGCGTTCAGGTCGGCGTGGTTGACCGTGTCATCGTTCACACAGGTGCCATCTTTCTTATAGTAAAAGAAGGCCTTTGCGTTGGCGCCGCCCGCAACCAACATTGTTGCAGCGGTCGCAATTGTAATCAACTTTACTACATTGGACGTTTTCATTGTTGTTATCCTGCGAACCCCGAGGGGATGAAAATTCAATCTTTACGGTCGTCCGTGTTGGCGCATAGACGCAGCATATGAACTTCATTCGCTATTAGTGCGCCCCCGACCGAACCCGATCGATCAGATCGAGCTCGATGAGTCATCATGTAGCCTGTCGGAGTTGAACAGAAGCGGGGTTGATTGTTCAGGCGCTGTTAATTTTGCCGCAAGCCGCGGTTCAAGGTCATTGAGCCTTGCCGCGTCAGCCTGACCGCCAACCGTGGCTAGGTCATCTGAAGGCCAAGGATCACCGCGCCAGGCTCAGCCGGATGAAGACGCCACGGCCGGGGCCGGGGAGGCGTTGGCCGAGGGGGACGTCGCCGAAGCCGTTGCGGTTATAGCCGGCCAGGTGGTCCTGATAGACCTCGTCCAGCAGGTTCTCGACGCCGGCCGCCAGGCGGACCCCGGGCCGCACGTCCCAATGGCCGTGGGCGCTGAGGACCACATAGCCGTCGGTGGCCTGTTCGCTGTTGGTGGCTGAGACCTGATCCTGCTTGGCTACCGCACGGCCTTCCAGGGTCGCGGCCCAGGCCTCCGCCTCCCAGGTCAGGCCTAGGGTCAGGTTGGGGGCCGCGACCCGGTAGAGGTTGTCGTCGATGTCCCGGCGTTCCCCGCGTACATAGTTGAGCACCCCATCCAGCCGCAGGGGGCCTTCGAAGTCGTAGCCGGCGTCCAGATCGACGCCATAGAGCCGGGCGTCGACATTGGCCCAGCGGAGCGGCGTCGCATCACCGCTCATGGCGGCGACCCGCTCCACCGGCGTGTCGGCCACCCCGACCGTGCCGTCATAGGGGGTTCCCTGGATGTAGTCGTCCACCTGCCGGACATAGAGGGTCGGGCGCAGATAGGCCTTGGGGCTGACGTAGTCGAAGCCGACCTCGGCGATCCAGGCGGTCTCTGGCTTCAGGTTGAGGTCGCCCACATAGATGTTGCCGTCGGCCAGGCCGCCGCTGGCGTTGGTGGGCATCCAGCCAAAGCGCTGAACATAGCCCGGCGCCTGCTGCTTGCGCGCCAGGGTGAGGCGCCAGGACAGGCCGTCAGCCTGTGGGGTCCAGAGCCGCGCCACCGCATCCAGGGTCACATCGTCTCCGGATCGGTCGGCGCTGTTGAAGGCTGCGGCGAGGTTGCGCGGCTCCATGGGCAGGGCGGGACCCACGGCGGCCAGGCCCGCGTCAAAGGCGTTGTTGTCCGCCCGCAGGCCGAACTCGGCCTCCAGGCCCCGGACCTGGCCGCGCCATTGGGCGAACCCGCCGACCCGGTTCAGCTCCACATCGGGCGTGGCCGCTACCCGGAAGCCCGGATTATTGGGGTTGGTGATCTGGACGTCGTGATCGACGCGCTCCCCGTCCACCCCAAGCTCCAGGGCGCCGCCCAGCGCGTTGAAGCCCACGGTGATCTCGCCCCCCTGGGTCGTCGCCGTTGCGTAGGAGGCCCGCTGCGCCATGGCCGCCGGGGCGGGGCGCAGGGAGAAGTTGTCCATCAGGTGGGCGACGTCGGCATAGTTCAACTGCGCTTGCAGGCG
>DJWR01000163.1 GCA_002441055.1 Caulobacteraceae bacterium UBA6225 | reverse complement strand
CTCGGGCTGGATGCGGGTCCGCGCCCGGGCCCGCCAGCGGGGCGTGGAACTGCCGCTGATCATCTCCGACCATGCCGACTGGGACGAACTGACCGCCACGGTGGACGAGATCCGCCCCGGCGAGCTGTGGATCACCCATGGCCGGGAGGAGGCGCTGGCCCGTTGGGCTGAACTCCAGGGTATTCCCGCCCGGGCGCTCGCCCTGGTGGGCTATGAGGAAGAGGACGAAACGTGAGGCGCCCGCGCTCAGATGCAGGGCGGCAGGGTCAGCAGGCTGTCGTTCCACTGACCTTTCGCGTAGACCCGCAGATACTTGCCGTTCGGCCCGTTGAGCACATTGATCTCGGACCGCTCGCCGCCGACCTGGAGATAGAAGGTGTCGCGGCGGCCCTCGATGGCGGCGATCACCTCGGCCTTGGTCCGCTTCCAGCCGTTGCCCCCCAGGTGGGTGATCCCCTCATGCGGGCTCTTGCGCGGCTGTCTGGTGATGCAGGTCACGCGGGCGTCGGCCATGGTCTGGGGCTCCGGGGCTTGGGCGGCGGTCGCATCCGCTATAGCCGAACTGCGCGCCCGCGCCAGTCGGGGGCGGCGGCCTGATGCGCGCCTTCGCCGACCTGCTCGACCGCCTGTCCCTGACCGCCTCGCGTAACGCCAAGCTGACCCTGGTGCGGGACTATCTGGCGACGACGCCGGACCCCGACCGGGGCTGGGCCCTGGCGGCGCTGACCGGCGACCTGTCCTTTTCCGCCGCCAAGCCGGCCTTCATCCGCAAGGCGGTGGAGGCGCGGATGGACGCCATCCTGTTCCGCTGGTCCTATGACTATGTGGGGGACCTGGCCGAGACCGTGGCGCTGGTCTGGCCCACGCGGCCTGGCGCCAATCGCGAGCCGGAGCTCTCGGAGGTGATCGATGCGCTGGCCGGCGCCACACGGCCGGAGGTCCAGCGGCTGATCGAGGGGTGGCTGGATGCGCTGACCGATCCTACGGCCCGCTGGGCGCTGCTGAAGCTGATGACTGGGGGGCTTCGCGTCGGCGTATCCTCGCGACTGGCCAAGCAGGCCTGCGCGGATCTCGGCGGGGTGGCGATCGCCGAGGTGGAGGAGGTCTGGCACGCCCTGCACGCGCCCTATGAAGACCTGTTCGCCTGGTTGGAAGGTCATGGAACGCGGCCCTCCCCCGATGCGCCCGGCCGCTTCCGCCCGGTGATGCTGGCCCAGGCCATCGACGAGGCCGTGGATTTCGGCCGGCTGGACCCCGCCGACTATGCGGCGGAATGGAAATGGGACGGCATCCGCATCCAGGCGGTCAGCGAGCAGGGCATTCGCCGGCTCTACAGCCGCACCGGCGACGACATCTCCGGGGTCTTTCCCGACGTGGTCGAGGCGCTGAATTTCGAGGGCGCCCTGGACGGCGAACTGCTGGTGCGCCGCGGGGGCGTGGTCGCCCCGTTCGGCGATCTGCAGCAGCGGCTGAACCGCAAGACCGTGGACGCCAAGATGCTGCGGGCCTATCCCGCCGCCATCCGCGCCTATGACATCCTGGCGCTGGAGGGCGAGGATCTGCGGACCCTGGCCTTCACCGAACGCCGCGCGCGGCTGGAGACCCTGGTGGCGCAGCTGGCCGACCCACGCATCGACCTGTCCTCCTTGCAGCCCTTCGAGACCTGGAGCGATCTGGCCGACCTGCGGGCCGAGCCGCCGGCGGGCGATCCGCAGATCGCCGAGGGGCTGATGCTCAAGCACCTGACCTCGATCTATGAGGCCGGCCGCCCCAAGGGGCCGTGGTTCAAGTGGAAGCGTGACCCGTTCCTGATCGATGCGGTGCTGATGTACGCCCAGCGCGGGCACGGCAAGCGCTCCAGCTTCTATTCGGACTACACCTTCGGGGTGTGGACCGCTGGACCTGAGGGCGAGCGAGTGCTGACGCCGGTGGGCAAGGCCTATTTCGGCTTCACCGACGCCGAGCTGAAGGAGATCGACAAGTTCGTCCGCGACAACACCATCGAGCGGTTCGGCCCGGTGCGTTCCGTTCGCGCCGAGGCTCATAAGGGTTTGGTCTTCGAGGTGGCCTTCGAGGGTCTGCAGCGCTCCACCCGCCACAAGTCGGGCGTGGCCATGCGCTTCCCCCGCATCAGCCGCCTGCGCTGGGACAAGCCGCCGGGCGAGGCCGATGAGCTTTCCACCCTGGAGCGGATGCTCGACCAGATGGAGCGGCGCCAGGCGGATTAGGCCCGGCTACGGCTTGGGAAGCGCCAGGGTGGGCAGGGTGAACTGTTCCAGGGCGTCCAGCTGCGGCCGGCCGAAACCCTGGCGGACACCCGTCTCGGCCCCGAATTCCAAGAGCTGATCTGAGGCCGGGTCATAGGCTGGCCAATCTTGACCCTCGCAGGTTGGCGCGCCCGTGCGGGCGAAGCCGACCCAGCAGCCGTGCATCAGGCTCGCCATGGCGCGGTCCTCATCGCTGACCACGCTGTCGGGGGTCCTGCGGCCCCAGTATTCGAAGACGTACTGGATCTCGGCTGCGTGATGGGCGCGGGTCAGCACCCGCCGGAACCGGTCGCCCACATAGGTGAAGTGATAGAGGAAGACCGGCGCCCCGTCGGCGCCCTGGCGAGCAACCCAGCGGGCCGGCGCCCCGAACACCCGGTCTGTGAAGACCGCCCGGCCGAGCGCCTCGTCGCCCTCGGCGGCGGCCTCCTCATAGAAGGACTTGGCCATGGGCGGCAGGCCCGCGGCGAACTTCGCTCCGCCGCCTGGACCGCCCAGCAGGCTGTCCTCCCCATTGTTCCAGCCGATGATCATCGGCACGTCGGTCTCCGCGCCGGCCGCAAAGGCCTGGGTGGCGGTGCGCGGCAAAAGCCGGCCATCGGGGAAGGGCCCAAAGTCTCCGTCCACCGTCTCGATCAGGGTGTCGACCGGGACGGCCCGCAGCTGGGCCACCGTGGCCTTGGCCGGCAGGCCGAGCTTTTCGGCGGCGGTGATCCCGATCTTCTCCCGGGCCGCCAGGCTATCGGGCTCGAACCAGCCGCCGCCGGACTGAACGATGGCCTTGTGGAACAGACCCTTGGCCTGGGGCGCGGCCAGCAGGGCCAGCGTGCTCATGCCCCCGGCCGACTCGCCGAAGACCGTCACATTGGTCGGATCGCCCCCGAAGGCGGCGATATTGCGCTGAACCCACCTCAGGGCCGCGATCTGGTCCATCAGCCCATAGGAGCCCAGGGGCGCCTTGGCGCCTCCTTTCATGCTTAGGGCCGCCCTGGTCAGGGCGGGGTGAGCGAAATAGCCGAGCGGCCCCAGCCGGTAGTTGATCGCCACCAGCACCACCCCGTCCCGGGCGAAGTTCTGGCCGTCATAGACCCAGCCGGCGCCGGTGCGGTGCGAGCCGCCATGGATCCAGACCATGACCGGGGCGGGCTTGGCGTCTGGCCGGTAGAGGGGGGCGAAGACATTGAGCTGAAGGCAGTCCTCGCTCATCGGTCCATTGGCGCCGCCGGCGTTGGGGGCGCCGTCCTCGCGCATGGGCTGGGGACAGGAGGGACCGGCCTCCACCGCCGGCCGCGCTCCGGTCCAGGGCTGGGGCGCCTGCGGCGGCGCCCAGCGCAGGGCCCCCACCGGCGGGGCGGCGTAAGGAATGTTGCGGAAGATGCGCGCCCGCTCAGTGGCCTCGCCGGCCAGAATCCCGCTTTCGACGCTGACCCGCACCGTCTCGGCGCCCGCCGGCGTCGCGGCCAGCGCCAGGGCCGCCGCCATGATCCAAGCCCGCATCCTGAAGTCTCCATCCCGTTTGCAGGGGAGGAGACGAGGCGTGGCGGGCGGGGTCAAGGGGGTTGAGTTCGGATGGCCCTAGACGCCCACCGCCTTGCGCAGAAGGTCGTTGATGCGGCTCTGCCAACCGGGCCCCGTAGCGCGAAGCCGGTCGAGGAGATCGCCGTCCAGCCGCAGGGTGACCTGCCGCTTGGGGTTGTCCAGTGGCGGCCGGCCGCGCCGCGTCAAGGTGCCGGAGGCCGGGCGCAGGATCCTGTCGCCGTCCCGCAGTTCGGCGCGGGCCAGGACGTCATCGGACCATTCGTCGGCCTCATCCGGATCAATCCAGCCATGGGGCGTAGCGTCGCTGCTCTCGGTCATTGCACTTTCTCATCGACATCACATGGCGTGCCTGCGGCCGGGGCGTCCAGACCACCATGACCATCCGGTCGTTCAGCCAGCCGACGCTCTGAAAGCGAGGCTCGCCATAGTCTTTTCGGTCGTCCCTCAGAGTCAGGTGTCGGCCGGCGAAGACCTGTAGGGCGTCGGCGAAATCCAGACCCCGGTGGGCCAGGGTGTCGGCGCGTTTGCGCGCGTCGAAACTGATCTCCATGGGTTTGGCCTAAAATATGTAGTTACAATAATGAGAAGGTCAATTCTTGTCACTACGATTAAGGGCGCCCGCGCCGCCCCTCAGTGAAAATCCCGGCTGCGGATCAGGCGGCCGGTGACGTTGGAGGCGGCGCGGATCTCGGCCTTGTCCTCCCGCAGGCGGGAAAGCTGAGGGGTCAGGTCCTCGAAGCGCTCGGCGACCACATGGATCACCTCGCCGGCCTTCTGCAGGCGGCCGTGGACCAGCAGGAAGGCCGAGGTCATCACCAGGCGGCGGTTGGCCTCGAAGGCGTCCTTCCAGATCACCAGATTGGCCGGTCCGGTCTCATCCTCCAGGGTGACGAAGGTGACGCCCTTGGCCGTGCCTGGGCGCTGGCGAACCAGGACGAGGCCCGCCACGCAGACCTTGGCCCCGTGCCGCAGGGCACCAAGCCGGGCGGCGGGAACCGCGCCCCGCTCAGCCAGCCCCCGGCGGAAGAAGCCGCAGGGATGGGCCTTCAGGGACAGGCGCGTGGTCCGGTAGTCCTCGGCCACCTGGTGGGGCAGACTCATCAGGGGCAGGTCGGCCTGGACCTCCGTCGCGCCCAGCCCCCCCCGGTCGGCGAACAGAGGGGCGGTGTCCTCCACCCGGCCCTCGCCGGTCAGACCCTTGGCCAGCCAAAGCGCTGCACGCCGGTCGAGGCCAAGGGATCGGCAGGCGTCGGCCTCGGCCAGCAGCTCCAGGGAGCGCTGCGACAGGCGGGCCTGGCGGGCCAGTTGCGGCAGGGTGTCGGCCCCAGCCGCCCGCGCGGCGATCAGGCGCTCCATCTCCTCACGGTTCAGGCCCTTGATCATGCGCAGCCCCAGGCGCACCGCCTTCAGCCGGCCCCTGACGTCCGGGGTCTCCAGGGTGCAGTCCCAGGCGCTGGCCAGAATGTCGGGGCCGCGCACCTCAACCCCATGGTCGCGGGCGTCACGGACCAGCTGGGCGGGCTGGTAGAAGCCCATGGGCTGGCTGTTTAGGAGCGCGGCGCAAAACACATCGGGCCAGCGCTGCTTGACCCAGGCCGAGGCATAGACCAGCAGC
>DJWR01000232.1:10209-16204 GCA_002441055.1 Caulobacteraceae bacterium UBA6225 | reverse complement strand
GGCCCAGGACGCCGGCGAACTGACCCGGCTGATCAGCCGCTTCTCGGTGGCCGGCGCAGAAACCCGCAGCGCGCCCGCCCACCGCCCAACCGCCCCGCCGCCTCGCCTGTCGCGTCCACAAGCCCGCCCCCAGACCCGCGGCTCGGCGGCCCTGAAACTGGCGCCCCAGGCCAGGGACGACACCTGGGAAGAGTTCTAAGACCGCGCTGATCCTGCCAGGATGGCGTGGGCTCTCCGGTGAGCCTGCGCGACGGGGGGCGGATGTGGTGCGACTGACGGCGGCGATCGCGTGTCTTCTGGCCCTGGCGTTCGCCAGCCCTTCGATGGCTGCGCCTGTCCCTGAACGCCCGGCCGACCTCCGCCTGGAGGGCCAACTCACTCGGGCCGACCATGAAACCTATGTCGAGCTGCCCTTCGCCGTGCCCGCCGGGACCGGTCGGCTCACTGTAGTTTTCCGCCACGATGGAGCCGAAGAGCGCACGACCCTCGATCTTGGGGTGCGTGATCCAGAGCGCTTCCGGGGGTGGAGCGGGGGTTCCCGGGACCGGTTCACGATCTCGGCCAGTGACGCCACACCGTCCTATCTCCCGGGCCCGCTCCCGGCCGGGACCTGGAACCTCGTTTTGGGCGTCCCCAATCTGCGCCCTGGCGTGACCACCACCTATCAGGCGCAGATCTGGCTGGAGCCACAGGATGCGCCCTTTGCGGATCTGTCGGACGCCCCCCTTGCGGCGGGACCGAAATGGTGGCGCGGCGATCTGCACGTCCATTCCGGCCACAGCGACGGGACCTGCCGCAGCCGGCGGGGGGAGCGCATACCCTGTCCCCTGTTCAAGGTTGTCGAGACGGCGGCGGCGCGGGGCCTGGATTTCGTGGCGCTCACCGAACACAACGCCGCCTCGCACGCCCAGGGCCTGCGGGAACTGCAGCCCTATTTCGACGACATCCTGCTGATCCCTGGCCGGGAACTGACCACATTCCAGGGTCACGCCAATCTCTTCGGCCTGGCCGCGCCCCTGGAGTTCCGCCTGGGATCGCCCGGGGCGGAAGACCTGGACGCTGTGTTGGCGCGGGCCACCAACCTTGGCGCCGTCGTCTCGATCAACCACCCGCGTATGCCGTCTGGGGAGGCCTGCATGGGCTGCGGCTGGCGCGGCGATATCGACTGGTCTTCGGTGGACGCCATCGAGGTTCTGAACGGCGGAGCCATCGCCGCCTTCGACGGGCGGGCGGAGTCGCCGCTCAGCGGGATCGGCTTCTGGGAGGATCTGCTGGATCAGGGCCACCAGATCACCGCCATCGCCGGCAGCGACAGCCATGATCCCGACCGTCCCGTCGAGGCGGCAGGCGCCCTTGGTCGGCCCGCCACGGTGATCTGGGCTGAGCGCCTGTCCCAGGGCGACCTGATGGGAGGGGTGCGCGCAGGCCGCGCCTTCATCGACCTCACCCATCCGGGTTTGGCGGCCTTCGACCTGGAGGCGCAAGCGGAGGGGGCCAGCGCCGTGATGGGCGGTCAGATCGCCGCCTCACCCGGCCAGATGATCGCCTTCCGCGCGACCATCGCCGGCGCGCCCGCCGCCCGCCTTCACGTGGTCGAGCCCGGCGGCGCCGTCGAGGTCCTGCCTGTCGCTGTGGGTCCAGAGGCGACGGTGGCCTTCACCCGCCGCAGCGAGGGCCGGACGGGGTGGCTGCGGGTGGAACTGCGGGATCTCGATGGGGCGCTGCTGGCGCTCTCCAATCCCATCTATCTCGCAGCAGCTGACGCCAACCGGCCCTGAAGCTCGCAGACCAACATGCTTAATCAGACATTAAGCCAAGCTGCCCCATTCATGCCTTCGAGAGACGGGACGATCCCAACGTCATCAGGAGAGAATCCACATGGACCGTCGCAAGCTGATCGTAGGGGGACTGGCGGCGGCCGGCTCGGCTGGCATCGCCGGCTGCGCCACGGCCCAACCGACCCCTCAAGGGGCGTCCCCGCCCGAGCAGGACCCGAACTTCCCTGTGGAGGCCCAACAGGCCGCCACCTATTCCCGCGACGAAATCGTCCGTGATGTCTCCGACTTCCTCGGCGTCACGGCTGAAGCCGCCGGCGGAGCGATCGAGCGCGTCTTCGCCGAGAATGGCAGCCCCACCGGCTATATCGCCGGCGAGGAGGGCTCAGCCGCCATCAGCATCGGGGCCCGCTATGGCCGCGGCCTGCTCTACATGAAGAACCGCCAGACCCAGGAGGTCTTCTGGCAGGGACCCTCCATCGGCTGGGACCTGGGCGCCAACGCCAGCCGGGTCTTCACCCTCTGCTACAACCTGCATTATCCGGACGCCATCTATCAGCGCTTCCCCGGCGTAGAGGGCTCGGCCTATCTCGTGGGCGGTCTTGGCGTGAACTATCAGAAGGCCAGCGACATCATCCTGGCCCCGATCCGGGCCGGCGTCGGCCTGCGCCTGGGCGCCAACATCGGCTACCTGGCCTATAGCCGCCGGCGGAACCTGTTTCCGTTCTAGAGTTTGGCGGGCGCGGCCATCGCCGCGCCCTAAACCCTAGCTCCGCAGCTTCGCGCCCACGGCCTTGGCCGCAGCGGCCACCACCTTGGCCGACAGCTGCTCGATCTCGGCCTCGCCCAGGGTGTGATCCTGCGGCTGGACCAGGATCTCCACGGCCAGGGACTTCACGCCCTCGCCAAGGCCAGGACCACGATAGACGTCGAACACGCGGGCCTGGGCGATCAACGCCTTGTCGGCGCCAGCCACTGCCTTGATCAGGTCGCCCGCCGCCACGGCTTCCTCCACAACGAAGGCGAAGTCACGGGTCAGCGGCATGTGGGGCGAGAGCGACAGGGCGGCCTTGGTCTTCACCGCCTTACGCTTGCCCTCGGGCAGGGCGTCGACATTGAGCTCGAAGGCCAGGATCGGCCCAGCCACGTCCAGGGCCTTCAGCACCTGGGGGTGGAGTTCGCCGAACTCAGCGATAACCGTCTTGGGGCCCAGCTGCAGGCGAGCCGAGCGACCCGGATGCCACCAGGCCGAGCTTGAACCCTGGGCGGTCTGCAGGGCCGGCGCCCCCAGCTCCTCCAGCAGGGCCATCAGGTCGGCCTTGAGCGCGAACAGCGGATCATCGCCGCCGCCGTCCCAGCGCCGGGGCGCATGGGGGGCGATCAGACCCGCCACCACCGCCGACTGATCAGCCGGCTGGTCGCCGCGGTAGATGGGGCCGATCTCGAACAGGGCGACATCAGCGAAGCCCTTGCGGGCGTTGCGGCCGGCCGCCTCCACCAGGTTGGGCAGAACCGAGGGCCGCATGCAGTCCAGGTCGGCTGAGATCGGGTTGGCGATCATCAAGGCGTCGTCGCCGCCGCCGAACAGACGTGCGGCGCTGCGCGGCAGGAAGCTCCAGCTGATGGTCTCGGCATAGCCCATGGCCGCCATGGCCCGGCGGGCGGTCCGCATCCGACCCTGGCGCACGCTCAGCACGCCGCCGGCGGGCCGGGGCATCTCGGGCAGGGGCTCGATGGGCAAGGCGCCATAGCCCTCGATCCGGGCGACCTCTTCGACCAGGTCGGCCCGGCCCTCGACGTCGCGCCGCCAGGTGGGCGGGGTGACCTGGCCGCCGTCCACGGCGAAGCCCAGGTCTTGCAGAATCTGGTCGATACGCCCGTCGGTCAGGGTCAAGCCGGTGAGCTGGCGCACATAGGTGCGGTCAAAGGCGATGGGGCCGGGCGCGGCGGGCGCTTCCCCGGCCACAACGACGTCGGACGCCTCGCCGCCGCACAGTTCCAGGATCAGCTTGGTGGCCAGCTCCAGCCCATCGACCACGAAGCCGGGATCAACGCCCCGGGCGAAGCGATACTGGGCGTCCGACGTGATGCCGGTGGTGCGGCCGGTCTGGGCGGTGCGGATCGGATCGAACCAGGCGCTCTCGACGAAGACGTCGGTGGTGTCCTCCGAACAGCCGGTGCTCTCGCCGCCCATGACCCCGCCCAGGCCCACCGGGCGCTCGCCGGCCGCATCAGCGATGACGCACATCTCTGAGGTCAGGTCATAGGTTTTGCCGTCCAGGGCGATCAGCTGCTCGTCATGGTGCTCGGCGGGCGTCGCCTCATCGGCGTGGGACGGCGCGCTCGCATCCCGACCGACGCCCAGGCGGGCCACGATCACATCACCCACCAGCTTGGCCCGGTCATAGACGTGCAGCGGCCGGGCGCGGTCGTATGAGATCAGGTTGGTGATATCGACCAGGGTGTTGATCGGGCGCAGGCCGACAGAGACCAGCTTCTGCTGCAGCCAAGCCGGCGAAGGGCCATTCTTCACGCCGCGGATCAGGCGTCCGGCGAAGACCGGGCAGGCTTCGGGGTTGTCGAGGCGGATCGACACCGGGCAGGGGAAGGCGCCCTTCGCCGGGGCGACCGAGAGGTCCTTCAGCTTGCCAAGGCCCGCCGCCGCCAGGTCCCGGGCGATGCCGGCGACGCCCAGCCAGTCGGGGCGGTTCGGGGTCACCTCGAAATCAATGACCGCTTCCAGGCCGAGCGCCTCGGCGGCCGAGGTCCCGACAACGAGGCTCTCGGGCAGCTCCATGATCCCGTCGGACTCTTCGGCGGTCTCAAGCTCTGAGGCCGAACACAGCATACCGTTGGAGACCACGCCGCGCACGGGGCGCGCCTCCAGGGTGATGCCGGAGCCCGGCACATAGGCGCCCAGCGGCGCATAGATGGTGGTCAGGCCAGGCCGCGCGTTCGGGGCGCCGCAGACGATCTCCTTGCGGCCGTCCTTGGTGTCCACCTGACACACCCGCAGGCGGTCGGCATTGGGGTGCTGCACCGCCTCGACGATCTTGGCCACGGAGAAGGCCGCCAGCTTGGCCGCTGGGTTCTCCACATGCTCGACCTCCAGGCCGGCCATGGTCATGGCCTCGACCACCTGATCGACGGTGGCCTGGGTGTCCAGGTGTTCCTTGAGCCAGGAAAGGGTGAACTTCATCGTGTCAGCTCGTCAGGTCCGTCCCCTCCTGCGAGGGGGCTGGGCAAGCGGCGAACTTGGCTTCGCGCTTGCGCCGGAGGGTGGCGTCCGGTCTTGGGAACGCCTCGAATGCAGATCAGCTCAAGCCCGTAGCCGGGTTGGGCATGGCGAAGGGCGAGAAGCCGTAGTGGCCGAGCCAGCGGGCGTCGCCGGCGAACATGTCGCGCAGATCCGGCATGCCGTATTTCAGCATGCCCAGACGGTCGACACCGAAGCCGAAGGCGAAGCCCTGCCAGACCTCAGGATCCAGGCCGCAGTTGCGCAGCACATTGGGATGCACCATCCCGCAGCCCACTACCTCCAGCCAGTCGGTCCCCTGACCGATCTTGATGTCGCCGCCGGAGCGGTCGCACTGGACGTCCATCTCGGCCGACGGCTCGGTGAAGGGGAAGTGGTGCGGGCGGAAGCGGCTGACCACGCCCTCGGTCTCGAAGAACCGCGAGATGAAGGTCTCCAGGGTCCATTTCAGGTGGCCCATATGGACCGCCTTGTCGATCACCAGGCCCTCCATCTGGTGGAACATGGGCGTGTGGGTGGCGTCGGAGTCGCAGCGATAGGTGCGCCCGGGCACGACCACGCGGATCGGCGGCTCCTGGCCGGTGGCCACCCAGGCCGGGACCTTCTCATTGATCTGGCGCATCACCCGCACCTGCACAGGGCTGGTGTGGGTGCGCAGCACCTTGCGTTCGCCGGCTTCGTCGGGCGCCATGAAGAAGGTGTCGTGCATCTCCCGCGCCGGGTGCTTGGGCGGGAAGTTGAGCGCGGTGAAGTTGTTGAAGTCGGTCTCGATGTCCGGCCCCTCGGCCACCGAGAAGCCCATCTCGGCGAAGATCGAGACCATCTCGTCCATCACCTGCATGGTGGGATGAACGCTGCCCCGGCGCCGCGGCGGGGCGGGCAGGGACAGGTCGACGCTTTCGGCGGCCAGGCGCCGGTCCAGCTCGGCGGCCTCCATCTGCGCCTTGCGTTCGGCGAGCCTTGC
>DJWR01000232.1:6535-10186 GCA_002441055.1 Caulobacteraceae bacterium UBA6225 | reverse complement strand
GGCGCGGCGTCCACCTGGGCGATCAGGTCGGTCTTCAGGGTGTTCAGATCGGTCATGGCCTGGGTGCTCTATCGCGTGGTCGTATCGGCGGGAAGGGCGCGCAGCAAAAAGCCCTCCGACGGCGACGCCGGAGGGCTTTTCAGTGAGATCGGAGACGGGCCTGTAAGCCCGCCGCAATCCTTAAGCCAGCGCGGCGCGAACCTTGTCGGCGATGGCCTTGAAACCGATCGGATCGTTGCCGGCGATATCGGCCAGCACCTTACGATCCATCTCGATCCCGGCCTTGTCGAGGCCAAAGATAAAGGTCGAATAGGTCATGCCTTCCAGACGCGCTGCGGCGTTGATCCGCTGGATCCACAGCGAGCGGAAGTTACGCTTGCGAACCTTGCGGTCGCGATAGGCGTACTGGCCGGCCTTGTCGACGGCGGCCTTGGCGGTCCGGATGGTGTTCTTGCGGCGGCCATAGAAGCCCTTGGCCTGCTCGAGAACTTTTTTGTGTCGGGCGTGGGCGACCACACCGCGTTTAACGCGTGCCATATCTTATGTGCTCCCGATCACAGGCCGTAGGGCAGGAAGGTCTTGATGATGCGGGCGTCGGCCGCGCTCATGACCTTGGTGCCGCGGTTCTGGCGGATGTACTTGCTGTTATGGCTGATGAGCCGGTGGCGCTTGCCTGCGACGCCGGCCTTGATCTTGCCCGTCGCCGTCAGCTTGAAGCGCTTTTTGGCGCCTGACTTCGTCTTCAGTTTCGGCATTTCACTTGCGGAGCGCCAGGCGCCCCGTCCTCTGGCGTATTGATGAGCCGTCCTGGCATGCCTGTTGGCCAGACGGCTCCGAAGGGGCGGGTGCTTACGCCAAGCCCGGACAAAAGGCAAGTCCGCGCCCGTCGCGCGAGCCTCTGATCAGGCCCGGCGATCAGTGACCCTGGCCATGATCTGCAGGCACAGCCAGATGGCGGGCAAGATCAGCAGGGCCGTGAGCGCAAAGGGCGCCCCCGGCGCCACCAGGGAGAAGAGCTGGCCCGCCAGGACCGGCCCGCCAATGCGGGCCAGCGCGCTGTTGGACATGTTCAGGCCCAGCACCTCCCCCTGCCGCTCCGGCGGGGTGGCCATGGAGATCAGCGCCACCAGATTGGGGAAGGTGATCGACTGGCCGAACACCACAATGGCCAGGCCGATCACCGCCATGGGCCAGCCGATGGCGGCGAACTGGGTCACCATGCCGACGAACATCAGGCACAGCCCCGCCAGCAGGACCCGACCCTCGCCATAGCGGCGCACGAGCATGCCGGTGAGCGATCCCTGCGCCACCACGCCGATCACGCCAGCCAGCATGAAGGCCAGGCCGATCTCCCGCGGGCCCCAGCCGAACCGCACCTCGGTCCAGAGGCCGTAGGTCGCCTCGATCCCGGCGAAGCCCGAAATGGTCACGAAGCTGATCAGGAAGACCCGCAGGATCACTGGATCGGCCAGGACCTCCCGCAGGACCGCCCCCCGGGGCGGGGCTGGCGGCCGCACTGCGCCCTTGGCCTGCGGGACAATGGTCTCGCGCATGAACAGAAAGACCCCGAGCGCCGAGGCCATTCCAAAGGCGGCGGCCACATAGAGGGGGATCTGAAAGCCGGTCGGGCCCAGTTCCGGGCGGGCCAGCAACCCCCCGAGGGCTGGCCCCACCATGAAGCCCAGGGAGAAGGCCGATCCCATGACGCCCATGCGCCCGGCCCGCTGCTGGGGCGGGGTGATGTCGGCCAGATAGCCCTGCAGGGTCGAGATGTTCCCCGACAGAAAGCCGCTGACCAGCCGCACGGCGAGCGCCGTCCAGATGCCAGGGGCCAGGGCCAGGGCCACATAGCTGAGCGCCCCGCCGACGGTGGTCAGGATCAGGACAGGTCGCCGACCCAGGCGGTCCGACAGCTTCCCCCAGAAGGGTTCGCCCAGGAACTGGCCCACGGAGAAGGCCGAGAACATCAGGGTGATCTGCCAGGCCGGGGCGTCGAAGGCCTGGCCAAAGAAGGGCAGTAACGGAATGACCAGGCCAAAGCCGGCCATGTTCAGGAAGATGACTGACAGAAGGACGATCAGCGCCCTCGGGTCTTCCCTGGGCGCGGCTTCGGTCACGGCCGACTGGCCTCGGCCTCAGGGGCGGCCTCGATCTCCGCCTCGATGGCCGGCGCCCGCCGGCTGGCGGCCAGGGCCAGCCAGATGGCCGGCGCCAGCATCAGGGCGGCGATGAAGAAGGGGCCGCTGATGGAGATGCCGGCGAAGGCCAGGCCCGCGCAGAAGGGACCGACCACCCGGGCCAGCGCCCCCATGGCGTTGTTGAGTCCCAGGATCTGACCGGTGCGGTGGGGGTCGGCGGTGCGGGAGATGAGCGCGCTGACATTGGGGAAGGCCACCGACTGCCCCACCGCCATCGTGCACATCAGGGCGATGACCACAGCGCCGTTGGGGGCGAAGGGCTGGGCCAGCGCGCTGACCAGCGTGAGCGCCATGCCCACCGCCAGCATGGGCCCTTCACCGTACCGTTCAGAGAGCCGTCCCGTGATGAACATCTGGGTGGTCGCCGCGCAGACGCCGACAAAGGCGAAGCAGACGCCGATCTCCCGCGGGCCCCAGTCGAACCTGGCCTGGGTCCAGAGACCGAAGATGGACTCAACCCCGGTGAAGGCGAAACCGACCATGAAGGTCAGCAGCATCAGCCGCCCGACCACCGGATGACGCACCGCCTCGCCAATGGCCGACCAGCGGCTGGGCTGGTGCTCGAACACCTCCTGGCGGGCGCGGCTTTCGCGGATGAAGACCAGAATCGACAGGGCCGAGGCCGCCGCCAGACCCGAGGCGATGAGCAGGGGCAGACGGAAGCCCAGGGGACCTGCCTCAGGGTGGGCGAAGATCCCGCCCACCGAAGGGCCGACGATCAGGCCGACATTCCAGGCCGCGCCCATGTGCGACATGCGCCGGGCGCGCTTCTCTGGCGGGGTGACGTCGGCGATATAGCCCTGGATCACCGAGCCGTTGCCGCTGGCCAGGCCCCCCAGGAAGCGCACCAGCAGGGCGATCCACACATTGGGGGCGAAGGCGAGCGCCAGATAGCAGAGGCAGTTGCCGGCGATAGTGCTGATCAGGATCGGCTTGCGGCCATAGCGGTCCGACAGCCGGCCCCAGAAGGGCTCACCGAAGAAGGCGCCCGCCGAATAGGCCGAAAAGATCAGCGCAATCTGCCAGGCCGGGGCGTCGAACGACTTGGCGTAGAAGGGCAACAACGGAACGATGATCCCGAAGCCCAGCATATTGATAAAGATGACGGCGATCAGCGACGGCGCAGCCAGAGCGGACGGAGTCGCCGCGCCAGGCGCAGTGTTCGACATGAGCCGGTGTTAGGCGCAGGCCGGGAGTCCGGCAAGGCCCCTCATAACTAGATTTTCTGAGACCCGCGTCAGCCCCGCTCCCCGCGTCTGACGCGGGCGTCAAAAAAGGGCCGGCGTCGCCACCGGCCCTTCCTGTGTTCAGCCTATGACCGCCCTTAGCGGGGCGCCAGGATCATGATCATCTGGCGGCCCTCCATGCGAGGCTCGTACTCGACCTTGGCGACCTCTTCGAAGTCAGCCTTGACCTTCTGTAGCAGCTTCATGCCCAGTTCCGGGTGCGCCAG
>DJWR01000232.1:0-6479 GCA_002441055.1 Caulobacteraceae bacterium UBA6225 | reverse complement strand
CGCGCCTCGTTCTTCTTCTTCTGTTCCTGGAACTTGAACTTGCCATAGTCCAGGATCTTGCAAACGGGCGGATCCGCGTTGGGCACGATCTCGACCAGATCGAGGCCGGCTTCCGCGGCGGCTTCCAGCGCCGACGACGTGGGCATGACGCCCTGCTTCTCGCCCTGCTGATCGATCAGCAGGACGCGCGGAACGCGGATGTCCTCGTTGATGCGCGGCCCTTCCTTCTGGGGCGGCGCCTGCATGGGGCGGCGAATAGGCAAAGCTCCTGAGTCTGTTTCAATGAATGTCGCAGGCGCGCGGACGCGCCGACCGATCGCTAGACTATATGACGAAGCGCCCGCAGGCGATCAAGCATTCGACCCATCGGGAAACCGGGCCAGGGCGCGGGCGGCCTGCAGCACCTGGGCGACGGGCATGTCAGCCAGATTGTCGGACTGCAACACCGCCACATGCCCTCGGGGCGCCGACAGGATCGGGTCGGAGGCCTTGGAGAACAGCACGATGGTCGGCGGTCCTGCGGCGGCGGCCAGATGGACCGGGCCTGTGTCGTTGCCGACCACCAGGGCGGCGCGGGCGCCGAGCATGGCGATTCGCGCCAGGTCCGTGCGGCCGGTCAGGTCGCGGGCCTTGCCGACGCTGCGCTGGATCGCCCGGGCCATGGCGCTTTCCTGCGGACCCCCGATGATGACGATATCAAAGCCGGCGCCATAGAGGATGCGGGCCAACTCGCCATAGTGCTCCACCGGCCAGCGTTTTTCGGGGCGATGGGCCGACCCCCCCGGCGCCATCAGCACATAGGGCCGCGGCTCGATGCCCCCGGCCACCGGGCGGGGCGCTTCGGCCTTGCGCAGGATCCAGGCGACATCAGGGCCCGGCGCCGTGCCAGGCTCGGTGGGCGCATTCGGCCAGATGCCGGCGGCCTTCAGCTGGTCGGCATGGCGTTCGAGGGTGTGCATGCGGTCGCGCTTCGGATTGCGATGCGGCAGGGCGCAACCTGCGGCCACCCCTGACCACTCCGGGGGGAACGGCCGCAAGCCGTGGAAGATCATGCTCGAGCGGGAAGAGGTCTGCAGATCATAGACCCGGTCATACTTCGCCTTGCGCAGCCGGCCCACCAGGGCCAGCCACTCGCCTAGCCCATCGGGCCGGCCGTCAGTCTCCACGGCGTTGAAATAGGGGCAAAGCTTGGCCAGCCCCTCAAACGGCGGGGTGGTCAAAAGGGTGATCCGCGCCTTGGGATGGGCCTGACGGATCTGCTTGGCCGCCGCCAGGGCGAGGATGAAGTCCCCCATGGCCGACAACTTGATCACCAGGATCTTTTTGATCTCGCGGGGCGCCATCAGGTCCGGTCTCCCAGGACTCGTTCATAGGCTTGCAGGGTGGCTGCGCACATGGCGTCGACGGAGTAGAGCCTGCGGGCCCTGTTGGCGGCGACCAGCCCCATGGCCTGCAGCCGCGCTGGCCCAGCCTCCATGGCCCGGCCAAGGGCGGTGGTCCAGGCGTCCACGTCTCCGGGCGCCGCCAGCCAGCCAGTCTCGCCCGGAACCACCGTCTCGGTCATGCCGCCCAGCTGAGAGGCCACGACGGGCCTGCCCATGACCTGGGGCTCCACCGCCGTGCGCCCGAAGGACTCCGGCACGATGGACGGCAGGATCGCCACATCGGCCAGCAGGTAGGCCGCGGGCATGTCGTCACAATGGCCCACCAGGAAGATCTGATCCTCCAGACCGGCTGCTGCGATCTGCGCGGCCAATTCGGCGCGATAGGCGCTTCGGCCCTGGTCGTCGCCAACCATCAGAATGCGGAAGGCGTCCCGGCCCTGGGCCTTGAGCGCGGCGGCCGCGGCGATGACGGTCCCATGCCCCTTGATCCGCGTCAGACGCGCGGCGAGCAGGAGGGTGGTGAGGCCAGGATCGACCGGGATGTTCCAGGCGCGCCGCAGGGCGGTCACACGCTCGGGGCCTACCCAGTTGGGGTTGAACCGCTCCAGGTCCACGCCGCGGGGTATGCTGACGATCCTGTCGGGGTCGAGGTTGTGTTCGGCCAGTACATGGTCGCGGGTGAAGTCGGAATTGGCGATCACAAGGTCCCCGCGGGTCATGACCGCATTGTACCAACGCTTCAGGCGGCTGCGGGCGTTATAGACCCCATGATAGGTGGCCACGAAGGGGGTTCCGGTGGCCTGCGCCGCCCACAGGGCCGAAAACGCCGGCGCCCGGGACCTGGCATGGACCAGGCTGACGCCCTCGCGGCGGATCAGGTCCACCAGCCGCGCGGCGTTGCCCAGCATGACCAGAGGGTTCTTGGTCTGGACCGGCATCTGGGCCAGCCGCCCGCCGTCCGATGCCAGGCGCGCGGTCATGCGCCCGCCGCGGGTGGCCACCAGGGCCTTACCGCCGCTGCGCACCACCGCATGGGCGATATCGATCGTGGTCTGCTCGGCCCCGCCCGTGTCGAGCTCGGGCACGACCTGCAGAAGCGTGAAGTCCGGGGGCAATGTCACGGGGCCCTGCATACCGCAGAACACGCTTCGGTAAACCCCAGTCGGCCTGGGATGGCGGCGTCCAGGCCGCTATAGGAGGCCTATGCGCGAAGAAACAGGACTACTGCGCCGCCCCGATGGGACAGGCCTGGCCTGGCGGCGGATCGCCGGCCGTGGCCCCACTGTGGTCTGGATGGGGGGGTTTCGCTCCGACATGTCTGGAACCAAGGCCGAGGCCCTGGCCCAATGGGCCCTGGAGACCGGCCAGGCCTATGTGCGGTTCGACTATTTTGGTCACGGGGAGTCAGGGGGCGACTTCGCGGCGGGCACGATCACCCGCTGGCGGGAGGACGCCCTCGCCGTCCTGGACGAGCTGGCGTCAGGGCCTGTCGTGCCGGTGGGGTCGTCCATGGGCGGCTGGATCGCCTGCCTGGCGGCCATGGTGCGGCCAGACCAGGTGCGCGGGCTGGTGCTGGTCGCTCCGGCCCCGGACTTCACCGAAAAGCTGATGGGGCCGGAGATTGATGCTTCGGCGCGTCGCTCCCTTGAGGCGACCGGCGTCTGGATGCGCCCGTCCGACTATGGCGATCCCTATCCGATCACCCGCACCCTGCTCGAAGACGGCGACCGCTGGTCGATCCTGCCTGGACCTGTGCCGATCACTGCGCCGGTGCGCATCCTCCAGGGCGGCGCGGACGCCGACGTTCCCTGGCGCCACGCCCTGGAACTGGTCCAGGCGATCAACGGCGCCGATGTGGTGTTCCAGCTGATCAAGGATGGCGACCATCGCCTGTCCCGGCCGCAGGACCTCAGCAGGCTGATCGCGGCGGTGGAGGAGCTGGTTCAGCCCCCGGCCTGAAGGATGGCCGCCAAGCCCTCGCGATAGGTCGGATAGGACGGCCGCCAGCCCAGCTCCGCCTTGGCCAGGGCGTTGGAGACCCGCTTGCTCTCGGCATAGAACCGCTGGGCTGGCCCGGCCAGTTTGGCCTCCGCCACCGGGATTTCCGGCGGAACGGGAAGCCCCAGCAACTGCGCCGCATAGGCCACGACCTCGCTGTTGGGGGCTGGCGCATCGTCGCAGAGATTGTAGATCCCGCCGGCTCGGGGCCTGGCGATGGAGGCGGCCAGCCCGGCCGCCAGATCATCCACATGGATGCGGGAAAAGACCTGGCCCGGCGCGGTGATCCGCTTGGCCCGACCGCTCCGCAGACGATCAAAGGTCGATCGCCCTGGGCCATAGATGCCGGGCAGACGGAAGACGGTGGTGGTCAGGCCCATGCCCTTGCCCACATCCAGCCAGTCCCGCTCGGCGGCCACCCGGCGGGCGCCCTCCATCGACTGGGCGGCCAGCCGGCTCGACTCGAACGCCCAGCCGCCCTGGCGGTCCCCATAGACTCCGGTGGTGGAGAGATAGCCCAGCCAGTCCGGAAAGGCCCCGCCCCGGGCCATGGCTGGAACCAGGGTGCGAAGGCCAGGACAGCCCTCGGCGTCTGGCGCTGCGGTGACCAGCACCGCGTCAGCCGCCTTCAGCTGCGCCGCCAGGCCGCCGGGATCGTGAACCGAGACGGGCTCTACCCCGAGGCCTGCCAGTCGATCGCGGTCCTCGGCGCGTCGGTAGGACGCCGCCAGGCTCCACCCCTCAGCCTTCAGCAGCGCACCAAGGGCGGCGGCCGAAAACCCGTAGCCGAAGGTGAAAAGCCGCATGGGCCTGGCCCCCTATTCGGCGGCCACGGCCTTGTCTGAAGCGTTGGCTGCGGCCGCCCGCTCGGCGTTCCAATGGGACTCGCAGGGGATTTTGCTCAGATCGGCGCGGCTGGCATAGGCCCGGGCGATTTCGGCCACTTCCATCAGCAGCCCATCCTCCAGCCGGATGGGGTTCAGCCCATAGTCCAGCAGGCACTTGTTTTCGACCACCAAGTCGTTCTCGTCGGCCTCGGCCCGGGGATTGGGCAGGTGGGCGACCTCGGCCTGGGTCAGGCGGGCGATCATCTGGGCCAGGTCGCGGACCCGCCAGGTCTCGGTCATCTGGTTCATCACCTTGACTCGCTCACCGCGCTCGGGCGGGTGGGCCAGGGCCAGCTCCACGCAGCGCACAGTATCCTGGATGTGGATGAAGGCCCGGGTCTGGCCGCCGGCGCCGTGCACTGTCAGCGGATAACCCACCGCCGACTGCATCAGGAAGCGGTTCAGCACCGTGCCGTAGTCGCCGTCATAGTCGAACCGGTTGATCAGCCGCTCATCCTTGCGGGTCTCCTGCGTCTGGGTGCCCCAGACGATGCCCTGGTGCAGGTCGGTGATCCGCAGGTGGTCGTTCTTGGCGTAGAACTGGAAGAGCAGGGCGTCCTGGGTCTTGGTCATGTGATAGATCGACCCCGGATTGGCCGGATAGAGGATTTCCCGCTCCACCCAGCCTTCCGGGGTCTCGATCTTGACGGTCAGATAACCCTCGGGGATCGCCGCGCCAGCGGTGCCATAGCCATAGACGCCCATGGTGCCCAGGTGCGCCAGATGGATGTCGAGACCGGAATCGACGATGGCCGCCAGCACGTCGTTGGTGGCGTTCAGATTGTTGTCGACCGTGTAGCGCTTGTGCTTGGCCGACTTCATGGAATAGGGCGCGGCCCGCTGCTCGGCGAAATGGACGATGGAGTCCGGCCGCCAGGTCTTCAGCAGGTCCAGCAGGGCGTCATAGTCCTTGCCCACGGTGATGTCGTGGAAGCCGATCTCGTGGCCCGACACTTCTTTCCAGGCGGCGATCCGCTCCTGGATGTCCCGGACCGGGGTCAGGGACTGGACTCCCAGCTCGCCGTCGATCCGGCGCCTGGAAAGGTTGTCGACGATGGCCACCTCGTGACCGCGGGCTGAGAGGTGGAGGGCCGTGGGCCACCCGCAAAAGCCATCTCCGCCGAGAATGAGTACGCGCATCGTCGCTCCGATCCGTGCAGGACTTTACCTGCGCCACGGCTAACAAACGCCGGAGCATTGGGGAAGCGCTGAGCGCGGGAATGCGCCAGAACTATCGCGGCTCAGCGCACATATCGCCCTGACTAGAGCAGGGCGCTGACCGCGGTCCGCGCATCGGCCCCCAGGGTCGGGTGGCGCAGGGCGAAGGCCACATTGGCCCGCAGCAGCCCAATCTTGTCGCCGCAGTCATAGGTCACACCCTCGTACTCCAGGGCGTGGAAGGGCTGCACCTTCATCAGCTCGGCCATGGCGTCGGTCAGCTGGATTTCGCCGCCGGCGCCCTTTCCCTGCTTTTCCAGCAGCGGGAAGATTTCCGGCTGCAGGACATAGCGGCCGCTGATGAACAGGTTGGAGGGCTCGGTTCCCGGCGCCGGCTTTTCGACCATGCCGCGCATGCGGTTCAGGCGGCCAGCCTGACGCTCCAGATCGACAATGCCGTACTTGTGGGCCTCGCCTTCGGGCGCTGGCTCCACCACGATGATGTTGCCCCCCACCTGATCGTGGGCGCTGACCGCCTGGACGAGCGCCGCGGGTTCGGCCGCCATCAGCATGTCCGGCAGCATGACGGCGAAGGGCTCATCGCCGATGATGTCGCGGGCGCACCAGACCGCATGGCCAAGGCCCAGGGGCGCCATCTGGCGCACGAAGCTCATCTGGCCAGGCTTGGGCAGGTCGCGGCGCACCTCGGCCAGGATGTCAGCCTTGCCCTTGGCCTCCAGGGCGGTTTCGATTTCGGGCGAGGCGTCGAAATAGTCCTCGATCGCGCCCTGGCCACGGCCGACGATGAAGACGAAGTGTTCGATGCCAGCCGCGCGGCCCTCTTCAATCACATAGGACAGGATTGGCCGGTCAAAGACATTGAGCATATTCTTCGGCGTGGTCTTGGCCCCGGGCAGAACCCGCGTCCCCAGTCCCGCCACTGGCAGCACCGCCTTGCGAACGCGCCTGTCCATGTCCGTCCTCCATCAATGGCCGTTTCAATTCGCTAGACGAGGCCCTGCGTGAAATCCACCACCATCGGATGAAATCG
>DJWR01000082.1 GCA_002441055.1 Caulobacteraceae bacterium UBA6225 | reverse complement strand
GTTCTAGAGCATTTTCCGATAAGTGTGATGCGGTTATCGGATCGAAAAATGCTCTAACTTTATGATTTAGAGCCCTTTTTATCCGATCTGATTGAAGCAATCAGATCGGAAAGGGCTCTAGCGCGGCCTTAGCCGTTGACGGCGTCCTTGAGGGCCTTGGCCGGCTGGAACGACACCTTCTTGGAGGCGGCGATCTGGACGGCTTCGCCGGTCTGGGGGTTGCGGCCCGTGCGCGCCGGCTTGTTCTGCACCTTGAACTTGCCGAAGCCCGGCAGGGACACTTCCTCGCCGCTGATGGCGGCGTCGCGAATCGCGGCGAAAACGCCGTCCACGATCTGCTTGGCCTGCGCCTTGGTCAGCTTGTCGTCGGCCGCGGCGACGCGATCGATGATGTCGGAGGTGTTCATGGATGGCTCCAGGTTGGGAATCAGCTTTCGACACTGCCAAGGGCATGCGCCGGTGTCACCTGAGCAAATGGTCCAATCGCCGCCGATTCAAGGGAATTTTGCACCCTTAGGGTGAACATCGGTACCCAATGTCTATCCCGCGTGGGGTTCACCCTCCTCGCCCAATAGACCGCACCTGGGGATTCCGGCAGGCTTGGATCATGTCACACACCGCCAGCTCGCCCCCCGACGTCGCCCGTCAGCTCAACTCGCCCTCCTATCGTCTGGCCGCTCTAGATCAGGACTTCCTGTTGGGCGACTCCATGCGCGGCGTTCGCTTTCTGCTGGAGTTCGCCAAGGCTGAGGAGGCTTTGAGAGCCTGGGGTGTTGTATCCACCATTGTGGTCTTCGGCAGCGCCCGGGTGGCGCCAGATGGGCCTGGCCGTCAGGCCCACTGGTACGAGACAGCACGACGGTTTGGCCGCCTCGCTTCAGAGGTTGGAGGCGCCCTGCTCAACGGGCGAGAGGGCCGGCACAATGTGATCGCCACCGGCGGTGGGCCGGGGGTGATGGAGGCGGCCAATCGTGGGGCCTATGAAGCTGGCGCCCCCTCGATCGGGTTCAACATCACCCTGCCCCATGAGCAGGTTCCCAACCCCTACTCCACCCCGGAATTGACCTTTCAGTTCCACTACTTCGCCATGCGGAAGATGCATCTGGCCATGCGGGCCAGTGGGCTGGTGATCTTTCCCGGCGGTTTCGGCACCCTGGACGAGCTCTTCGAACTGCTCACCCTGCGGCAGACCCAGAAGAGCCCCCCCATCCCGATCGTGCTCTGCGATCCGGACTATTGGCGCCGCGTGATCAATTTCGACGCCCTGGCCGAACAGGGGATGATTTCGCCCCAGGACCTCGAGCTGTTCGGCTTTGCTGAGACGGCTGAGGATATCTGGGCGTCGCTCGAGGCTCGGGGCCTGCATGCTGTGGATTAAAGACGCCGGCCTCTCCCCACTGGTGTGCGCCATAGTCGCGCCGCGGTTTCGCCTCAACCTCGCGGCGATCCAGAGGAGGCATGTTCCATGCGGCCCGTTCCAAGCCTGACCCTGGCCCTTTGCCTGGTCTCATCGGTTTCGATCGGCGGAATCGCCGTGGCCGGTCAGGCTGACCCACCGGCGCCTACTGCGGCCGCGGCGCCCCGCGTCACCGTCAGCCTGAGCGCACAGCTCACCGAGGCTGCTCAGAAGACCTATGGTTTGGCCGAAGTTGAAAGTCAGGCCGAGCGACTGCGCAGGCTGGTCGCCGAGGACCTTGAGCAGATGGGTGTAATGGCCGGAGGTCGAGTCGATCTAATGCTTGTCGACCTCAAGCCCAGTCGCCCGACCCGACAGGAAATGATCTCGCGGCCCGGTCTTTCTTTCCGCAGCGCGGCCCTGGGCGGGGTGCGTATCGAAGGCGAGATGACCACCTTTGACGGCAAGGTCACCCCAGTCAGCTTCTCCTGGTACGCCTCGGACCTGTCCAATTCCCGTCGGCAATCGGTCTGGGGGGACGCCCAGTGGGCGTTTGAGCGATTCAGCCACCGGCTTAGCCGAGGTCAGCTCTACGCCCTGCGTTGACCTCAAGCTTGCCTCAGGCTCTGATCGGCTACTTCAGTTCCCGATGAGATTGTTCAATGTCGACCGAGCGCCGTTCAAGCTGGACCCTGGCGGCGCTGGCCGCGCCATGTCTGCCGTTGGCCGGCTTGGGACTGCCGCTCGTGGTCTATCTGCCGGAATACTACGCCAATGAGCTGGGCTTGAGCCTGTCGGCCGTCGGTGCGGCCTTCATGGGCGTGCGACTGCTCGACATCGCCTTTGATCCATTCATCGGCGGGGTGATGGACAAGACCCGCACCCGCTTTGGTCGCTTTCGCCTGTGGTTTGGGGTGGGCATCCCCATCCTGATGCTGGCCGCCTACATGCTGTTCATGGCCCGGCCGGGCGTGGGTGTGGGCTATCTCTGGCTCTGGCTGCTGATCATCTATGGCGGCTTTTCCATCGCCACCCTGGCGCATCTGTCCTGGGGCTCGGTGCTTTCCCCCGGCTATGACGAGCGATCGCGGATCTATTCCTGGTGGCAGGGCGGCAATGTTGTGGGGATGATCCTGGTCCTCACCCTCCCCCCGCTGCTGGGCCTCGTGGGTGTGCCTGGACATGCCGTGGGGGTCGAGGCCATGGGGTGGTTCATTATCCTGCTACTGCCGCTGACCGGGCTGCTGGCGCTGTGGAAGGTCCCAGAGCCGTTCATTGTTCGGCCACAGCAACAGTCAGGGCTTAGGGAATATCTGGGTCTCTTCAAGCGCAGCAGCGTCCGTCGGCTGCTCGCCGCCGATCTGGCCATTGGCACCGGGCCAGCGATCACCGGCGCGCTATTCTTCTTCTATTTCGAGCGCATCAAGGCCTTCGACAAGGCTGAGGCTGGCGGCCTGTTGCTGATCTATTTTATTGGCGGCCTGGTGGGTGGTCCGATCTGGACCCGGCTGTCCTACAAGCTGGGCAAGCACCGGGCCTTGGCGGTTTCAACCGTGTTCTATGCAGTTGTTACGGCTGGCGCCCTGATCATTCCGCCGGGCGCCTGGCTGATCGCGGCCGGTCTGATGTTCCTCATCGGGCTGCCCTACTCTGCTGGCCCATTCCTGTTGCGCGCCATGATGGCTGATGTGGGAGACGAGGAGCGGCTGGAGTCAGGCGCCGATCGCACCGGCCTCCTCTACGCCCTGTTGAGCGGCACGGTGAAGATCGGCTCGGCCGCAGCGATCGGCATCACCTATGTGGGGCTAGACCTTGTAGGCTTTGACGCAAGGGCCGGCGACTCCACGTCGGGGCTTGTGGGACTTCAAGTGATGTTCCTGGCGGCGCCGGCGGTCCTCTCCCTGCTGGCCGGCTGGATCATCATGAACTATCCGCTGAACGCTGAGCGACACGCTGAGATCCGCAGCGCCCTGGACGCCCGTGACCTTGCTGAAGCTGCTCCGGAATTCGGGGCGGAACCCAAGACCTCCGAGGAGATTCATGCCGTCGTCCGCCCCGCCCAGTAGCCTGCCGCCCTTGGAGCGTCTTCTGGCCATCATGGCCAGGCTGCGTGACCCTGTGGACGGCTGTCCGTGGGACCTCGAGCAGACCTTCGCCACCATCGCCCCCTATACGGTGGAGGAGGCCTATGAGGTGGCAGACGCCATCGAGCGGAATGACCTCAGCGATCTGAAGGAGGAGCTGGGCGATCTGCTGCTGCAGGTCGTGTTCCACGCCCGTATCGCCGAGGAACTGGGCGCCTTCGCCTTCGAAGACGTGGCCCGGTCCATCAACGAAAAGATGATCCGCCGGCACCCGCATGTCTTTGGCGAAGAGACCTACGCCACCGGCGAGGCCCAGACCGCGGCCTGGGAGGCGATGAAGGCGCAGGAACGGGCGGGCAAGGGCCGTAACCAGAGTCTGCTGGACGACGTGCCCGCCGGCCTGCCGGCCATGACCCGCGCGGTGAAGCTGACCAAGCGCGCCGCCCGGGTGGGCTTTGATTGGCCCGAGGTGTCCTTCGTGCTGGAAAAGCTGCGCGAGGAGATCGCCGAAATGGAGGCTGAGATCGAGTCTGGCGACAAGGACGCCCTGCGTGGCGAGATCGGCGATGTGCTGTTCGTCATGGCCAATCTGGCCCGCAAGCTGGACATCGAGCCCGAGGACGCCGTGCGCGCCACCAACGCCAAGTTCGCCCGACGCTTCCAGTTCATCGAGGCGGCGCTTGCCAAGCGCGGCCGGACGGCGGTGGAGTCTGATCTGGCCGAGATGGACGCCCTCTGGGACGCGGCCAAGGCCGCTGAACGCGCCTAGAGGTCGTCAGCGCTTCCGGACACAGCGCCAAGGTCGATCCGGGGGAACAGCTGCTCAAACTGTCCCAAGGCCTTGGGCGTCAGGCGCACGGCCATGCGAACGGCGCCGTCATCCTCGGTATGGCGATCAATCACCCGGCCATTCTGATAGAGCCAAGCGATGGCCGCGCCTTCTCCCGCTGGCAGGTGAGCCTCGACCGCCGGGGACTCATCGACAAGGTCGGCCACGGCCAACAAGAGAGGTTCGACCCCCTCCCCCGTCACCGCCGAGACCAGCAGAGCCGGCGGATGGGCGCGGCGGGCATCCCCCACCAGCAGGGGCCGGTCCTCCACAGGCGTGAGGTCAATCTTGTTCCAGACTTCCAGCACCCGGCGCTCATCCATGTCGAGCCCCAGGCGTTCGAGGACCTCGCGGACGTCGGCGGCCTCGGCGGCGCTTTCGGGGCTGGCGATGTCCCGGACGTGCAGGATGACGTCGGCTTCCTTGACCTCCTCCAGGGTGGCGCGGAAGGCCTCGACCAGTTCGTGCGGCAGGTCGGAAATGAAGCCCACCGTGTCCGACAGGATGGCTGGCCGGCCGTCGGGCAGGTTCAGCATCCGCAGGGTCGGATCGAGGGTGGCGAACAGCATGTCTTCGGCCATGACCTCGGAATTGGTCAGGCGGTTGAACAGGGTCGACTTGCCGGCATTGGTGTAGCCGACCAGGGCGACGACCGGATAGGGCCTGCGCTTGCGGGCCGATCGCTGCAGGGTGCGGGTGCGGCGAACCTCCACCAGCTCCTTCTTCAGGCGGCCGATCTTTTCGGCCAGCAGGCGGCGGTCAGTCTCGATCTGGGTTTCGCCAGGACCGCCCATGACGCCGAATCCACCCCGCTGGCGCTCCAGGTGGGTCCAGGTGCGGACCAGGCGCGAACGCTCATAGGAGAGCCGGGCCAACTCCACCTGCAGTCGCCCTTCCCGAGTGCGGGCGCGCCTGGCGAAGATCTCCAGGATCAGGCCGGTGCGGTCGATGACCTTCACCTTCCAGGCCTTCTCCAGATTGCGCTGCTGAACCGGCGTCAGGGCGTCGTCGACGACCGCCACGTCGATCTCTAGTTCTTCGCAGAGCTCGCCAATCTCAGCCACCTTGCCCTTGCCGAACAGAGTGGCAGGCATGCGCTTGCGAACCGGGGCGACCATGCCCCGACGAATTTCGAGGTCCAGGGCCAGGGCGAGACCTTCGGCCTCTTCCAGGCGCGCCTGGGAGGACCGGGCGCCGCCGCGGCCCTCACGCTCGGGATGGATGATGAGCGCGCCCTGGACAGGCGTCTCATGGTCGATAGGTGGGGAACTCAATCGGTCTCGTCTTCCGCCGGCTCGTACAGCTGAACGGGCTGGGCCGGCATAATGGTGGAGATGGCGTGTTTGTAGACCAGTTGGGACTGGCCATCGCGGCGCAGGAGCACGCAGAAATTATCGAACCAGCTGACCACGCCCTGCAGCTTGACGCCGTTGACGAGGAAGATGGTCAGGGGGGTCTTGGCCTTGCGGACGCTGTTGAGGAAGGTGTCCTGCAGGTTCTGCTTTTTTTCGCTCATGGCTTTTCGCCCTTTTCTCCGATTAAGGGGCCACGCGCCCCCACACACATAAGGCAAGCTAGTCCAACCTCGAGCCGCCGTGCAATCACGGTCGGCCGCTCAGATGGCGGTCTGCTTCGCCCTTTCGATATAGAGGCTCCGCAGACGCTTCGCCACCGGGCCTGGCGCCCCGCCCCCGATAGGTTGTCCGTCGATGGCGATCACCGGCAACACCAGCGAACCGGCCCCGGTGATGAAGGCTTCCTTGGCCTCGGCCATCTCCTCCGGCGTGAAGGGACGCTCCTCGACCTTCAGACCGGCCTCGGCGATGACGTCCAACAGGGTGCGGCGGGTGACGCCCCGCAGGATGTTGGCCTGGGTGTCGCGGGTCCGCAGGACGCCATTGCCGTCGAGGATCCAGGCATTGGCCGAGGCGCCCTCTGTGATCAGCCCCATCTCATCGACGAACAGGGCCTCCCCGGCCCCCCGTTCCCGGGCCGCCTGCCTGGCCAGAACGTTGGGCAGCAGGCCCACCGTCTTGATGTCGCAGCGGCCCCAGCGGTTCTCTGGGGTGGTGATGACCGCGATACCCTTGGCCGCCTTGGCTTCTGAGGCGGCGCGGTCGAGGCTTTTGGCCGTGATGACGACGGAGGGACTGAGGTCACCCTCTGGAAAGGCGTGGTCCCGGGGCGCCACACCTCTGCTGACCTGCAGGTAGATGAGGCCCTCGCGCACCTGATTGCGGCGCAGCACCTCGCGCAGGACGATGGTCAGCGCCGCCCGAGACATAGGTTCAGGGATCCGCAGCTCGCCGAGACTACGGGCCAGGCGGGCGAAGTGTCCTTCAGCGTCGGCGAGCTTGCCGCCAAACACCGACCATACCTCATAGACCGCGTCGGCCAGCTGGTAGCCTCGGTCCTCGATATGGACGGCGGCGTCGGCGTGCCGCTGATAGCGGCCATTTACATATGCGATGCGCCCCATGGCTATTCGACGCCCTCCTCGAGCGCGCGCGCCCCGGACAGGCCGAGGGACTTGAGCTTGCGGTGCAGAGCCGAGCGCTCCATGCCGATGAAGGCCGCGGTTCGGGAGATGTTGCCGGAGAAGCGCATCATCTGGGCGCTCAGATACTCCCGCTCAAAGGTCTCTCGAGCCTCGCGCAGCGGCAGGGCGATGATCTTGTCGGCCCCTAGCAGACCACCCCCATCAGTTGGCGGGGCGTCGGAGGGGACCATCTCGGCGGTAATCGGCTCCTTGGGGTCGCCAGAACTGAGAATGAGCATCCGCTCCACCACATTGCGCAACTGCCGCAGATTGCCCGGCCATGGCCTGACCTGCAGGGCGCCGATAGCGTCTTCCGACAGCACCCGACGGGGCATGCCACTCGCCTCACAGATCCGCTCGATAAAGCTTTCCACCAGCTCCGGTATATCCTCCCGCCGCTCCGAGACGCCCGGCACGGTGACGGGAACGACATTGAGCCGATGGAAAAGGTCCTCGCGGAAGCGCCCCTCGGCGATCTCTTCGCGGAGATTGCGCGAGGTGGAGGAGATGACCCGAACGTCCACCTGGACGTCGGCGTCGCCATTCACCCGTCGGAACCGCTGCTCCACCAGGACACGCAGAATCCGGCTCTGCGTCTCCCGGGGCATGTCGGCCACTTCATCGAGATAGAGGGTTCCAGCATGGGCCCGCTCAAAGACGCCGATCTTGCCGGGTCGGCCGCCCTCGCCCTCGACGCCGAACAGCTCGACATCCATCCGCTCGGGCGTCATGCCGGCGGCGCTGATGGCTACGAACTCCCCCTTGGCCCGGGGGCTCGCGGTATGGATCAGGCGCGCCACCGTCTCCTTGCCCGAACCCGGAGGACCAGCGATCAGCACCCGGCTGTTGGCGGCCGCCAGCTTGGCGATCATCTGGCGCAAGTGCTGGGCAGGCATGGATTTGCCAATCAGCCCCTCGGGCATGATGGCCTGGGTGCGCAGGCGGCGGTTCTCCCGCCGCAGATTGGCCGCCTCCAGGGCGCGGTCGACCACCAGCAGCAACCGGTCTGACTTGAAGGGCTTTTCCAGGAAGTCATAGGCGCCGCGCTTGATGGCGCTGACGGCGGTTTCGATATTGCCGTGGCCAGAGATCATGATCACGGGCAAATCGGGGTCCAGAGACTTCAGCAGGTCCAGAAGCTCCAGACCGTCCATGCCCCCGCCCTGCATCCAGATATCGAGGATCAGCAGGGATGGCCGCCTGGCCCGAACGGCCGCTAGCGCGCTTTCAGAGTCTGAAGCGGTGCGGACCTCATAGCCCTCATCGGCCAGGATTCCCGCCACCAGTTCGCGGATGTCGGCCTCGTCGTCCACCACCAGCACGTCAGCGGCCATGGGCTTCTCCTTCGAGCATCAATGCAGCATCGGGGACGCCGCCCGCCGGGCGTCTGGCGATGGGCAGGCTAAGCACGACTCGGGCGCCCCGCCCTCGCGTCGCGTCGGTCAGGACCAGATCGCCCCCATGGTCCTCAACAATCCGTTTGACGATGGCCAGGCCTAGCCCCGTCCCCTTCTCGCGGGTCGTCACATAGGGCTCTGTCAGCCGGTCGCGGTCCTTTTCCGGAAGGCCGACGCCATTGTCCTCGACCGAGATGATTGTGGTCTCGTCAGCCAGGGCCATCTTCACCGTGATCTTCCCCGCCGGCCGCGGGCTGGATTCCAGGCGGGCGTGGACCGCCTCGGCGGCGTTCTTGAGAATGTTAGTCAGGGCCTGGGCCAGCATGCGCCCGTCAGCCATTACCGAAACCTCTGGCGCGGGCTCCGTCAGGACGATCTTGAGGTCCGGATTGGCGACCCCTTGGGCGAAGACCTGCGCCCGGACCAGCTCCGCCAGGTCCTGAGGTGAGAACCGCGGCGCGGGCATCCTCGCGAAGGCGGAGAATTCATCCACCATCCGTCCGATGTCGCCCACTTGCCGCACGATGGTGTCGGTGCAGCGGTCGAAGGTTTCCAGGTCGGCCGCCGCCACGTCCTTGCGGAACTTCCGCTGCAGGCGCTCGGCCGACAGCTGGATGGGTGTCAGCGGGTTCTTGATCTCGTGGGCGATGCGGCGCGCCACATCCTTCCATGCGGCGTTGCGCTGGGCCGCCACCAGGCGGGTGATGTCATCGAAGGTCAGAACCAGCCCGCTGTCACTGCGGCTGGCGCGCACCCGAAGACGATGGCTTTCCCGGGCGCGCTGAATATCGACCTCAGCCTCGGCCTCCCCGGAAACAGCGGCCTCTCCGGCCACAGCGCTCAGTTCCGGCGCAAGCTCGGCCAGGGTCAGCCCCTCCACCGCGCCATCGCTCAATTCGAGCAGCTGAGCCGCTTGTCGGTTGAGGGCCGATATCCGCCCGCGACTATCCAGGCCAATGACCCCGGCGCTGACCTCTGACAGTACGGTCTCGATAAACTCGCGCCGTCCCTCCGCCTCGTCGCTGGCCCGCCTCAATGCCTCTTGTTGAGCTTGAAGATCATGGGTCATGCTATTGAAAGCGCGGGAAAGTACGGCGATCTCCTCGGGATCATTATGAAGATCAACCCGGGCGCTGAGATCCCCACCGGCCACCCGCCCCGCAGCCTGCACCAACCGCGCCACGGGACCAGAAATGGCGTTGGCGGCGGACATGCCCAGCCACACCGCCCCCACCAGCACCAGTAGGGCGGTCTCCACATAGCTCAGGGCGAACACAGTCTGGATGCGCGCCCGGCTCTGGGCAGCCTCCCGATAGGAGATCAGCGAGCCTTCAGCCTCGATCAGATGGGTGATGATCCCCGACTCGACGGGCCGGGCAACATAGAGATAGGCGTCGGGATAGTCGTTGAGACGATAAAGGGCCCGCATCAGATCGGAAGAATCGAACGCCGGGACCGAGATATCGCCCTCGTCTGCCGCCTGGAAACTCGACTCGGGGGGCATAACGAAGGGTGGCGCGTCAGGCGCCTCGGCCCGGGCCAGGACCCGGCCTTCCCGGTCGATGAGATAGGCGGCTGGAAAGGCGTGATAGGCGGCCTGGTAGGACAGGAAGTGGGCGAAGGTGACCGGCGATGTGCCCAGGGCCGGGGCCGCGCGATTGAGGTCCACGGACATCAGGGACACGTGCTCCCCAATATAGCGCTTCTGATCCTCCACATAGGAGCGGGCCACAGTGGCGGAATTTTCCACTACGGTCTGAACCCGTTCACTGAACCAGTTGTCGACGCCACGGTTGACAAGGACCCCGTAGAACAGGGCCACGACCACGGCCGGGGCCACGGCCGCCAGGGCGAACAGGGTCACAAAGCGAAGATGAAGGCGGGCGCCGGCGTCCACTGAGCGGGCGTCCAGCAGGGCCAGCAGGCGGAACCCCACCAGGGCCGCCAGGACCAGGATCAGCACCAGGTTCAGGCTCAGGACGGTCAGAATGGCGTTGGAGGCTGGACGAAGGGGCCCGGCCTCCGGGGGCGAGGCCGCCAGGAGGATGGCCACAGCCGTCAGCACGGCCGCCAGGAGGTAGCCGCCCCCAAGCACATAGCGCGACTGCATCGCCCGCCAGAGTTTGGCGAACGGTCTCGCGGCTTCCAGGCTCCCGACCAGCGACGTCATGATGACGCAGCCTAGGCCCAACTGTGTCTGGAACTCAACACAGATGTTGCCGGATTACGTCAGGTTGTCCGGCGACGCCAGATCGCCAGGCCTCACTTGCGGCCTCGGGTCAAATCCACCCCGAGATCCTGGATCTTCTTCCGCAGGGTGTTGCGGTTCAGGCCCAGAATTTCAGCCGCGCGCACCTGATTGCCCCGGGTTGCGGCCAGGGTCAGCTGAATGAGGGGGCGCTCGACCTCCTCGAGCACGCGATCATAGAGGCCGACTGGCGGCACGCCGTCGGGTTGCTCGGCGAAATACCCGCCCAGATGACGCTCAACCAGCTGAGCAAGCGTCATCGGCCCCTCCTGGCCGGGCTGGCTCGGCTGCTGATCAGCCAGTTCCTTTTCGACGATCCGGGCGGTGATCAGCTCCTCGGCATACAGGGCGCAGACCCGGCGGATCAGGTTCTCGAGCTCGCGGACATTCCCCGGCCAGGCGTGCAGCTTCAGCCTTTCGAGGGCGGCCTGATCAATGGTCTTGGAGGGCAGCCCCTCCCGATTGGCCCGCAACAGGAAGGAGCGCGCCAGATCAGGAATGTCCTCGGTGCGATCACGCAGGGGCGGCAGGCGCAGGGGCGCCACGTTCAGTCGGAAGTAGAGGTCTTCCCGGAACAGGCCCTGGGCGATGAGGGCGCGCAGGTCGCGGTTGGTGGCGGCGATCAGCCGGGCGTTGGGGCGGCGGCCCGTCTTCGGGTTCAAGGCAGGTTCGGACCCATCAATCACCCGTAACAGGCGGGTCTGAGCGTCCAGCGGCATGTCGCCGATCTCGTCCAGGAACAGGGTGCCGCCGTCGGCCTCCACCAGCTTGCCGCTGTCGCCATCGGCCCGGCCAAACAACTCGGCCTCAACCCGCTCCCGCGGTGTGGCGGCCAGGTTGATGACCACGAACTTGCCGTCACGGCGGCGACCCATGTCATGCAGGGCCCTGGCGACCAGCTCCTTGCCTGTGCCGGATTCCCCAAGGATCAGCACCGTGAGATCGGCGCCCACCAGACGGGCGATGGTGCGATACACCTCCTGCATCGGCGCAGAGCGGCCGATCAGGGGCAGGCGCTCATCGCGCATGGCCCTCGCCTGGGCCCTGGAAGCCTCCGGATCGGCGGGCCGCGCCAGAGCCCGCCTGGCGAGCGCGGTCATGTCGTCCAGGTCGAAAGGCTTTGGGACGTAGTCAAAGGCGCCGATCTCGGCGGCGTTGACGGCGGTGAGCAGTGTGTTCTGCGCGCTCATGATGATGACGGGCAGCTTGGGACGCTCCTTGCGGATGCGTGGCAGCACGTCGAACACGTTCTCATCGGGCATCATCACATCGGTGATGACCAGGTCGCCCTCCCCTTCAGACACCCACTTCAGGAGGGTTGAGGCGTTGCCTGTCGCCCGGACCTGGTAGCCCAGGCGGGTGAAGGACTGCGACAGGACGAGGCGGATGGAGGCGTCATCGTCGGCGATCAGGATCTTCTTTCCGGCCGGGCTCATGCCGTAGCGTCCTTTTCAGTCACAATGGGAAGCAGGACCCGGAACACTGTCCGACCGGGTTCGGATTCGAAGTCGATCAGTCCGCCGTGGCCAGCCACCAGCTTGGACACCAGGGCCAGGCCAAGGCCCGCGCCCATCGGCTTGGTGGTGACAAAGGGCTGAAAGAGGCTTTCACGGAGATGCGCCGGCACGCCTGGCCCATTGTCCTGAATGCGGACTTCCAGGGGGGCGCCCCGCAGGGGACGATCCTTGGCGGATCGAACACGGACCCCATGGCGGAAGGCCGTGGTGATGAGCACTTCACCGCGACCGTCGCCCCGCATGTGGGCGGCCTCAGAGGCGTTTTTCACAAGGTTGAGGAAGACCTGGATCAGCTGATCCTCATCGCCGGGGGTGGCCGGCAGTGAGGGATCATAGTGCTCGCGCAGGGTCAGGCCATCGGCCACCCCATTAGCGGCGAGCGCGCGCACCCGATCGAGAACCTCGTGAATGTTCACCGGATCGCGAGCCGGCGGAGCGTCATCGGCGAAGACCTCCATCCGGTCGACGAGGCGCTTAACTCTGTCGGTCTCATCGACAATCAGCTGGGCCAGGGGCACATCATCGGCCCTAGCGCCGGCCTTCAGCAGCTGGGCCGCCCCACGGATGCCCGCCAGCGGGTTCTTGATCTCGTGAGCGAGCATCCGCCCCAGCCCCATGATCGAGCGCAGCCCCGCCGCATCGCCGCCAAATTCGGAAAAGACCCCACCCTTCACCTGCAAGGACAGCAGCACCGATCCGTCGCCCAGGGGGGCGGCCGCACCATCGGCCTCAAAGGTCGGCTGGCCGAACAGGCTGATCTCCAAACCCCGCTCACGGACCGCGCCGCCCTCTTCCAGGGCTCGGCGCAGCAGCGCCACCAAGGGGGAGGCCGGTGGCAGCGCTGCGCCGAACCGTCCCCGGGCCAGCAGGCCCAACCCTTGGCCAAAGAGCGCCTCGGCGGCTTCGTTGGTCGCTACCAGGGCGCCGTTTCTGTCAATGACCAGGGCAGGCTCTGGACTGAGATCGAAGGCTGCAGACTTGAGGGCGTTCAGATCGACCTCCCCGGGGGCGCTTCGGATCCGACTGGTCATGCCGCCAACCTTGTCTCGGGATTCCGCCATAGGGCGATCAACTCGCGCTTCACATGTGACGGGTCTTCCAGCCGACAGATGCGCCCTCGGGCCGCCCGGCGGGCCTCGGCCTGCGACGGCCAGGGGGCGTTGTCGATATAGGCGGCCAGGTGCTTTCGGAAAATTCGAAGGCCGAGGCGCTCGCCATAGAAGCTGAGACTGTCGTCGAGATGGGCCTGGACGATGGCCAATCGGGTTTCGACATCTGGCGTCTCGAAGGGCGCCCCCGACAGAGCGGCTTCGATCTCTGCGGCGATCCAGGGACGGCCATAGACTCCGCGACCGACCATCACCCCATCGGCTCCGGATTGTTCCAGCGCCGCCTTGGCTGAAACGCCGTCAATGATATCGCCATTGACGATCACTGGGATGTCCACCGCGGCCTTCACCGGCGCCACGGCCGCCCAGTCAGCGGCGCCTCGGTAGAACTGGCTGCGCGTACGGCCATGGACGGTGATCGCCTGGACCCCACGACTCTGGAATCGATGAGCAAGGTCGGGCGCATTCAGCGAAGCCTCGTCCCAGCCCAGGCGCATCTTCGCCGTCACCGGAACATCAGCGGCCTCAACCACGGCGGCGACGATGGCCTCGGCCAGCTCAGGTTCGCGCATCAGCGCCGAGCCACAGGCGACGCCAGTCACTTCCCGGGCCGGACAGCCAAAGTTGAGATCGATGATCTGGGCCCCAGCCTGCACCGCCAGACGGGCGCCCTGCGCCATGGTGGCGGGATCCTTGCCGACCAACTGAACGACCATCAAGGGTAGGCCTTCCCCCACGGCGGCCCGGCGGACCACGTCTGGCCGTCCTTTCGCAAACTCGTCGGACGCCACCATCTCGGTCGCCACATAGGCGGCGCCCAGTCGGCTGGCCAGCCGACGGAACGGCAGGTCAGACACCCCGGTCATGGGGGCGATCCAGACCCGCCCCCCCACTGTCACCCCACCGATATCGAGCGACTTGCTCATTTTATAATCACCCCTATCGACCGCTTTTTAGGCAATTTGTGCGGCGCCGTAAAGCCTGGACAAGACGGCCCCAAGGCCTAAACACAGGCCATGAGCTTTTCGGCCATAGTGGTCGCCGCAGGAAGCGGTCTTCGCGCCGGCGCAGGCGTTCCCAAGGCTTGGCGCAGTCTGTGCGGCCGGCCGGTTGCCAGGTGGTCGGTGGAGGCCCTGGCCGCCGCGGGGGCCGCGCCTCTGGTGGTCGTCATCGCCGAAGACATGCGGGCGGAGGCGGAGCAGGCCCTGAGCGGCCTGGCTGGTGTCACCCTCGTAGCGGGTGGGGCCACCCGAGCAGCGTCGGTCCAGGCCGGCTTGGCGGAGCTCGCGGGCGCTCCAGACGATCACAGGGTGCTGATCCACGATGCGGCGCGGCCCTTCCTCACTGGGGCGCATATCGAGCGACTGCTTGCCGCTCTGGACGAGCAGGATGGCGCGATCCTCGCCCTCCCCGTCGCCGATACCCTGAAACGTCAGGATGAAGCCCATCTGGCCACGCCGCCTCGCGAGGGGCTCTGGCGCGCCCAGACGCCGCAGGCCTTCACCCTGGCGGTTCTGCGGCGTGGCTACGGCGCCTGGGATTTCGCCGCCGAGCCCACTGATGACGCCCAGGTGGTGGCGAGCGTCGGCGGCGCCGTGGCGCTGGTCGCCGGTGACCCCCGGCTATTCAAGCTGACCTATCCGGAGGACTTCGTCATGGCTGAGCACCTGGCTGGCGCCGCACGGAAGGTCCGGACGGGAATGGGCTATGACGCACATAGATGGGGACCTGGCGACGCAGTCTGCCTCTGCGGCGTGCGTGTCGACCATGATCAGACCCTGATCGGCCACTCCGACGCCGATGCGGGCCTCCACGCCCTGACCGACGCCCTGCTCGGCGCCCTGGGCGCCGGAGATATTGGTGAGCACTTTCCCCCCAGCGATCCGCAATGGCGCGGGGCGTCGTCAGACCAGTTTCTCGCCCATGCTGCGGGCCTGGTCCGCGCCCAGGGCGGGGAGATCGCCAATGTCGATGTGACCCTGATCTGCGAGCGACCGAAGATTCGACCTCACAGGGACGCCATGCGCGCCCGTCTGGCAGAGATTCTCGGCGTGGCCGAAGCCCAGGTGAGCGTGAAGGCTACGACGACGGAAGGCATGGGGTTTACGGGACGCCAGGAGGGTCTTGCGGCCCAGGCGATCGCCACGATTGAGCTGCCAGATCATGGCAGCCAAGGCCAGACCTCCTTCATCCGGGCGTAGAGCGCCCCTGGCAGGTTGGTATAGGCGTCGGTCCAGGGGGCGGTGAGCGTGCCGTCCACCGGCTCCCACCGCACATCATTTTCATAGGGCAGCAAGCCCTCAGGCGTCCGCGCCACCAGGACGACGTCTTCGGCCGACTCCCACAGGACGGGGCTGTCATAGGCCGCCTGATGCCGCTGCAGCAGGCCATAGCCGCCCGCCGCCGTCGCCACAGCCATAGCCGGCGAGATCAGATCCAGGTTGCGATTGGACAGGTGCATCACAAGAACCCCATCGGGCTTCAGCTTGGCCAGGTACATCTCCACGGCCTCCACCGTCAGCAAATGGGCGGGCACGGCGTCTGAAGAGAAGGCGTCCAGCAGCAGAAGGTCGAACTGTCCCTGGGGCTGGTCTTCCAGGGTCAGGCGGGCGTCGCCGATCACATAGTCGATCGGCCCCTTGGCGCATTCGGTGGCGTAAGAGAAGTAGGCCGGGTCGTTGGCGATCTCGACCATCAACGGGTCAATCTCAAAGAAGGTCAGCCGGTCCTCTGGTCGGACATAGGCGGCCACCGTCCCGGTGCCGAGCCCCACGGCGCCGATGGTCAGGCTGGCCTTGTCCGCGCGCTTGGCGGCGAAGACCTGGCCGATGGGCGTCTCGGGCGCGTAGTAGACCAGAGGCCGGCAACGATGCTCAGGCGTCTGAGCCTGGGCGCCATGCAAGGTCGTGCCGTGGGCCAGCATGTGGACGGTCCCGCCCAACGCCTGGACGGGCATCACCGACTGGCGGGCGACGCCGAAGAAGCTCCGCCAGGTCTGACGAACATCCACACGGTCGCCGGCCATCTGCGCTGAGATCAGTAGCATTGAGACGGTCGCAAGGAAGAGGATCGAGCTGCGCCGCAACAGAAAGGCCGACACCGTGACCACGCCCAACAGGATGCGCACCACGGAGTCGCTCTGCGCATAGAGGCCGGCCAGGACGGGCGCGGCGATCACCGCGACCACGCAGATGGCGAACAGCCCCCATCGCCAGAAGGGCCCGGTCTCCCAGGTCCAAGGTCTGGCCAGGCACGACAGGGCGAGCACCAGCGGGTACTCCCAGACATTGGTGAAGATGACCGGCGCCAGAAAGGCGTTGAACCCGCCTCCGACCACGCCGCCGATGGATAGGCAAAGATAGAATTCCGTCAGCCGGGCGGGCGGCGGACGCCTGGCGACCAGAGCCTGATGACAGACCAGCGCGGTCAGGAAGAAGGCCGCGAGATGGACGCCGAGCTGGATCACCAGATTGGTGGTGTGGAACGGCATGATCACCGCGCAGGCCACGACGGCGGCGGCCTGGAACATCAGGGCCGTCTCCGACGAAATCAGCGGCCGATCCTGGAAGGCGATGATGAAGGTCAACAGATAGAGGGCGAGCGGAACGACCCAGATGAACGGGGCTGAGGCCACATCTGTGGTGATATGTGTGGTCACCCCCAGCATCAGGCTGGACGGTATCGCCGCCAGTCCGATCCAGATCAGCCGCTGACGCCAGGGCCGCTCGCCTGACGCGGCCTCGATCGGTCCACCGAGGTCTGGCCGGCCGACCTCAAGGTGCGGGGCGCGCGCCACCAGCAAGCCGAGGGCGGCCATCAGCACCACAAAGCCCCCATAGGCCAGGCTCCAGATGAAGGTCTGGGCCTGCACGGCCAGGGTTGGCTCGACGACGAGGGGATAGGCCAGCAGCGCAATCAGGCTGCCCAGATTGCTCGCCGCATAGAGGACATAGGGCCCCCGCCCCTCGCCCTCACGGTAGATCCGGGCATGCCAGGCCTGGGCCAGAGGCGCGGTGGCCGAAAGCACTGCAAAGGGCGCGCCGACCATCAGGGCGAGCGCCGCCAGCAGCCAGACAGCCGGATGGTCTGAAGATGGCGGCCCCAGCAACTCGTGCACCCGCAGCGGCAAGACCAGGGCGGCCAGCAGCAGGGCGCCGCCATGGATAAGCGCTTGGCGCCGAACCGTACCGGCCCTCTGCAGCAGATGGGCGTAGGCGTAACCAGCCAGCAGGGCGGCCTGAAAAAAGGCCATGCTGGTGTTCCAGACCGCCGGCGCGCCGCCCATCAGGGGCAAGAGCAGCTTGGCGGCCATGGGCTGGACCATGAAGACCAGAGTGGCGCTGGCGAAGACGGTAAGCCCAAAAAGCGCTGGCGCGACGGCGAGCTTGGCCTTGGGGAGGGTGTCCTGCAGGGTCATGTCGCCGATTCGGCTTGTAAGGTCAGGGCGGCCAATGGTGTGGTCTGACTGACCCGGCGCCTAGCGCCCTTTCGTACCTGGCATCGGATACAGCCATGTTTTCTTTGGAAATCGAGACCTTGGCGCGGCTTCTCATCGATGAGGCGCGTCAGAAATCCCTGCGAATCGTCACCGCTGAGAGCTGCACTGGCGGCCTGGTCAGCGCGGCCATCTGCGCGATTCCAGGCGCCTCGGACGTTTTGGACCGCGGCTTTGTCACCTATTCCAACCGCGCCAAGCAGGAGATGCTTGGGGTTCCGGGGGATCTGATCGCCGATCTGGGCGCGGTCTCAGAGCCTGTGGCCCGCATGATGGCCGAGGGCGCTCTGGAGAATTCGAACGCCCATCTGGCGGTGGCCATCACCGGCATCGCCGGCCCGGACGGCGGCACGCGGATGAAGCCGGTGGGTACTGTGCACATCGCCACGGCCCGGACCAATCACGGCCTGACCCACCGGGCTGAGCTCTTCGAATTTGAAACCCGATTTGAGATCCAGCAGGCTGCGGCTCAGGCCGCCCTGGAGATGCTGCGCGAACGGCTGACCTGACGCCTCAGGAGAGATCGGCCACCGGCCCATAGAGACTCTTTGCCCGCGCCTCGAAGCAGCCGATGAGCCGATCTACCGCGCTATGGAAATTGGCGCTCAAGAGCGCCGCCAGCATCCGGGACTTGAACTCAAAGTCGATCTCGAACTCGATCCGGGTTCCGGCCGGGTCCTCATGGAAGCGCCAGCGGTTCTCAAGTCGTTTGAACGGGCCAGAGATCAGGCTGACCTGGATCACACGCCCGACCGAATCCCGTCGCACACGGGTCGAGAAGCGCTCCTTGAGGAAGGAGAAGCCGACTGCGGCCTCGGCGTCGAGCATGTCGACGCCCGGCCCCACTGGCCGATGGTTCCAGCTTCGCATGCCGGTGATCCAGGGCACGAACTCAGGGTAACGGTCCACATCTCCGACCAGGGCGAACAGCTGATCGGGTGCGTAGGGCAGCACCTTCTGGACGCGATGATACAAGTGGTTGGGCCTAGGCCTGGGTCACGGCCTGCGCTGCGGCGCGGGCCTCCTGAGCCTGCCGCGCGGCCTGGAGCTTGGCGAAATCCTCGCCGGCATGGTGGGAAGACCGGGTCAGCGGACTGGCCGAGACCATCAAGAAGCCCTTGGCCCGGGCGATCTCCTCATAGGCCCCAAACTCCTCCGGCGTCACATAGCGGTCGATGGGCGCATGCTTGCGGGTCGGTTGCAGGTACTGGCCGATGGTCAGGAAATCCACGCCGGCCGAGCGCATGTCATCCATCACCTGCATGACCTCTTCCTTGGTCTCCCCAAGGCCGACCATCAGGCCAGACTTGGTGAACTGGATGGGGTCGCGCTCCTTGACCCGTTCCAGCAGGCGCAGGGAGCTGTAGTAGCGGGCGCCCGGACGGATCGACAGGTAGAGCCGGGGCACCGTCTCCAGATTGTGGTTGAACACATCAGGCCGGGCGTCGATCACTGTTTCAACCGCAGAGACCGGCTTTCGCAGGAAGTCCGGGGTCAGGATCTCGATGGTGGCGGCCGGGGCGGCGGCGCGAATGGCGCGCACCACCTCGGCGAAGTGGGCCGCCCCCCCATCGCTCAGGTCATCCCGATCCACCGAGGTGATCACCACATGCTTCAGCCCCATCTTGGCCACGGCGTCGGCCACGCGGGCCGGCTCCGTCGGGTCCAGGGGATTGGGCTTGCCGGTCGCGACATTGCAGAAGGCGCAGGCCCGGGTGCAGATCTCGCCCATGATCATCATGGTGGCGTGGTTCTGCGACCAGCACTCGCCGATATTGGGGCACGCCGCCTCTTCGCAAACGGTGACAAGGCCGTGGGCTTTGACCACGCTGCGCGTCGCCGAATAGCTCTCCGAGCCAGGGGCGCGGACGCGCAGCCAGTCGGGCTTGCGTAGCAGCGGAGTATCAGGCCTGGCCTGCTTTTCCGGGTGGCGCGGACGGGGCTTAGCCAGATTGTCGATGACAACGGTCATGGAGCCTAAATCGTCCCTCTCAGGCTTCGAATCAAGCCGTGAATGTGCGCCCTTGCGTAGCAGGCCCCAACCGCGCTGAAACTGGCTCATGCGTCCATGGCTCGTCCCCCTCGCCGCGCTCCTGCTGGCGGCCTGCGATACCGGGGCGCCTCGCCCGGCCCTGCTGGACAGCCGGCCGCCCCCCGGCCTCGCCCCACGTTTCCTCCCCCCTGAAGGTTGGGCCTGGGGCGCCATCCAGCCGTCTGAGGGGCCTGCGCTACGGTATGGGGTCGCAACGCCCGTGGGCGCAGCGCGACGGGCTCAGGTCCTGATTCTGCCTGATAGCCAGGAATCCGCGGAGGTCTGGTTTGAGACCGCCCGGGCCCTGACCCAGGCCGGATACGTCGTATGGACGCTGGAGTGGGCGGGGTTCGGCGGATCGGGTCGCGCGGCGGCGCCCCATGACATGATCCACGCGGGCCAGGCTGGAACGGCCCCCGAGGCGGTGATCGCCCTGGTCAGCCAGGTGATCCGTCCAGATCCAGATCGCCCTCTGTCCCTGATGGCGTCCGGGGATGCAGCCGCCGTCGCGCTCACGGCCTTGAGCGATGACCTCCCGGTCGGGTCTCTGATCTTGAGCGCGCCTGATCTGTCAGGCGGCCCCGCACTGACCCTATGGGAGCGGCTGGCCACGCGGGCTGGCCTGGGGCGGCTGCCTAGCCCTGACTGGCGGCCATGGTCGAAGACTGCATCCGCCGCAGCGATTTCGGCTGAGGCCGACCCCTGGCGGGCGAAGGTCGCTCACAGCTGGCGGGTCGCCAATCCCGACCTCCGTCAGAGCGGTGAGAGCCTTGGCTGGCGGGTTCAGCGCCAGCAGATGGCGGCGAGCGCCCATCCGCCCGCCGCCGTTCGCCGCCCGCACCTGATCTTGGCCGGCAAGGCCGTCGGGCTTGCCAGTTCCGAAGCCTGCATCGCCGCCGAAGGTTGCCAGGCGGTGATCGCGCCTGCCCTGACCTCTGCGCCGCATCTGGCCCGCGAGGCCGAAAGGTCGCTCTGGCTGAGATCGATCGCGGACTTCCTTAGCCAACAGATTCCGCCAGCCGCGCCTGAGCGCCAAAATCCCGGCGCCATTGAATAGCCACCCGCCGATCACGAACTGTCACTTATCTTTTCATCGGCCCGTGACGCATCTAGGGTCGCGGCCAGCACAAGACGCCCAACAGAATGGCGTCAGGCGCCTGGGAGGCCTTCGTCCGTGACCGCCGACTATGATCCCCGCGACAGCCAGATCTCGATCTTCGACGCCCTGATCACGGCGCGCGCCCGGTACGGGGCGAAAAAGCCGATCCTGGAAGATCAGGAGCGCAATCCGCTCACCTATACTGGTCTGATCCAAGCGTCTTTCGCTCTGGGCCGCAAGATCGCCGGCTTCACCACCAAGGGCGAGCGCGTGGGCGTGATGCTGCCCTCCAGCGCCGGCGGCGTGGTGACCTTCTTCGCCCTGCACGCCTTCGGCCGTACGCCGACCATGCTCAACTTCACCGCTGGTATCCGCAACCTCAAGGCCGCCTGTGAGCTGGCCGGGGTGAAGACCGTGCTGACCTCCCACCGGTTCATCGAGCAGGGCAAGCTCCACGACCTGATCGACGCCCTCGAGCCGATCGCCAACGTGGTCTACCTGGAAGAGGTCCGGGAAAAGGTCGGTCTGGCTGACAAGCTGTTCGCCGCCGCCGGCGGCGTGATGACCCGGCAGTTCCGCGCCAATAGCAAGCCCAACGATCCTGGCGTCATCCTCTTCACCTCCGGCAGCTTCGGCGCGCCCCGGGGGGTTGTGTTGAGCCAGGCGAACCTGGTGGCCAACGTCCAGCAGATCGCCGCCCATATCGCCCTGGACCCGGACTGGGTGATGTTCAACCCCCTGCCGATCTTCCATTGCTTCGGCCTCACCGGTGGGGTGCTGCTGCCGATCCTGACGGGGATGAAGGCGTTCCAGTATCCGTCACCCCTGCACACCAAGCAGATCCCGCCGCTGATCCGCGACTCCCAGGCCTCGATCCTCTTGGCCACCGACACCTTCGTAAATCAGTACGCCCGGGCCGCAGAGCCTGGGGAACTATCCGGGCTGAAGTTTGTGGTCTGCGGCGCCGAGAAGGTACGCGACGAAACCCACAACCTGGTCGCAGAGCGCTTTGGCCCGATCCCCTTGCTGGAGGGCTATGGCGCCACCGAGGCTGCACCCGTGATCGCGGTGAACAAGCCCCTGGACAATCGTCGCGGCACGGTCGGCGGCCTGTTGCCCGGCATCGAGACCCGGCTGGAGCCGGTGGAAGGCATTCCCGGCGGCGGGCAGCTTTTCGTTCGCGGCCCCAACATCATGGCCGGCTATCTCGCCGCCGATGGCACGATCGAGGCGCCGGTCGATGGCTGGCACGACACGGGTGACGTGGTCAGCATGAGCAATGACCAGTGGATCAAGATCCAGGGCCGCGTGAAGCGCTTCGCCAAGGTCGGCGGCGAAATGGTCTCTCTGACGGCGGCTGAGGACATCGCCGTGGCGGTGTGGCCAGACGGTCGTCACGCCGTCATCGCGGTTCCCGATCCGCGCAAGGGCGAGCGGCTCATCCTGCTGACCGACCGCCATGATGCGGAGGTTGACGCCCTGCTGACCCATGCCAAGGCCGTGGGCGCTCCGGAGCTAACGGTTCCGCGCAAGATTCTATCGGTTCCTGAAATCCCGGTCCTGGGCACCGGAAAGACCGATTATGTCGCCATTCAGCGGATGGCCGAGGCGGAGTTGCGCCGAGTCGCTTGATCGGGCGACCCGTCCAGGTCAGGCGTGCAGGACGAGACCGTAGGCGTCGAGGGCGGACTCGTGCATCGCTTCGCTCATGGTCGGATGGGGGAAAACCGTGGCGTGCAACTCGGCCTCGGTGGCCTCGAGCGTCATGGCCAGGGCGTAGCCCTGGATCATCTCGGTGACCTCGGCCCCGATCATGTGCGCGCCAATCAAGGCGCCGGTCTCGGCGTCGAACAGGGTTTTCACGAAGCCCTCGGTTTCACCTGCGGCGATCGCCTTGCCGTTGGCGCGGAAGGCGAAGCGCCCAACCTTAACCTTGCGGCCCGCCGCCTTAGCCGCCGCCTCGGTGAGGCCCACTGAAGCGATCTGCGGATTGGCGTAGGTGCAGCCGGGAATCGGCGCGTTCAGGTTCTTGGGCGGCTGGCCAGCGATGTGCTCGACGCAATGCACCCCTTCGTGGCTCGCCTTGTGGGCCAGCCAAGGGGGCCCGGCCACATCGCCAATGGCGTAGAGACCAGGCACGCCCGTCGCCCCATGGGCGTCGGTGACCACGTGGGTCTTCTCGATCTTCACGCCCAGGGCCTCAAGGCCAAGGTCCTCGACATTGCCGACAATGCCGACGGCGACGATGGCGCGCTCGGCTTCCAGAGTCTCGGTCTTGCCGCCGGTTTCGATCTCCACGGCGACGCCCGTCTTGGACTTGGTGAGCTTCTTGACGGTCGCCCCGATGCGGAACTTCAGACCCCGTCGCTCGAAGGCCTTGCGGGCGGCGGTGGAAACTTCCTCGTCCTCCACCGGCAGGATGCGTGGCAGGGCCTCGACCACCATCACCTCGGCGCCCAGGGCGCGATAGAAGCTGGCGAATTCGATGCCGATGGCGCCCGACCCGATGACGATCAGCGACTTGGGCGCGGCCTTCGGGACCATGGCCTCCCGATAGGACCAGACCCGGTCGCCGTCCGGCTCCAGGCCGATCTGCGGCAGGGTGCGCGCCCGGGCGCCGGTGGCCAGGATCACGTGCTTGGCCTGCAGGGTGCGCTCGCCGCCGCGCTTCTGGGCGATGACGACCTTGGGAGCCGGGGTCCCCTTTTCTAGCCGAGCGGTCCCCTCGATCACCTCGATCTTGTGCTTGCGCATCAGGAAGCCGACGCCGGAATTCAGCTGGCCGGCCACCTTGCGCGAGCGCTCGACGACCTTGGCGAAGTCGAAGCGCGGCTTGTCGGCGGCCAGGCCGTAATCGGCCAGGTGATGCAGCTGTTCAAAGACCTCGCCGGACTTGAGCAGCGCCTTGGTGGGGATGCAGCCCCAGTTCAGGCAGACCCCGCCCAGGGCCTCGCGCTCGACAATGGCGGTCTTGAGGCCAAGCTGGCTGGCGCGGATAGCAGCCACATAGCCGCCCGGGCCTGCGCCCACGATGATGACGTCGAAATCCATATGCCTTGGCCCCTTAGACCATCATCGCCAGGGGCTCTTCGATCAGAGCCTTGAACGCTTCCAGCCAGCGGGCGCCGGTCGCCCCGTCCACGACGCGATGGTCGCAGGTCATGGTCACCGACATTACCGTAGCGATGGCCAGCTGATCCCCGCGGACCACGGGCTGCTTCGTCCCCGCTCCCACCGACAGGATGGCGCCCTGGGGTTCGTTGATGATCGAGCCGAAGGACTTGATCCCGAACATGCCGAGATTCGAGACGCTGAAGGTCCCGCCCTGGAACTCCTCGGGCTTCAGCTTGCGGGTCCGGGCCCGCTCGGCCAGATCCTTGGTCTCCTGGGCGATCTGCGCCAGGCCTTTGGTCTCGCACTTGCGGATGATGGGGGTGATCAGCCCGCCCTCGACGGCGACGGCCATGGCGATGTCGGCATGGTGGTGCAGGGCGATGCCCTCAGGCGAATAGGAGGCGTTGGCCTCGGGCACCCGCTTCAGGGCCACGGCGCAGGCCTTGAGGATGATGTCGTTGACGCTGACCTTTACCCCGTCCTTTTCCAGCATCGTGTTGATTCGGCCGCGGGCCTCCAGCAGGCGGTCGATCTCCAGGTCGATGGTCAGGGGGAAGTGCGGCACGTCGCGGAAGGAGTCGGTCATCCGCCGCGCCACAGTCTTGCGCATGCCGTCCAGCGGGATCAGGTCGTAGCTGCCCTCAGGAATGCCCATCTGCTGCAGAGACTGAACCGGCCGGGTTTCGCCGCGGCGCCCGGTAGGCATAGCCGCCGCCGTCACGGCGGCTTTGGCGCCTGGCTTGGCGTCCTTCACGTCCCGCTCAATGATCCGGCCGTGGGGGCCCGAGCCCGTGATGGCAGCAAGATCGAGACCCTTCTGCTCGGCGATTCGACGGGCCAGGGGCGAGGCGAAGATACGCTCGCCGTCCTTGGCCTTGGCCGGCGGCGCCTTTGCAGGCGCAGGCTCGGCCTTGGCCGGCGTCTCAGACTTGGCTTCAGCCTTGGCAGGCGCTTCAGGTTCGGCCGTTTCCGCAGGCTTGGGCTCGGGCGCCTTGGTTTCCGTGCCGCCGGACAGACGGGCGATGGGCGCATTGACCTTCACGCCCTCGGCGCCGGCCTCGACCAGGATCTCCTCGACGACGCCCTCATCGACCGCCTCGACCTCCATGGTCGCCTTGTCGGTCTCGATCTCGGCGATCACGTCGCCGGCCGAAACCGTGTCGCCCTTCTTGACCAGCCACTTGGCGAGGGTGCCCTCCTCCATGGTGGGCGACAGCGCCGGCATCAGGATGTCGGTCATGCGGATTCCTTGGAGAAGTGCGCGAGGCCCGCGGCATGGGCCTCCCAGTTCTGGCCGTCAAAGGGCTCGATATCGAAGTCCAGGTCCTCGGCTGGGTCCAGGCAGCGGACATTGAGCGACCAGCCATCGGGGTTTGATCGGGGACGGTAGAAGCTCTTCACCCCGCACACCTTGCAGAAGGTGTGCTTGGCGACGCCGGTGTTGAACACATAGGTGGTGATCTGATCCTGGCCTTGGGTCAGGCGGAACCGACTGGCCGGGACGATGGCGTGAATGAACCCCGTCATGGCGCAGATCGAGCAGTTGCAGGCCTGGGCGGTCACCCTGGCCGGCAGGGCGGCCTCGAACCGCACCGCCCGGCAATGGCATCCGCCGCTGCGCCAGGTCAGGTCAGCCGCAGCCATCATGACCGATAGCAGACCGCCTTGGCGGCTTTCACGATCTTCTCCACCGAAGGCAGGGAGGCGGCTTCCAGATTGGCCGCATAGGGCAGAGGCACGTCCTCCTGACAGACCCGGGCGGGCGGCGCGTCCAGATAGTCGAAGGCGTGCTCGATCACCCGGGCGATCACCTCGGCGCCGACGCCCATGGGGCCCCAGCCCTCCTCGACGGTCACCAGCCTGTGGGTCTTCTTGACGCTGTCGACGATCGTATCGTGGTCCAGGGGCCGGATAGTGCGCAGGTCGACGACCTCGGCCTCGATTCCCTCCGCAGCCAGTTCCTCGGCGGCCTTGAGCGCCAGGCCGACCATGCGGGAATAGGCCGTGATGGTCACATCGGCGCCGCTGCGCCGCACCTTGGCCAGGCCAATGGGCAGGACATAGTCCTCTCCCTCGGGAACATCGAACTCCTGGCCATAGAGCATCTCGTGCTCCAGGAAGACGACGGGATTCGGATCGCGGATCGCCGCCTTCAGCAGGCCCTTGGCATCGGCGGCGTCATAGGGGGCGATGACCTTCAGGCCAGGCACGTGAGCGTACCAGGCGGCGTAGTCTTGACTGTGCTGGGCCGCCACGCGGGAAGCTGCGCCATTGGGGCCGCGGAACACCATGGGCGTGGTGATCTGGCCACCGGACATGTAGTGGGTCTTGGCCGCCGAATTGATGATGTGGTCGATGGCCTGCATGGCGAAGTTCCAGGTCATGAACTCCACGATGGGCTTCAGGCCCGCCATGGCCGCGCCGACCCCCAGCCCGGCAAAGCCGTGCTCGGTGATGGGCGTGTCGATCACCCGGCGCTCGCCGAACTCCTCCAGCAGGCCCCGGCTGACCTTGTAGGCGCCCTGGTACTGAGCCACCTCTTCGCCCATCAGGAAAACCGTGTCGTCCCGACGCATCTCCTCGGCCATGGCGTCGCGCAGGGCGTCGCGGACCGTGGTTTTGACCAGCTTGGCGTCCGCCGGGATTTCCGGGTCCGCCAGGGCCTCCGTCGGCCGAATCGCGGCAGGGCCATCGCCCTCAGGCTTCTCGGCCTTCGCCTTCGCCGGGCTGGTCTTCTCCGGATCCCCGGACGCTTCGGCCTTCGCGCCCTTGGGCTCATCGGCGGCCGGCGCAGGCTTTGCCGAGGCAGATCCGCCCGACAGGCGAGCAATGGGGGCGTTGACCTTCACGCCCTCGGCGCCAGCCTCGACCAGCAGTTCCTCGATGACGCCCTCGTCGACCGCCTCGACCTCCATGGTCGCCTTGTCGGTCTCGATCTCGGCGATCACGTCACCAGAAGCGACGGTGTCGCCCACCTTGACGTGCCATTTGGCCAGCGTCCCCTCCTCCATGGTCGGAGACAGGGCCGGCATCAGGATGTCGGTCACTGGGCGGCCTCCACATAGACCTCGGTATAGAGCTCGGAGAGGTCCGGCTCGGGTGACGTGCGGGCGAATTCGGCGGCGTCAGCCACGATGCGTTTCACCTCGGCGTCGATGGCCTTCAGGGTCGCCTCATCGGCCACGCCGTCCTTTTCGAGCTTCTCCCGTAGATGCTCGATGGGATCGCGAGTCTTGCGGACCTCGTCCACTTCTTCGCGGGTGCGGTACTTGGCCGGATCGCTCATGGAATGGCCACGATAGCGATAGGTCTTCATCTCCAGAATGAAGGGACCTTCGCCACTGCGGGCGTGGGCGGCGGCGCGCTTGGCCGCATCCCGGACGGCTAGAACATCCATGCCGTCCACCTCTTCCCCCGGTATCCGGAAGGAGGTCCCGCGCTTGTACATGTGGGTTTCAGAAGAGGAGCGCTCCAGGGACGTGCCCATGGCGTACTGATTGTTCTCAATCACATAGACGACCGGCAGCTTCCACAGGGCGGCCATGTTGAAGCTCTCATAGACCTGGCCCTGGTTGGCGGCCCCATCGCCGAAATAGGTGAAGGCGACCTTCCCATTGTCACGGTAGCGATTGGCCAGCGCCAGACCCGTACCCAGCGGCGCCGGGGCGCCGACAATCCCGTGGCCGCCATAGAACTCAGCTTCTCGGGAGAACATGTGCATCGATCCGCCCTTGCCCTTGGACGAACCTCCGGCGCGGCCGGTCAGCTCGGCCATGACCTCGTTTGGGTCCATGCCGCAGGCCAGCATGTGGCCGTGGTCACGATAGGCGGTGATGACCTGGTCGCCATCCTCCTGGATCGATTGGACGCCGACGGCGATCGCCTCCTGGCCGATATAGAGGTGGCAGAAGCCGCCGATCAGGCCCATGCCGTACAGCTGGCCGGCCCGTTCCTCGAACCGGCGAATGAGGAGCATGTCGCGATAGAAGCCCAGCAGGTCGTCCTTGCCGAGGCTCTCCCCCGTCTCAGTCGACGATCCGCCGGTCTTGGCGGCCGGTTTGGCGCGCGCCATGTCTGTCTCCCGGGTCGTGTTGCGTTCAGGCACCCTAACCCAGAGCCGGCCGTGCCGTCAGCCGCCCGCCGAGTCGTCGTGCTGGATACGGATCACATAGTCCCTGGGGTCGCTGTAGCCTAGGAGGGACCGGGCCCGTTCCTCCAGAAGATCAGCCGAAAGGGACGTGTCGCGCAGCAACTTCGCGCGGGTTTCCAGGTCCCGCCGCTGCGCCGTCAGCCGTTTCAACTCCGCCGACTTCACCGCCAGGGTCTGGTCGCGCTGAGCCGAGGTCAGCAGACCCTGCTGACCGGTGAAGGCGTGATAGGCAAAATAGACGATCAAGAGCGCCAGGAAGGCGGTCGAGACGTACGGGCGGACTGCGTTGAGCACGGCGACTCTGCGTTTGTGAACCCGCAGAGTCTCCGGTTGTGCTTAATTTTGCGTTGCAGCTCAGCCTTTTGGCCTCAGATCATGAACCAAGGCCGGCCCTAGATGTGCTTGAGCGCCTTGCGGCCGATGTAGAGGGCCTGGTCGCCCAGTTCCTGCTCGATGCGCAGCAGCTGGTTGTACTTCGCCGTCCGGTCAGACCGCGCCAAGGAGCCGGTCTTGATCTGCCCGCAGTTGGTGGCGACCGCCAGGTCGGCGATGGTGGAGTCCTCGGTCTCGCCCGAGCGGTG
>DJWR01000160.1:8732-31224 GCA_002441055.1 Caulobacteraceae bacterium UBA6225 | reverse complement strand
CCGGCGTCCTATGCAATGTGGCGCTTTGCGCCGCCGCAGCCTTTCGCCTAGAGCCCTTTCCGATCTGATCGCTTCAATCAGATCGGATAAAAAGGGCTCCAAATCATAAAGTTAGAGCATTTTTCGATCCGATAACCGCATCACACTTATCGGAAAATGCTCTCGAGCCTTGAGCCCGTTTCGTCCGATAACCAGTTTCCACTGATCGGAACCCGCTCTAGAGGAATGGCATGATCCTGGTCGTCGATAACTACGNNGCTTCACCTACAACCTCGTCCACTATCTGAACGAGCTTGGGGCCGAAACGCTGGTCCATCGCAATGATGCCGTGAGCGCCGAAGAGGCGATCGCCCTGAAGCCGGAGGGCGTGCTGCTCTCGCCCGGCCCGTGCACCCCCAATGAGGCGGGCATCTGCCTTGAACTGCTGGCCAAGGCGCCGGTCGATCTGCCGATCCTTGGGGTCTGTCTTGGCCATCAGGCCATAGGCCAGGCCTTCGGCGGCGAAGTCATCCGGGCGGCGAACCTGATGCATGGCAAGACCAGCCTGATGCACCACACCGGCAAGGGGGTGTTTGCGGGCCTGCCGAACCCCTTCACCGCCACCCGCTACCACAGCCTTTCGGTGCGTCGCGAAACCATGCCCGACGTGCTGGAGATCACCGCCTGGACCGACGACGGCGAGGTGATGGGTCTGCAGCATGTGAGCCGGCCGATTTTTGGCGTGCAATTCCATCCAGAATCCATCGCCACCGAAGGCGGTCACGCCCTGTTGTCGAACTTCCTGGATTTGGCCGGCGCAAAGCGCCTGAGCCCGGTCTGAGGCGCCACCATGTCCGAGGCCTTCAAGCCGCTCCTCGCCCGCCTGGCGGACGGGGCGACCCTTTCTGAGGAAGATGCGCAGGTCTTCTTCGCCGCCTGCCTGCGTGGGGAGCCGACCCCCGCCCAGGTGGCCGCCGCCCTGACCGCCATGCGCATGCGCGGCGAAACGGTTGGCGAAATCACCGCCTGCGCCCGGGCCATGCGTGAGGCGGCCGTGACCCTGGATCACCCCTATCAGGTGATTGATGTGTGCGGCACCGGGGGAGATGGCCTCCACACGCTCAACATCTCCACCGCCGTGGCCTTCGTGGCGGCCGGCGGCGGGCTAAAGGTCGCCAAGCATGGCAACCGAGCGCTGTCGTCCCGGTCGGGCGCAGCCGATGTGCTCTCAGCGCTTGGCGTCAACATCACCGCGGGCCGTGAACAACAGCGGCGCGCGCTTGATGAAGCCGGCCTCTGCTTCCTGTTCGCCCAGGTTCACCATGGGTCGATGAAACATGTTTCGCCGATCCGCGCCGAACTGGGCTTCCGGACCCTGTTCAATCTCCTGGGCCCGTTGAGCAATCCCGCCGGCGCCCAGCGACAGGTGCTGGGGGTGTTTTCCGAGCGTTGGGTGGAGCCGTTGGCCAGAGTGCTGGGCGGTCTGGGGGCCGAGCGCGCCTGGGTCGTCCATGGCGGCGGCATGGACGAAATGACCACCACGGGGGAAACCCAAGTGGCCGAGTGGAAGGATGGACAGGTCCGCCTGTTCACCGTCACCCCCGAGGCCGTAGGGCTGCCCCGGGCCGCCCTGTCCGATCTGACCGGTGGGACGCCCGAGGAGAACGCAGAGGCTCTGCGTCGGCTGCTGGAAGGCGAGACCGGGGCCTATCGTGACATCGTCGCCCTGAATGCTGCGGCCGCCTTCCTGGTGGGAGAGCGGGTCGAGACCCTGCGCGAGGGCGTTGACCTGGCCAGCCAGGTCCTGGACGACGGCCGCGCCCTGAATGCTCTGAACAAGCTCTGTGAGATCACCGCCTGATGAGCGACGTGCTGGACAAGATCGCCGCCTACAAGCGTGAGGAAGTGGCGAGCCGCAAGCTTGAGCGGACACAGGCCGACGTCGAGGCCGCCGCAAAGTCGCCCTCCCCGCCGCGCGGCTTTCTCCAGGCCCTGAAGGCGGCGCACCGGCCAGGGGGGCTGGCCCTGATCGCGGAGATCAAGAAGGCCTCCCCGTCCAAGGGGCTCATCCGCGGCGACTTCGATCCGCCTTCTCTGGCCAAGGCTTATGAGGCCGGCGGCGCGGCCTGCCTGTCGATCCTTACCGACGGCCCCAGCTTCCAGGGGGCCGACTCCTATCTGACAGCCGGACGCGAGGCCGTGAGCCTGCCGGCCCTCCGCAAGGAATTTCTGGTCGACCCCTGGCAGGTGGCGGAATCTCGCGCCCTGGGCGCAGACGCTATCCTGATCATCCTGGCCATGGTCGATGATGCTCTGGCGGGTGAGTTGCAGGCCGAGGCCCACAGGCTCGGCATGGACGCCCTGGTCGAGGTGCACGACGAGGATGAGATGGCCCGCGCCGGGCGCATGGGCGCCAGTCTGGTGGGCGTCAATAACCGTAATCTGCGAACCTTTGAGACCGACCTGACGACGACGGAACGTCTGGCCGCCCTGGCCCCGCCTGACGCCCTGCTCGTGACAGAGAGCGGTATCACTGGACCTGCCGATGTGCGACGGCTGGCGGCCGCCGGCGCCCGAGCGATGCTGGTGGGGGAGAGCCTGATGCGTCAGGCTGATGTCACCGCCGCCGTCAAAGACCTCATGTCGTGATCTGGCGGGGCAAGGCCGCCCGCCGTGTCGCAGCCGCCAAGGCTCGCCAGCCAGGAAAGGCGCTGGCGGCCCCCGGGGGCTGGGTGTTTCTCGTCAATGACACCAATGACTTCCTGTCGTGGCAGTTTGGACTGACGCGCTGGACCCGGCGCGAACGTGATCAGGTTGAGGGCATTCTGAAGGCGCGCCTCGAGGCCCTGTCGCCAACGCCCTATCTGATGTTCATCACGCCGGAGAAGAGCGTCGCCTACCAGGAATACCTGCCGATGGGGCTCGCGGACCTGACGTCCGAGCCAGGTCGCCCTGCCCCTTGGATGGCCGCCCGCTTTCCAAGGCAAATCCACCACCTGCAACCCTGGTTCGAGCGGATGAAGCGCCTGGGCTTCCTCTACTTCCGGGGCGACACCCATGTGAACTGGCTCGGCGGTTACCTGGTCTACCGCTATGTGATTGAGACCCTTGAAAGGGCCGGCGTCGATACCCGACCAGCGATCACCTCCAGCGAATTGCTGCCGGCGCGGGCCGGGTTCGAAGGCGACGTCTTCGTTCAGCTTGATGAGCGTCAGCGCCCCGAATTCGATATCGACGCCGACTATGCCCGTTGGCGAGCCATGCTTGAGATCACTATCAAGTACGACATGGACGCCGCCCTGGTCCGGGCGAAGCGATTGCCTCTGACGCCTGATGAGCAGGACGGATTCCATGGTCGGGAAATGCTGATCTATGAAATCCCTGACTCGCCCCTGCCACGGGCCGTGATCTTCCGCGATTCCACCGCCACCGATTCGATTCCCTTCCTGGCCGAGCACTTCTCCCGTTCAGTCTATGTCTGGCACGAGGGGGATGTGCTGGCCGACATCATCCGTCGGGAACAGCCGGACATCGTCCTGCACTTTGTCGCAGAGCGCTTTCTGGCCACCTATCCGACTACCTTGCCGCTGAACTTCGCGGCCCCCTGATCGGCTTGGCCGGCACGGTTCGCAGCGCCTAGCCCGGTAACTTGACATTAAGTTAGAACGCCTAGAGAACATCACTAACGTTTGCGCTTTGTTCTCAAGGTTGGGAAGACCCATGCTGACCCGTAAGCAGCACGAACTGCTCATGTTCATCCATGAGCGGATCAAGGAGACCGGCGTCTCGCCCTCCTTCGACGAGATGAAGGAGGCCCTGGACCTGGCGTCCAAGTCCGGCATCCACCGGCTGATCACGGCGCTTGAGGAGCGCGGCTTTCTCCGGCGGCTGCCCCATCGCGCCCGGGCCCTTGAGGTGGTGAAGCTGCCTCAGGAGGCGACGACCTCTGCGCCCCCCAAAGGACGCCAGGCTTTCAAGCCACAGTTGGTCACACCCGGCGAGACGCCGATGGCTGCGGCGGCCAACGACACCCGCGAACTTTCAGTGCTTGGCAAGATCGCCGCCGGCACCCCCATTGAGGCGATCCAGCAGGAACGGGACCGCCTGCACGTGCCTGAATCCATGTTGGGGGCTGGCGAGCACTTCGTTCTCGAGGTGCAGGGGGACTCGATGATCAACGCCGGAATTCTGGACGGTGACTATGTGGTGATCCGCCGTGCCGACTCCGCCAATTCCGGGGAGATCGTCGTCGCCCTCGTGATGGGCGAGGAAGCCACTCTGAAGCGCCTGCGTCGCAAGGGAGCCTCCATCGCATTGGAGGCGGCCAATCCAGCCTATGAGACCCGGATCTTTGGTCCCGATCAGGTGGCCGTGCAGGGGCGGCTTGTCGGCCTCATTCGCCGCTACCACTAGGCCCCCAGGTCCAGGGGCGGCGACCGCGCAGCGTCTCCGCCCATTGGGCGCGCCAGACGCCGTCCCTTCCGCGGCCAAGCTCCACTGAGCCCCCCTGGGCGAAATCGACGCCACTCAGAACGATCCGACCGGGGCAAGGTTCGGCCTGGATTGATGGCCGGACGATCACCAGCTCCGCCGAGGCGCACAATTCAACCAGGGTGTCGGCGTCCGGCGCCCTTCGGCTCCAGTAGGCGGCGACGGAGATCGGAGCGCCTGGCAACGGCCTGCAGGTCCATCGATCACAGGCGAACATCTTATCCCGTGGCGTTTCATCAAGACTGGCGACCAGCCCATGGCGTTGGGCCCAGCGCTCAGCCGCAAAGCGTTTAACGTCAGGCCGCAAGAGGATCGCGTCGTCGCCCTGCCGCACCGCAACCTGCGCCCCGTCAGCTGAAATCCAGATGTCGGGGGATGGCGCGCGCGGGGCGAGACTGACCGCCAGGGCGAAGGGCAATCCGATCCAGCGCAAAGGTCCGCGCCACAGGCACATCCAGAGGATGCCAAGGAAGGCGCTTGGCAAGGCCCAGGCTGGTGCGCTGGGCACGAGCATGTTCGCCCCTGGCGCCTCGGCCGCCACCCGGGCGACATTGGTGATCGCCTCAATGCCCCAGCCAGACACCATCAGCGGAAGGTCTCCGAGGCCAAGCGGCGTCAGGGCTGCGCCAATCGCCAGGCTTGGCATCATCAAGAAGGAAGAAATGGGCGAGGCCGCAAGGTTGGCCGCGAGCCCATAGGTGGCCATTCGGTTGAAATGCTGGAGAGCGAACGGGCCGGTCGCCATGCCGGCGACGAAGCTGGCAGCCAGACTGGCCGCCAGCCAGGTCAGGGCCGTCTGAGTCAGCCGGATGGGCCAAGGGGCGCTGATCTCGCGAATAGCCTGCGGCCACGCTTCGGCCAGGGCCACCAGAGCAGCTGTGGCGGCGAAGGACATCTGGAAGCCGGGCTCTGTCACCGCCTCGGGATGAATCAAAAGGACGATGAGGGCCGCGAGAGCCAAACCGTGCAGGCTGATCGCCCGACGATCAAAGAGCACTGCGGCAAAGGCGACGGAGGCTGTGATCGCCGCCCGCTCGGCCGGCGCTGGCGCCCCGGACACCACCAGGTAACAGCCGACCGCGATCAGCCCCAGCAGGGCGGCGACCTTCTTGCTTGAAACCCGCAGGGCGAGCCAAGGCAAGGCCGCGACCCCCGCCCGCACCGCGGCGAAGACAAACCCGCCCACGATCGCCATGTGCAACCCGGATATGGAAATCAGATGGGCGAGGCCGGAGGCCCGCATGTCCTCAATCTGCGTTGCGGGGATAAAGGCCTGATTGCCCATCACCATGGCGGCGGCCAGACCCCCGGTCTCAGGTCCCATGCTGTCGACGATCTGCTGGGCGAGGCGCCAACGGGCCGCGTTGATCCGCATATCCAGCAAGAGGCGCCCCGGGGGCGCCGACAGTTCGAGCGCTTCTGGCGGACTGAGGGCGAAGCCCACGCCGCCAATACTCTCGTAATAGGCGTCACGGGCGAAGTCGTAGCCGCCCGGGCTCGCAGGCGGCGGCGGGGGATTGACCAGAGCGAGAACGCGCACGGCGGTCCCTGGCGCCGGCGGAACCACGTCGCGCAGGGTCAGCCGAAGCCTGGTCGGCGTCGCGCCCGGCGCCAGCCCCTCGATCTGGGTCGGTGCGATGATGATGCGGCTCCCGCCGCTCTGGCCTGGACTGGCCACGTCAACGACCCAGCCCTCCAGATGGACCGGACCGCTCAGCACAGGGGCGACAGGCCCAGCCACCGCCTGGGTACGAAGCTTGGCGGTTGAGAAGCCAGCCAGGGCGAAGGCGGTCAGGATCAGCAGCAGAGCTGTCTCCCGGCGAACCGGCAGGCGTCGGGCCGCCACCAGCAGCGCCAGAGACGCCCCCAGCATCCCGATCGCGACCCAGGTCAACGGCTCTCGGACCAGGGCAAAATAAACGGCGCAGCCGACCCCGAAGGCGACGGGGGTCCACAGGCTCCAGCGATCAGCCTGTTCCGTCATTTCGCGCACAAGGCCTCGTAGGAGGACCCGCGCACTAGGAGGCCTGGACAGGCGCATGCTAAGACGCCGGCCCCATCGCCCGGCGATCCCGCCGGACTGCGACACCTCAAGACCCCCGACCTCGATGCCCGACCGTCCCGTCGTCACCCGGATCGCCCCTTCCCCAACCGGCTCCATGCACATAGGCACGGCCCGAACCGCGCTTTTCAACTGGCTATATGCTCGACATACGGGTGGAAAGTTCCTCCTGCGCGTTGAGGACACCGACCGGGAGCGCTCCACCCAGGCTGCGGTCGAGGTGATTTTTGAGGGTATGAAGTGGTTGGGGCTTGAGGCTGATGAGCCCCCCGTCTTCCAGGCCGCCCGCGCCGATCGCCACCGGGCGGCGGTGGAGGACCTGCTGGCGCGGGGTGAGGCCTATCGGGACTACATGACGCCTGAGGAACTGGAGAGCGAGCGCGAGACCGCCCGCGCCGAAGGTCGGGTCGTCCGCTCGCCCTGGCGCGATATCAGTCCGAACGACGCCCCTGACAGACCCTTTGTGGTTCGTCTGAAGAGCCCTCAAACCGGCGACACCGTGGTGGCTGACAAGGTGAAGGGCGACATCAGGTTCCAGAACAAGGATCTGGACGACCTGATCCTGCTGCGCACCGACGGCTCACCGACCTATAATCTGGCCGTGGTGGTTGATGACCATGACATGGGGGTGACCCATGTGATCCGCGGCGACGACCACTTGAATAACGCCGCCCGTCAGACGCTGATCTATCAGGCGCTCGGCTGGGAGGTCCCGGTCTGGGCCCACCTGCCCCTGATCCACGGCCCCGATGGCGCCAAGCTCTCTAAGCGACATGGGGCCCAGGCCGTCAGCGAATTTGATTCGATGGGCTACCTGCCGGAAGCCATGCGCAATTACCTGGCCAGGCTTGGCTGGGGCCATGGGGATGACGAGATCTTCAACGACGATCAGGCCATCGCCTGGTTCGACATTGTCGATGTGGTCAGCGCGCCGGCCAGGCTGGATTGGGCCAAGCTCAACCACATCAATAACCACTATATCCGCGAGGCCGCGGTGGACCGGCTCGCTGATCTTGTGACAGCCATCCACCTCAGCCGCGACCTGAAGGTCCCCGCGGACCTTCGCCCGGTGCTTGAGCGAACCATCCCCCTGGTGCGCGAAGGCGCCAAGACCCTGTTGGACCTGGCCGATTCGACGGTGTTTGTCCTGTCCCACCGGCCACTGGCCATGCCCGACAAGGCCGCCGCGCTGCTGAATGACGAAACTCGCGCAAGGCTGGGCCGGCTGGCTGAACGGCTCGCCGCGGTGAGCGCCTGGGATGTCCCCGCTCTGCAGGATGAAATCCGCGCATTTGCGGAATCCGAAGGGATTGGCATTGGCAAGTTTGGGCCCGCCTTGCGGATCTGCCTTGCTGGCGAGGCCTCTGCGCCGGACCTGGCGGGCGCTCTGACGGCCCTCGGTCAGGAGGAAAGCCTCGGGCGGCTCCACGACGCGCTTTCACCCGCTGCGTAAACCGCTATAAGGCCAAGCGAACAGACGTTTTAATTCCTAGTCATTGAAAGGGGATGGCATGGGCGATACGGCGAAGATCAGCATCGGCGCCAAATCCGTCGAACTACCCATCTTGAAGGGTACGACGGGTCCGGACGTGGTCGACGTGCGCAAACTCTACGCCGAGGCCGATGTCTTCACCTACGATCCGGGGTTCACATCGACGGCCAGCTGCGAGAGCAAGATCACCTATATCGACGGTGACGCCGGCGTTCTTCTGCACCGGGGCTATCCGATCGACCAGCTGGCTGAGAAGTCCAGCTTCCTCGAGGTCTGCTATCTGCTGCTCCACGGCGAGCTGCCCTCGGCGAGCGAATTCGCGGAATTCGACCACAACATCACCCACCACACGATGCTGCATGAGCAGTTCGACCGGTTCTTCGGGGGCTTCCGCCGCGACGCCCATCCGATGGCCATCATGGTCGGCGCGGTGGGGGCCTTGTCGGCCTTCTATCACGACAGCACCAATATCGATGATCCTCAACAGCGGATCATCTCGGCCCACCGCATGATCGCCAAGATGCCGACGATCGCGGCGCGGGCGTTCAAGTACTCCAAGGGTCAACCCTTTGTGCATCCGCGCAATGATCTGTCCTATGCGGAAAACTTCCTGCGGATGTGCTTCTCGGTTCCGGCCGAGGACTGGAAGCCCAACCCGGTCCTGACTCGGGCTATGGACCGCATCTTCATCCTGCACGCCGATCACGAACAGAATGCGTCCACCTCCACCGTCCGCCTGGCCGGTTCGTCGGGCGCCAACCCCTTCGCCTGCATCGCCGCCGGCATCGCCTGTCTTTGGGGCCCCAGCCATGGGGGCGCCAACGAAGAGGCGCTCAATATGCTGGCCGAGATCGGTTCTGTGGAGAACATCCCTGAATACGTTCAGGGCGTGAAGGACCGGCGCTACCGCCTCATGGGCTTCGGCCATCGGGTCTATAAAAACTACGATCCGCGCGCCAAGGTCATGCAGGCCACCTGCCACGAAGTGTTGGCGGAAGTGGGCAATACGGACGATCCGCTGCTGAAGGTGGCGATGGAGCTCGAGAAGATCGCGCTCAACGACCCCTATTTCGTCGAGCGGAAGCTCTATCCGAACGTGGACTTCTATTCCGGCATCACCCTGCGGGCTCTTGGCTTCCCGCCGGAAATGTTCACCGTGCTGTTCGCGCTCGCGCGGACCGTCGGCTGGATCGCCCAGTGGAAGGAAATGGTCGAGGATCCGTCGCAGAAGATCGGCCGTCCGCGCCAGATCTACACCGGCGCGGTTCAGCGCGACTACACCCCGGTGGATAAGCGCGGCTAAGCCGGGCTTCGATCCAGGATTTTCAGAACGGCCAGCGCGGCGGCTTCCGAGGGATCGGGGCCGCCGCGTCCCATTTTGTCGAGCGCCTGAGACTGCGCTTCGATCTGACCGCGGCGCAGGTCTTCATCATCCAGACGCAAGGCCAGCTCACGGGCCAGATTCGGGCCCGTACATGCGCTCTGGAGCAGTTCGGGCGCCACGTATCGGTCAGCGGCGATGTTGAACAACGTCACGAACTTGGTGCGGATCAGCCGTTTGATGATCGCATAGGTCAAGGGCGCAAGGCGGTAGCCCACCACCATGGGCGTACCGGCCAGGGCCACCTCAGTGGTCACGGTTCCCGAACAGGCCAGAGCGACCGTGGCCGCCTTCATCGCTGACAGCCTGTCGGCCTCTCCCTCCACCACATGAGCGCGGTAGGGCCAGCCGGCGACCCGCGTCCGAACTGTTTCGGCCACGGTCGAGGCGGCGGGCACAATGACCTGTAGGTCTGGCCGCACCGCCTTCAGAAGGGCTACCGCCTCTGCGAACGGCGGCAACACACGGTCGATCTCACTTGGCCGACTGCCCGGCAAAACAAGCAGCACCTGTGCGTCGGGGGCGATTCCCAGACGCCTACGCAGGCCCTCGGGATCGGCGCCGCTGAAGTCGAGGTTCAGGGTACTGTTGCCCACAAAGGTGGTCGGCAGTCCAACCTTCTCGAAAATCGGCGCGTCGACGGTGTGAATGGACAGAAGGTGGTCGACCGTCTTGGCCAGGGTCGCCGCGCGCCCTTGGCGGTAGGCCCAGACCTGGGGGGCGACGTACTTCACGATCGGCAGATCTGGTGTCTGTGCCTTCAGCCGCTGGGCCAGGCGGACGGTGAACCCCCAGGAATCGATGAGAATCGCCACATCAGGCGCCTCTCGAAGCGCCAGAGCGGCCATTTCATCAGCCCTGCGGACGACCCGGGGATAGGCCTTCAAACCTTCGACCAGGCCGAGGATCGAAAGCTCGGACATCTCAAAGGGGCTGGTCAGCCCCTCGGCGGCCATACGCGCGCCGCCCAGACCGACAAACCTGACCCCGTCGTCCCCCAACCGACGGCGAAGGGCTGCCATCAATTCAGCGCCGCGGTCGTCGCCAGAGGCCTCGGCCGCCACAACCATGATGCAAGCAGGACGGGTCATGGCGCCTCGGGATCCACGCCGAGCACGAACAGCCCCAGATCATCGGCCAGGGCGATCACCTCGGATCGATCGAGCACCAGCAGTCGACCAGCCTCGCCCACCACACCGGCCAGCCCGGCCCGGGCCGCTCTCTGGATGGTCGCCAGGCCTATGGTGGGAAGGTCCACACGGGTCTCCTGAATGGGCTTTGGCGCCTTGGCCAAGACGCCGCGAAGACCGCCGTCTCCGCCGCGGATGGCCTGCGGCAACTCAGCAACCCTCCGGAGCATGGCGTCGGTGCCCTCCTGCGCCTCCACGGCCAGAACTAGCCCCTCGCAGACCACAGCGCCTTGACCTACGTCCATTCGGCCAAGTTCGCGGGCGACATAGAGGGCGCGGGCGATATCGGCTTTGTGTCGAGCTTCTGGCTTAATCTTTCCGAGGGGACCGTGGGGGAGTCGCAGGTCGCCCATAGCCTCATCGGCCCCTTCAATACGGAAGCCTTCTTTCTCGAACTCCTGCAGCAGCGCACGCAGAAGTCCGTCATCCCCGTGGCGGGCTGCAGCGATCAGCCCTGGCAGGGCCTTCAATCCGCGCACGTCGGGACGCAGGGCAGCGAAGTCTGGCCGATTGACCTGGCCAGCAAAGCAGACCGACTCACATCCCGCTGTCTTCAAGGCGCGGATGCACTTTCCCAACTCTGCGATCCCGATATCGGCGCCAGGGAACTCGGCGAGCTCTGGTCCGGCAAAGCCCTTCAGACGCACGACAAAAAGCGGACGCCCAGCCTTCTGGCAGGCCATGGCGATCTCCACCGGAAGTCCGCCGCCGCCTGCGATCAGGCCAAGTCGGGTCAAGCCTCTAGACCTCCCGCTCCGGCAGACAGAGCGGCCGGTTGGCCTCGGCGCGAATGAAGTCGATGATCTCCATGACCGGCGCGCTGTGGCCAAAGGTGGCCATGGCGTCGTCGATCCGCTCCTGGAAGGTGCCTTCTTCGGCAAACAGCAGCCGGTAGGCTGAACGGAGCTCGGCGATCATCTCGCGTGAGAAATTACGCCGCTTCAGCCCTACGAGGTTCAGCCCTTCAAGATGGGCGTGATTTCCCCAGACCAGCCCGTAGGGGATGACATCCTTGGTCACCGCCGCCAGGCCGCCAATGAAGGAGTAGCGCCCCACGCGACAGTGCTGATGCACAGCCGCCAGCCCGCTGACCATCACGAAGTCGCCGACGTCCACATGCCCGCCCAGGGTGGCGGAATGGGCCAGGACCACATTGTCCCCCACCACGCAGTCGTGGCCCACATGGCTGGTGGCCATGTACATGCCGTCGTTGCCCACCCGGGTCACACCCCCACCGTCAGGGGTGCCGATGTGCATGGTGACGTGTTCCCAGAGGCGGTTGCGATCGCCGATAATCAACTCGGTCGGCTCTCCCTTGTAGCCCATGTGATGGGGCGGCCCGCCGAGATTGGCGAAATTCCGGATACTGCAGTCAGCGCCAATGGTCGTGTGACCTTCGACCACCACATGGGACAGAAGCTCGGTCCGCGGACCAATCTTCACATGCTCCCCGATGATCGAATACGGACCGACCTTCACGCCCTCAGCCAGCTGGGCGCCCGGGCTCACAATGGCCGTGGGATGGATGTCGACGCTCATTGGGTGGCCACCACCATCGCGGCGAACTCCACCTCAGCAGCGACCTTATCGCCGACCATGGCCTGTCCCTTGAACTTGAAGAGATCGCCGCGGTGCTTGACCACCTCTACTGGCATGCGCAGGACGTCCCCTGGACGAACAGGCTGACGGAACCGGCAATTATCCAGGGAGATGAACAGGATCGTCTTACCCGCCACATCCACATCCAGGGATTTGGACATCAGCACAGCGCCCGTCTGAGCTATGGCTTCGACAATCAGAACCCCGGGCATGACCGGGTATTCCGGGAAGTGACCGGCGAAAAAAGGCTCGTTGAAGGTCACGCACTTGATCCCGACAATCGACTCGCTGGGTTTGTAGTCTTCAGCCCGGTCGACCAGCAGGAAGGGATAGCGATGGGGAATCCGTCGCAGAATCTCTGTGATGTCGATCTCGGTGGGGTTTTCATTCACCGGCGCTTTGCGGCTCATGCGCCTGCTCCATCTCCGCGACGCGCAACCGTCCTCGACAGCCACGCCACTTCGCGCATCCATTTCTTGATTGGTCGGGCGGGGAAACCGCCCCATGTCTCGCCGGCGGGAATGTCCTTCATGACTCCGGCCGCGGCGGCCACCCGGGCCCCCTCCCCGATGATCAGATGATCAGCGACCCCGGCGCGGCCGCCAAACTGCACCCCATCGCCGACGACCACGCTGCCAGAAATCCCCGTCTGCGCCGCGATGGCGCAGTTGCGTCCGATGCGGACGTTGTGGGCGATCTGCACCATGTTGTCGATCTTGGTGTTCTCGCCGATGACCGTGTCTTCGAAGGCGCCCCGATCGATGCAGACCCCGGCGCCGACCGTCACACCATCTTGAATGATCACCCGGCCCAACTGGGGGATATCTATCAAGCCTGCTGGCCCGACGGTGGCGCCAAAGCCGGCCTCGCCCACCATGGCGCCCGCAAACACCTTCACGCGATCCCCGATCAGGGCGAAGGTCACCGTCGCCCGGGGGCCGATTTCACAGTTGCGACCGATCGCGACCCCTGGTCCGATCACCGCGCCAGCGCCGATCACTGTCCCGGCGCCGATCTGGGCCCCGTCGCCAATCACGGCCCCGGGCTCGATCCGTACGTCAGGCTCAAGCTGCGCGCTGAGAGAGACCCACTCGTCTGAGGCGCTGCGCCGGGGACGATGGAGCGCGGCGGCCGCCAGGGCATAGGCGGCCTGGGGGGCAGGCGTCATCAAAGCCGCGCACCCCGCGGGCACGGCCTGCGCCTGTTTGGGGTGCACAAAGCAGGCGCTGGCCCGGATGTTGGCGAGCTCGGCGACCCTGCGAGGGTCGGAGAGGAAGGTCACCGCGCCAGGCGCGGCGCGACCCAGGACAGCGACCGTACTGATCTCAATCCGAGGGCCCGCCCCAGGCGCAAGTTCAGCGCCGGTCAACTCGGCGAGGCGGGATAGGGCGATGGGACCGAGGTCCTCGAAGAAGCGCGGGTCAGGCATATGGATTCCAAGCGCAACCCGCGCCCCTTGGGCGAGTCGCTGGCTTACCTAGTCTGGGCGCCGGCGGCCTGCTGGTCCAGCCGTTCACGGTCGAATGCAAACTGCGTGATCTTGCCGTTGAGGGCGGTGACGACCGCGCTCGTCACATCCATCTGCGGGTTGGAGAGCAGCAGGGCGTCCCGGTTCAGCAGCATGGCGCACTGGCGCTGCTGATAGACCTGGCGGATCAGCGGCTCCATTTCCTGGCCGACGCGGGCGATGGCTTTCTGCTGGGTCACAGCAACTTCGCGTTCACGCAGGGCGGCCTTGCGCTGAAAGGCGTTAACCCGAACCTGGAGGTCGGCGCGGCGCTTGTCGAACGCATCCTGGGTGAGGCTGGCCCGGCCGGTCTCGATCGCCTGGGCCTCGTTGGTGATGGCGGTCTCCTCGGCCTTGAGTTCAGCTTCCACCTGGGTTGCGATCTGCTGCAGGCGGGTCTGGACGTATTGGCCGACGGTGGAGCCGCCGATCGCGCCGTCCAAGGACATCACGCACACCCCCGCGATGGCGGCGCCGTGAGTGACCTGAGGCGCGGCGGGCGCTTGCTGAGCCAGCGCGGTCGGAGCGAGCGCGAGCGCGAGCGCCGCGGCGGTGAGGCCGGCGGCAAGGGTTTTCGTGGTCATGAAATCAGAACCTAGTTGAGGTGGAGAACCGGAAGGTTTCGGTCTTATCGTAATCCTCTTTGGCCAAAACTTGGCTGAAGTCGAAACGGATAGGACCCATGGGTGAGCGCCAGAAGATGCTGACCCCCGCAGATGCTCGAAGTGACAGGTCGTCGACGATGTTGGGATCGACCGCCCCGGCGACCGTGAGTTTATCCTCATCGTCCAACAGACCCAAGGTGCCAAAGTCAGAGAAGATGGCCGCCTTCACCCCATACTGCTCAGGCAAGAAGGTGGGTACGGTGAGCTCGACCGATCCGATGGCGTAGGCCTTGCCGCCCAGCGCGTCCCCGCGGGCGGAGTTGATGTCACGCGCGCCAATGCCGGCAGTCTCGAAGCCCCGGAAGCTGTTGCCGCCCTTGTAGAAACGCTCATTGATCCGGACGGTGTCGCCGTTCCAGCCGTCCACATAGCCGGCCGAGCCAGTGCCGCTGAGGATGAAACTCGGCGAGAAGCCGTAATAGATCCCGCCTTCAATCTCAGTCTTCAAATAGTTCACATCACCGCCGAGGCCGGCCAGATCCTGGTTCAGCGCGGTGTAGAAGCCCCGGGTCGGATTGATCGGGTCATTCCTGCGGTCCAGGCGCACGCCATAGCCCACCAGCGAGGTGGTGTAAGACCCACGCTGCTGGCAGAGCGAGATGGACACGACCGCCGCCCCCGGATCGCAGAAGGAGTCCGGAATCTCCACCTCATCGCGACGTAGGGTGTAACGGGCCGAAGCCCGGGCGTTGAGAGTCAGCGGGAAGCCCAGCCGGACCCCGCCGCCAATGGTGTTGGTCCGATAGGCCGAGAAGTCCGTCAAGTCATAGCGGTAGGAGTAGAGATCCACTCCGGCGCCCAGGTCACGGCCCATGAACCGCGGTTCGGTGAAGGAGAAGTCGATCTGCTGACGCAGAGAACCGACCGAGACCCGCGCCCGGACGTTCTGCCCCCGGCCGCGGAAGTTCCGCTCAGTGACGCCCAGATCGAGGATCAGCTGATCGACCGAGCTATAGCCGGCGCTGAAGGACAGTTCCCCAGTGGGCTGCTCTTCGACCTGGACCTGCAGGCCGGTGCGATCTGGCGCCGAACCCGGCACCTCCTCGATGTTCACATCCTTGAAGAAGCCCAGGGCGCGCACGCGGTTTCGTGACCGGTCCACCAGGACCCGGTTGTAAGCGTCGCCCTCGGCTAGGTTCATTTCCCGACGCACCACATAGTCCAGGGTGCGGGTGTTGCCGATAATGTCGATGCGCTCGACATAGACTCGAGGCCCTTCATTAACTTGGAAGGTCACATCAACCGTGCGGGTCTCACGATTTGGCGTGTAGCGGGGCCGCACATCCACAAAGGCGAAGCCCGCCGCGCCGGCGGCGAAGGTCAGGGTGTCGGTGGCCTGTTCAATCCGCTCGTCCTGATAGACTTGGCCCTCGCGGATCGGCAGGATCTGAGCCAGGGTCTCCTGGTCAAGCTTCTCAAGCTCAGTGGCCACCTCGACCTTGCCGAACTTGTACTCTGGCCCCTCCTCCACCGTGTAGGTGACGACGAAGCCGTTCTTGTCAGGCGACAGCTCTGCAATGGCCGAGACGACACGGAAGTCGTAGAAGCCTCGGTTCCGATAGTGCTCGCGCAGCTGCTCCTTGTCGTACTCAAGGCGATCTGGATCATAGTTCGCATTGCTGCTGAACAGCTTGTACCAGGCGCTCTGCTCGGTCACGACCACGTCGCGCAGGTCGTTGTCCGAGAACTCGACATTTCCGATGAAGTTGGTGCGCAGGACGCCGCTCTTGGCGCCCTCATCGATCTCGAAGATCACATCGACCCGCTTCTGCGGCAGCTCAACGATCTTCGGGGTCACATTGGCCGAAATCCGTCCGGAGCGGCGGTACAGCTCCACAATCCGCTGCACATCCTGCTGGATCCGGGCCCGGGTGAAGATGCCGCGCGGGCGAAGGGTGACTTCGTCCCGGAGCTTATCTTCCTTCAGGCCACGGTTTCCCTCGAAGATAACGCGGTTGATGATGGGGTTTTCCACCACCTCGACCACCACTTCCCCGTTCACAGCGCTGATGCGGACATCTGCGAACAGATCGGTGCGGTAGAGCGCCTTCAGGGCCAGATCGAGCTGCGCAGCATCCACCCGGTCGCCGGGCTGGATCGGCAGATAGGACAGGACTGTGGCCTGTTCGATCCGTTCGTTGCCGCGGACAGCGATGCGCTGCACCACCTCAGCCTGGGCCTGGGCGATAGCCACCGTCGGCGCCGTGAGGGCCGTCGAGGAAAGCAGCAGGGCGAAGCCGGAAGCGAGCGCAGCGCTACGAGCGCGAGATCTTTGCATCTGATCAGCCGTAAAGGGAGGAAGGCGAGCCTAGGAAATCAGACCGCCGAGAAATTTGAACACGCGCAGTTGCTGCAGATCGTTCCAGGTGGCGAACAACATCAATCCGAGCAGCAGCGCAAGGCCCACACGATATCCTGCCGCCTGAACCTTGGCCGCAAGAGGGCGACGAGCCACCGCTTCATAGGCGTAAAAGACCAGGTGGCCGCCATCCAGGATCGGAACGGGCAACAGGTTCATGAAGCCAATTCCCACCGACAACACCGCCGTCAGGCCCAACAGGGCGACGGCGCTGCCCAGCAGCATGGAACCAGCGTCCGGCGCCCCCTGGGCTCCAGACTGCGCCACCTGACCGGAGGCCTGAGCGATCCGCAAGGGACCGCCGAGCTGATCGGCGCTCTCGCGTCCTGTCACCACCCGTCCAAGGTAGTAGACCGTGGTGCTCAAGACCCGCCAGGTCCGCTCCACGCCACCGGCCACAGCTTCAATCGGGCCGTAGCGGCGCACGGTGCGCTCCCCAAGCTGGGCCGGACTGGCGATACCCAGGACGCCGATCTTTTGCTCCCCACCCATCCGGTCTGAGACCAGCCGCCGCTCCGGGGTCGCCGTCAGTGATACGAGCTGACCGCCCCGGTCGACCACAAAGCTGGTGGGCGCGTTGGAGCGCACAGCGATGATCTGCTGGAGATCAAAGAAGTTGTCGATGTCCTGGCCGTTGGCCAGGACCACGATGTCATCCACGGCGAAGCCCGCCCGAGCCGCCGGGCTGTCGGGCTGCACCGCGGCAACCCTGGCCGGGATCACGGTCTCACCAATGCTCATCAGCAGCACGGCGAACAGCACAATGGCGAGGACAAAATTGGCCAGCGGGCCCGCCGCCGTGACGAACGCCCTTTGCCAGACCGGCTTGAAGTGGAAGTACCGGTTAGCGGCCCCGGGGCCCTGCTCAGCCTCGAGGCGCTGGCGCATCGCCTCAAGGTTATCGTGATCGGGAACGCTGGCGGCGTTCTCATCGCCGGAGAACTTCACATAGCCCCCAAGCGGGATCCAGCCCACCCGCCACTCGACGCCCTGGCGGTCGCGCCAGCCGAAGATCCGGCGGCCAAAGCCGATCGAAAACTGATCGATGGCCACGCCGCAGGCGCGAGCCGCCCAATAGTGTCCCAGTTCATGAATGGTCACCACAACGGTGAGGACCAGCAGGAACGGGATGATGTAGCCCAGGGCCGTCTGCAGGAAGTCGATCATCAGGTGGGCTGCTCCTATGGGGCCTGGCGCGAGCCAGAAAGCCCGGCCGTGACGGCCGAGGCGACGCGCCGGGCCGCGGCATCGGTTTCCCGGGCTGATTCCAAAGCGTCTCCGCTCGCCCCCCCAGCGAGATCCCCCGTGCGATCCAACCGCTCCAGGGTCTCGGCCACAGTCGCGGCAATATCCAGAAAGCCGATCTTGCGGTCAAGGAAGGCGGCGACTGCCACCTCATTGGCCGCGTTGAGGGCGCCAGGCGCCGCCCCCCCCGTCGCCAGGGCGGCCTTGGCCAGGCCCAGGGCGGGAAACTTGGCGAGGTCAGGCTCCTCGAAGGTCAGGGGGCCAGACTTGACCAGGTCAAGCTTGGGCGCCGGCCAGGGCAGCCGGTCGGGCCAGGCATAGGCGCAGGCGATCGGCGCGCGCATATCCGGCGGCCCCAGCTGCGCCAGGGTCGAGCCATCAGCATATTCCACCATGGAGTGGATGATCTGTTGGTGGTGGATCAAGACTTCAAGGCGCTCCGGCGGCATGGCGAACAGATAGGCGGCCTCAATGATCTCCAGGCCCTTGTTCATCATGGAGGCGGAATCGACCGAAATCTTGGCCCCCATGCTGAAGTTCGGATGAGCGACAGCCTGCTCCGGCGTGGCGTGGGCCATCTGAGCCTGGGTCCAGGTCCGAAACGGCCCACCAGACGAGGTGAGAATGACCCGCGAGACCTGGGCGTTGGCCCGGGAGTCGAAAACCTGAAATATGGCGGAATGTTCGGAATCCACCGGGATCACAGCGCCCCCGGCTAGCTTCGCGGTGCGCAGGAGGCCAGGGCCGCCACAGACCAGGCTTTCCTTGTTCGCCAGGGCGACAACCGCCCCTGCCCGCGCCGCAGCCAGGGTGGGCGCCAGGCCTGCAAAGCCGACAATGGCCGACATGACCCACTGGGCGTCACCAGCGGCGACCTCGGCGATGGCGTTGGCCCCGGCCGCCGCCTGAACGCCGGAGCCCTTGAGGCGATCACGCAGCTCCGGAAGTCCGGCCTCATCCTCGATGACCGCCACTTGCGGACGCCAGCGCAGGGCCTGCTCCGCCAGGCGCGCCACGTTTCGGCCGCCGGTAAGGCCGACCACCTCAACCTCGACCTTGGCCAGGTCGAACAGATCAAGCGTCGACATGCCGACCGAGCCTGTGGCCCCAAGGACGGTGACCTTCCGCGGAAGGGCGTGGGCGTTCATGTGAAAAGCTCCGCAAGTCGCGCAATAGCCAGGACGAGGACGGCGAACATAAGGCCATCGACCCGATCCAGCAGACCGCCATGCCCGGGGATGAGGTCCCCGGAATCCTTGACGCCGAACCGCCGCTTCAGCATCGACTCCCACAGGTCGCCGCCCATTGTGGCTAGGCCGCCGGTCAAGCCGATAACCGCACCGGTGATCACCCCCATGGTCGTGCCAAACAGGGCTGAACACAGGGCCCCGGTCGCTGTTGAGGCCGCAAGGCCACCAGCAAAGCCCGACCAGGTCTTGTTGGGCGAAAATCGCGGCCAGAGCTTTGGCCCCTTCAGCAGGCTGCCCACCAGGAATGCGGCGATATCGGCTGCCCAGGTCACGGCGAAAAGCATCAAAACCCACAGCGCGCCTGAGGGTGTCCCCCTCAGCCAAACCAGGGCGAGGCAGGGGATGCCGATATAGACCACGCCAAACGCCGCGTCGGCGGGCCGCTCAGCCACCCGCCGGGCCACCAGGGCCGCAGCGGCCGCCCCCGCAGCCATGGCGCCCCACGCCAAGGGCACATAACGCAGGTAGATCAGAAACACCCCCGCCAGGACTGCGATCAGAACGACCGACAGGACCCGGAGCGGCGCCCGCGGCGCCGTCATCCCCGCCCATTCAATGGACAGGAGAGCGGCGCCGACAGAAACCAGCAACAGGAAGGGCAATCCGCCCCACCACACCGCGGCCACGGCCGCGGGCACAAGCACCAGGGCTGAGGCCGCGCGAATGGCGAGGTTGGACCAGTCGAAGTGTTTAGCCGGCGGCAAGGGCGTCATCAGCGACGGCGCCATACCGGCGCTCGCGGGTGCGGAAGGCCTCCACCGCCGCCTTCAGATGCTCTGGTCCATAGTCAGGCCAGAGCACATCCTGGAAGACGAGCTCCGAATAGGCGGCTTCCCACAGAAGGAAGTTGGACAGACGTTGCTCGCCAGAGGGGCGAACAATCAGGTCCGGCGGCGGGGTGGCCGAGGTGGACAGGTAGCTGGCGAACCGCGCCTCATCCAACTCCTCGGGGCGAACAAGACCGGCGGAAATATCCTGCGCCAGACGTCGCGTGGCGTCAGTGATGTCGGCCTGGCCCCCGTAGTTGAAGGCGACCTGCAGAAAGAAGGCGTCATTGCCCGCCGTGCGGCGCTCGGCTTCTTCGATGATCTGGATCAGATCCGGGTTCAGGCCGGCCCGGCGTCCAATGACCCGCACGCGCACGCCTTCACGTTCCAGCCGTCCAAGGTCGCTCTCGAAATAGCGCCGCGGCAGGGCCATCAATTCGGCGACCTCGGCGGCCGGACGGCTCCAGTTCTCCGTCGAGAAACCAAAGACCGTGAGATAGCGGATATTCAGCTCCGGCGCGGCGGCCACCGTGCGCTTCAGCGCCTCGACGCCGGCCCGATGCCCAAGACTGCGTGGCAGGCTGCGGCGCTTGGCCCAGCGGCCATTGCCGTCCATGACCAGGGCCACATGCAGGGCTTCGCCCACCGGGTTAGCGGCGGCCGGTCCGGCGGGGTTCGGCTCTGGGCTGCGGGCCATGGGTTCCTCGCGCGTCCTTTGGCGACAGGCTAGCCGATCAAACCTGCATGATCTCTTGTTCTTTGACTTTCAAGGCTTCGTCCACGCGCTTCACGGCCTCGTCGGTGAACTTCTGCACCTCGGCCTCCATGCGCTTCTGTTCGTCCTGGCTGATCACGCCATCCTTTTCGGCCCGCTTCAGGTCGTCATTGGCGTCCCGGCGAATGTTGCGAACGGCCACCTTCTGCTGTTCGGCGTATTTGCCGGCGATCTTCACCAGATCCTTGCGACGCTCTTCCGTCAGCGGAGGAATGGGAATGCGGAGAGTCTGACCATCCACCACAGGATTGAGGCCCAGGCCACTGTTTCGAATGGCCTTTTCCACAGAGACCGCGACGCCCTTGTCCCAGACGCTGACAGTAAGCATCCGCGGCTCAGGCACGCTGACAGCGGCCACCTGGCTGATGGGCACCATTGAGCCATAGGCGTCGACCATGACCTGATCGAGCAGACCAGCTGAGGCGCGACCCGTGCGCAGGGAGGCGAACTCCTCCTTCAAGGCCAAAACGGCCTTATCCATGCGATCCTTGTAGCTCGAAAGAACCGGCTTCGGTGCGGCGGCCATGGGGGCTCCTCCATTCGGTCTTGTGGTTGTCGGCGGAAAGATCAGGCGATGGTCGTAAAGACGCCCTGTCCCTTCAGCACCTTCAGGAAATTCCCCCGTTCGCGGATCGAAAACACCACGATCGGGATCTCATTGTCACGCATCAGGGCGATGGCCGAGGCGTCCATGACCCGGAGGTCCTGGGCCAGCACGTCATGATAGCTGAGTTGNNCTGGTGCCCTTGAACAGGGCCTCACAGCCCATTTCGGCCGAACGCAGGGCCGCAGGCGTATCGGTGGTGAAATAGGGCGCCCCGAGACCGGCGGCGAAGATCACCACGCGACCCTTCTCCAGATGCCGCATGGCGCGGCGCCGGATGTAGGGCTCACAGACGGCGTCCATAGGGATGGCGGACTGCACCCGGGTGAAGACGCCCTCCTTCTCCAGGGCGCCCTGCAGGGCGAGCGCGTTCATCACCGTGGCGAGCATGCCCATATAGTCGGCGCTGGAACGCTCCATCCCCTTGCCGGCAAGGGACACGCCGCGGAAAATGTTGCCGCCACCGATCACAAGGCACAATTCCACCCCGTGGCTGACCACCTCGGCGATGTCCTTGGCCACCGCCTCCAGGGTGTTGGGATCAATCCCGAACCCCTGCTCCCCCATCAGCACTTCGCCAGAAACCTTGAGCAGGATCCGCTTGTAACGCAGGGCGGGGGCTGGCGAGGGCATGAGCGCGTCTTTCCGAATCTGGCTTGGGCAAGATAGCGCAAGGGCGCGGCCCGCGTCGAACGCGCCGCGCCCTGCAGTGTAGATCGTCTGAGGCCTAGGCCTGGCCGCTGAGCTGGGCCACTTCGGCGGCGAAGTCGTCGACCTTCTTCTCCACGCCATCACCCAGGCCGAAGCGCACAAAGCCGGTCATGGTCACCGGCGAACCGGTTTCCTTGGCCAGCTCGGCGATCAGTTGCTCGACGGTCTGGTCCGGGTTCATCACGAAGGCCTGCTTGAGCAGAACGACTTCCTCGAAGAACTTGCGGATCCGGCCTTCGACCATCTTCTCCACCACGCCAGCCGGCTTGCCGGAGGCCAGGGCCTGTTCGGTGAAGATCGCCTTCTCGCGCTCCACCGCCTCGGGGTCGAGGTCATCGGTGGACAGCGACAGCGGGTTGGTGGCGGCCACATGCATGGCGATCTTACGACCGACCTCTTGCAGCTTGGCCTGGTC
>DJWR01000160.1:0-8660 GCA_002441055.1 Caulobacteraceae bacterium UBA6225 | reverse complement strand
TCCAGGGCGACCTGGGCGATGTCCTTCGCCGCCGACTGGAACAGCTCGTTCCGCGCGACAAAGTCGGTTTCGGCGTTCAGCTCGACGACCACGCCGGTCATGCCCGCGCCATCCTTGCGGGTCGCGGCGGCGACCAGGCCCTCGGCCGCGGCGCGGTCCGACTTCTTGGCGGCCTTGGACAGGCCCTTGGTGCGCAGCCAGTCGATGGCGGCGTCGATGTCGCCCCCGTTCTCCTGAAGGGCCTTCTTGCAGTCCATCATGCCTGCGCCAGACTTCTCGCGCAGCTCTTTGACCAGCGCAGCGGTGATCTCCGCCATGGCTCGGCTCCCTTGGTCTAGAATCAACGGCTGGGCCTCTGGATAGAGCCCCAGCCGTCACAGTTTGATGTCGAAGCCCACCCCGAAGGGCGGGCTGGGCCTTAGGCCTGGGTGGTCTCGCCTTCAGCCGCGGCAGGCGCAGCGGCCTCCGGCTCAGCGGCCGCCGTCATGGCCAGGGCAGGCTCCATGGGCGCCTCAGACGCGCCCAGGTCCACGCCAGCGGCGACCTGGCCAGCGGTCAGGCCGTCCAGAATGGCATCAGCCATTAGGTCGCAATAGAGCTGCAGGGCGCGGGCGGCGTCGTCATTGCCCGGGATCGGATAGCTGATGCCAGCCGGATCGCAGTTGGTGTCCAGAATGGAGATGACCGGAATGTTCAGCTTCCGGGCTTCCTGGATCGCGATAGCTTCCTTGTTAGTGTCGATCACGAACATCAGATCGGGAATGCCGCCCATGTCCTTGATCCCGCCCAGAGACAGCTCGAGCTTGTCGCGTTCGCGGGTCAGCTGCAGCAGTTCTTTCTTGCTGCGCTTGGCGCCTTCGCCTTCCAGCAGGCCTTCCAGCTCGCGCAGGCGGGCGATCGAGCCCGACACGGTGCGCCAGTTGGTGAGCGTGCCGCCCAGCCAGCGGTGATTGACGTAGTACTGCGCGCAACGCTTGGCGGCCGCGGCCACCGGATCGGAGGCCTGACGCTTGGTGCCCACGAACAGGATACGGCCGCCGCCGGCGGCCACGTCGCGGGCCTTGACCAGGGCCTGATGCAGCAGAGGAATAGTCTGCGACAGGTCGATGATGTGAATGTTCGACCGCGAACCGAAGATGTAGCGTTCCATCTTCGGGTTCCAGCGGTGGGTCTGGTGGCCGAAGTGGGCGCCAGCTTCCAAAAGCTGACGCATGGAGAAGTCGGGAAGCGCCATGAATGGCTCCTTTTTCCGGTATGCCTCCGCAAGCCAAAACCCCCTTATGGGGAGCCCGGAACGGTAACCCTCAGGATGTCTCCCTGAACGTCGCCGCACGCCTGCGTGTGTGATGGGCGCGGCATACGTCCAGATCACCGAAAAAGCAAGCGCCACGGACTTGGACGGCGTTCGGACCGGAACTGACCGCCCTACAGCTCTTCCACATAGAGGACGCCAGGCGCGGTCTTCAGGGCCCCGCGCATGGCGCCATCAAGGGTGAAGCGGCCAGGCAGCTTCACTTCGACCTCCCGTCCTCCCTCAAGCGGCGCCGTCAGGATGATCTCGCCCCCACGGGCGTTGACGGCCCCCTCAAGGCGCCGCTTGAGCGCGTCTATCTCGGCGCTGCGGGGGGAAATATGCACACGAAGCCCGGCCACGGCGTTCTCAATCGCCTTCTCCACAGGCTCGGCCTCATCGCCAAAGAAACGCACCTCCCCGTCCCTCGCCTTGGCGCGAACCTTGATGGAGACCACCTTGCCGGGCTCAAGCACGTCGCGACATCGTCGCAAGGACTCCGGTGGGAACAGAACCTCATACTCGCCGGTCGGATCGGACAGGGTGACAAAGGCGAACTTCTCGCCGCTGGACTGAGAGGCCCGCTCCTGCTTGCGGCGAATGACGCCAGCCATGCGAAACACCTCAGCCCCGGCCTCGGCCTTGAGGATCACATCGGTGAGCAGCTCAGTCCGGCGGCGCCGGAGCGCTGGGATCATGTCTTCCAGCGGGTGGCCTGAAAAATAGAAACCGACCGCCGCCAGCTCCTCATCCAGTCGTTCCACGGGCGTCCACATCTCCGCCCGCGGCATACGTGGTCGACCGACGCCCGCCTGATCGCCGCCAAATAGACTGGCCTGGGCGGACGCCCGGTCAGCGGCCACGCTTTGGGCATAAGCGATCAGGGCGTCAGCTGCGGCCACCAGCTGGGCGCGATTGGGGTGGATGGAGTCGAAGGCCCCCGCCCGGGCCAGCGTCTCGAAAGTGCGCTTGTTCACATGGCGGGGATCGACCCGCTCGACGAAATCGAAGATGTCCCGGAACGGTCCCCCGTCTCGACGAAGCTCGGCCACATGCTGCATCGCCGCCAGGCCGACATTACGCACCGCGCCAAGGGCGTAGAGCACCTCGCCGTCGGCCACCTCGAAATCGGCGCCTGAGCGGTTGATGTCCGGGGCCCGGATCTTCACCCCGAAGCGCTTGGCGTCCTGATAGAAGACCGCCAGTTTGTCTGTATTGGCGATATCCAGGCTCATGGACGCGGCGAAGAACTCCACCGGCGCATTCGCCTTGAGCCAGGCCGTCTGGTAGGAAACCACGGCATAGGCCGCCGCGTGGCTCTTGTTGAAGCCGTAGCCAGCAAACTTGTCCACCAGCTCAAAGATCGAAGCCGCCTGGCTCTCCGGGACACCACGTTCTGAGGCGCCGGCGACGAACATGGCCTTCTGCTGGGCCATTTCGTCCTTCTTCTTCTTGCCCATGGCCCGGCGCAGAAGGTCCGCACCCCCAAGGGAATAGCCCGCCAGGATCTGGGCGATCTGCATCACCTGCTCCTGATAGACGATGATCCCGTAGGTCTCCTTGAGCACCGGCTCCAGGGAGGGATGCAGGTAGTCGATGGCGCGGCGGCCAAACTTGCAGTCGACGAAGGCCGGGATGTTGTCCATCGGGCCTGGGCGATAAAGGGCGCCGACGGCGGTGACGTCTTCGATGGAGTTGGGCCGCAGCTGCCGCAGGGTGTCGCGCATGCCCTGGCCTTCCATCTGGAAGACCCCCACCGTGTGGCCGGCGGACATGAGTTCATAGGTCTTTGCGTCGTCCACAGGCAGGACGCCCATATCCACCCGGGCGCCGCGCTGATCGAGGAACTTCAGCGCCTTGTCGATGACCGTCAGGGTCTTCAGGCCCAGGAAGTCGAACTTCACCAGACCCGCGCTCTCCACCCACTTCATATTGAACTGGGTGGCCGGCAGCTCTGAGCGAGGATCCTGATAGAGGGGCGTCAACTCCGTCAGCGCACGATCGGCGATCACTACGCCCGCCGCGTGGGTGGAGGCGTTCCGGTAGAGCCCCTCAAGCTTCAGGGCCACATCCAGAAGCCGTGACACCGCCTCATCCTCATCCCGCGCCGCCCGAAGCCGCGGTTCGATCTCGATGGCCTTGGCCAAGGTCACCGGATTGGCGGGGTTGGCGGGCACCATCTTGGCCAGCCGGTCCACCTGACCGAGGGGCAGCTGAAGCACTCGCCCAACATCGCGGAGAACCGCCCGGGCCTGAAGGGTGCCAAAGGTGATGATCTGCGCCACCCGGTNNCGAAGTCGGGCATGGAGACCCGCTCCGGATTCAGGAAGCGCTCGAACAGCAGGCCATAGCGGAGCGGGTCGAGGTCGGTGATGGTCAGAGAATAGGCCACCAGGGAGCCGGCCCCGGAACCCCGGCCGGGCCCCACCGGAATGTCATGAGCCTTGGCCCATTTGATAAAGTCGGCAACGATCAGGAAGTAACCCGGGAAGCCCATCTCGGTGATGACCCCGATCTCCCGTTCCAGGCGCTCAAAATACTCGCTTTCTGGGGCGTGGCTGGCCTGGCCAGCGGCGATGCGACCCTTGAGGCCCTCCCGGGCCTGATGGGCTAGCTCCTCGGCCTCAGTGCGATCTCCTTCGGTGGGGAAGCGCGGCAGGATGGGATCGCGTTTGCGCACCATGAAGGCGCACCGGCGGGCGATCTCCAGGGTGTTGTCGCAGGCCTCCGGCAGATCAGCGAACAGGGCCCGCATATCGGCCGCCGGCTTAAACCAGTGCTCCCCACTCACCCGCCGACGCTCATCCTGTCCGACAAAGGCCCCGTCAGCGATGCACAACAGGGCGTCATGGGCCGCATGCATATCCGGCAGGGTGAAGTGGACGTCGTTGGTGGCCACCAGGGGCGCGTCCATTTCATAGGCGAAGGCGACCAGCTCCGGCTCAGCCAGAGCCTGGGCCGCCAGACCATGACGCTGTAGCTCCACATAGAAGCGGTCGCCGAACACCCGCTGCATCTCGGTCAGGGCAGCCCGGCCCTCGGCCACCTTGCCCGCCGCCATCAGGGGATCAACTGGGCCGTCCCACCCGCCGGAAAGCAGGATCAAGCCATCCGCATGTTCGACCACCTTACTCCAGGCGACCGCCGGCTCCTCGACCCCGCCCACGCTGTCGATGTAAGCCATGGAAGAGAGGCGCGAGAGGTTGAGATATCCGGCCTCGGACTGAGCCAGCAGGACAATGGTCGGCGTCTTGGCCCACTTCTCGGGCTGCCGCTCGCCAATCCCCGTCACCGCCAGGGCGCATCCGATGATCGGCTGCACCCCCTGCCCCTGCGTGGCCACGGAAAACTCCAGGGCGCCGTAGAGATTGGTGCGATCGGTCAGCGCGACCGCTGGCATGTCATTAGCCGCCGCCAGTGGGCCGATGGCGTCCGCCTTGATGGCGCCCTCAAGGAGAGAGTAGGCCGAGCGCACCCGCAGGTGAACGAAACCCTCGTTCGGCTGCTGGTTCATCTCCGGCTCCCTGACATTGCCGCGGGTCTAGCCCACCAGATAGGCGAACTGACAGACCACCCACACGAAGCCCGCCACGGTGACAAAGGCCAGCGATTCCCGCGCCAGATGAATGACCATAACCAACCTCCTTGTAGATGTTCCGTTTATGTTCTTATTCTTCTTTTGTTCTCCCGGTCAAGCCCGCCCGTAACCCAAAACATGGAACCGCCAGATGGACCAACGCCTCAGCCTGATCACCCTCGGCGTGGATGATATCAGCCGCGCGCGCCGCTTCTATGAGGACGGGTTGGGCTGGCGCCCCGTGAGCGCGACAGATGAGGTCTGTTTCTATCAACTGCCGGGCCTGGCCCTGGGCCTGTTCGGACGGGCGGCCCTGGCCGAAGACGCCAAACGACCCATTGATGGCGGCTTCAGCGGCGTGACAATCGCCATCAACGAGCCAACCCGCGACGGCGTGGACGCTACCTTCGCCGAGGCTCTGGCGGCCGGCGCCAAAGCTCTGAAAGCGCCGGAGCCCGTCTTCTGGGGCGGCTATTCAGGCTATTTCGCCGACCTCGACGGCCATGTGTGGGAAGTGGCCCACAACCCCGGCAGCGTCATTGGTCCGGACGGCTCGACCACCTTCGGGGCCTGAGGCCCCATCAGAACAGGGACTGTGGCTCCAGGTGGCCGTCTTTCAGGGCCAGGACCCGATCCATGTGCCGGGCAAGCTCCAGATTGTGGGTGGCGATCACCGCCGCCACCCCGGTCTCCCTAGCCAGACGATAGAGGCTGTCAAACACCTCGCCAGAAGTGGTTGGGTCGAGGTTTCCGGTGGGCTCGTCGGCCAGCAACAGCCTCGGTGAATTGGCCAGGGCGCGGGCCAGCGCCACACGTTGCTGCTCCCCACCAGACATCTGCGCCGGCTGATGATCCACCCGCGCGGAGAGACCCAGTTGACCAAGGAGCATGGCCGCCCGCTTGCGCGCCGCCTCATGATCCTGACCCGCAATCATCATCGGCAGGGCGACATTATCCAGGGCGTTGAACTCCGCCAGCAGGTGATGGAACTGATAGACGAACCCGATGGAGCCCAGGCGCACCCGGGTGCGGGCCCGCTCATTGAGGGTTGAACAGTCGCGGCCCTCAATGAAGATCTGACCGGCGTTAGGACGCTCCAACAGGCCTGCGGCATGCAGCAGGGAGGATTTCCCCGACCCTGAGGGTCCGATCAGGCCCACAATCTCGCCCGGTGAGACATCCAGATCGACGCCCCGCAGAACCGTCAGGCTGCGGTCGCCGGTGACATAGGTGCGCTCAAGACCGCGCACCGCCAGGGCGGGGACCTCACTCATAGCGAAGAGCCTCCACCGGATCGAGACGCGAGGCCCTAAGGGCCGGCGGCAGGGTCGCCAGGAACGAAACGGCCAGCGCCCAGCCCACCACGATGAGCACCTCCAGGGCGTCCACCTTGGCTGGGATGTGGGCGAGGTAATAGATGTCCGAGCTGAACACCTCCGCCCCCGTCACCCACTCGACGGCGTTCTGGATCGGGCCGATGAAGATGCAGAACAGCACCCCAAGAACCAGGCCCACCAGGGTGCCCAGGGCGCCCACCGAGGCGCCGGCCATAAAGAAGATCCGCAGGATCGCGCCCTGCCCCGCCCCCATGGTGCGCAGAATGGCGATGTCGCGCCCCTTGTTCTTCACCAGCATAACGAGGCCAGAGATGATGTTCATCGCCGCGATGGCCACGATGAGCATCAGAATCAGCCGCATGACGCTGCGCTCAATCTTCAGAGCGTTCCAGAAACTGGCGTTGCGCTGGGTCCAGTCGGTGACAACCGCTGTGGGGCCAGCCAGCTCGGCGATCGACGCCTTCATGGCCGGGGCCCGGTCAGGATTGGCCACGCGGATCTCCACGACGTCCACCATGCCTTCACGGGCGAAGAACAGCTGCGCTTGCTCGAGCGGCATATAGATGAAGAGCTGGTCGTATTCGCTCATGCCGACGCTGAAGGTGCCGCCGACGGTGTAGGTCTTGCGCTGGGGCGTATAACCAAAGGCCGTGGCCCCACCGCTGGGGGAGATCAGGGTCAGAGGGTCGCCCGGTTGAATTCCCAGGGCGTCGGCCAGCCGATCGCCGATGAGCAGTAGGTCGCCGCCATACTCGCCTACGCCAAACCCCTCGAGGGAGCCGCGGACAATGTTGCTCGAAACGATCTCAGTACGTCGGAGGTCCGACTCGCTGATGCCCCGGACCACCACCCCACTGATCTGGCCCTGGCCGAGGGCCATGGCCTGGGCCTCCACGAGCGGGGCGGCCTGGGTGACCCCAGGCAAGGCCGCGATCTCACCGGCCAGGGTCTGCACCCCTGGCTCATAGAGCGAGCCGCCGGCCACATAGACATGGCCGTTGAACCCCAGGGTCCGATCCAGAAGTTCGGTCCGAAAGCCGTTCATCACCGACATGACGATGATCAGCACGGCGACGGCCAGCATGATACCCACAAAGGAGATGATCGAGATGAGCGCCACGCCGCCCTGGCTGCGCTTGGCGCGCAGATAGCGGCCAGCGAGCATCCGCTCCCAGCGTCCGAAGGGCGCGGCCACAGTGCTCACGCGATGATCACCTTCAGGGCCTCTTCCAGCGTCACCGACTGACGCTCGCCAGTGGCGCGGCGTTTGATCTCCACCTTGCCCTCGGCGACGCCCTTGGGACCGATAATCAGCTGCCAGGGGGCGCCGATCAGATCCATGGCGGCGAACTTGGCGCCGGGCCGCTCGTCTGTGTCGTCCAGCAGCGGATCCTTCCCGGCCTCGCGCAGGGCGCCGTAGGCCTGCTCGCAGGCCAGGTCGACAGCCGAGTCGCCCGGCCGCAGATTGATCACCGCCACGCCGAAGGGCGCGACCGCGTCGGGCCAGATGATGCCGGCCGCGTCATGGCTCGCCTCGATGATGCCGCCCACCAGACGCGACACCCCGACCCCATAGGAACCCCCATGAATCGGGCGCTCCTGGCCGTCGGGGCCGGTGACGACCGCCCGCATGGGCTTGGAGTACTTCTCGCCGAAATAGAAGATATGGCCGACCTCGATGCCCCGGGCTGATAGCCGGTCGGCCTCCGCCACTTCGCTCTCGAACCGCCCCTGGTCGTGCATGTCTTCGGTGGCCGCATAGAGGGCGGTGCGCTGGTCCACGATGGGCTGCAGGTCGCCGTCCCAATCCACATCGCCAGGCGCCGGCATCTCCACCAGATCGCGGTGGCAGAAGACCTGGCTCTCGCCAGTTTCCGCCAGAATGATGAATTCGTGGCTCAGATCGCCGCCGATGGGACCGGGATCGGCGCGCATGGGCACCGCCTTCAGGCCCAGGCGGGAGAAGGTGTTCAGATAGGCCACGAACATGCGGTTGTAGGAGCGGCGGGCCGCGGCCTCGTCCACATCGAAGGAATAGGCGTCCTTCATCAGGAACTCGCGACCGCGCATCACCCCGAACCGGGGACGGCGCTCGTCCCGGAACTTCCACTGGATGTTGTAGAAGTTCTTCGGCAGGTCCTTGTAGCTCTTCACATGGGCCCGGAAGATCTCGGTGATCACCTCTTCGGCCGTGGGCCCATAGAGCAGGTCGCGCTCGTGGCGGTCCTTGATGCGCAGCATCTCGTCGCCATAGTCGTCATAGCGGCCGCTCTCACGCCACAGGTCGGCCAGCTGCAGGGTCGGCATCAGCACCTCGATGGCGCCGGCCCGGTCCATTTCCTCGCGAACGATCTGCTCGATCTTCTTGAGGACCCTTAGACCAAGCGGCAGCCAGGCATAGATACCGGCAGCCTCCTGACGGATCATTCCGGCCCGCAGCATCAGCTGGTGCGAG
>DJWR01000157.1 GCA_002441055.1 Caulobacteraceae bacterium UBA6225 | reverse complement strand
ACGGCGGCGGCGCGGCGGTCGGCCAGGGCGGCGTCCATCACCTTCTGCACCTGGTCGCGGATGTGCGGCGGGGCGAGTTCTGGCCGCCCACCCTCGAAGGGGGGCTCGGGGGCGTATTCCAGGCCCAGCTGCACGCGGCGGGCGGCATCCTCGCCGAAGATCTCCGCGGCGGCCACCAGAGCGAAGTCGAGGCCCGCGGTCACCCCGCCGCCGGTGATCACATTCCCGTCCCGGCAGACGCGGCCCTCGTCCACCTCCACGTCGAACAGGGGCAGCAGATCGCGCCAGGCCCAGTGGCAGGCGGCGCGACGCCCCTTCAGCAGGCCCGCCGCCGCCAGGATCAGGGAACCCGTGCAAACCGAGGTCACATATCGGGCGCTGGCGCCCAGCCGGCGGACCGCCTCCATATAGGCCTCGTCCAGCATGGCCGCGGTGGTCCCGAAGCCGCCAGGCACGCAGAGGACGTCACAGGCCTCGATCTGGGTCAGGTCGGTCAGCCGCGCGAAGACCAGGCCGTCCCCCTCAATATCCATACCGCCTACGGAGGCGACCACGGTCTCCGCCCCCGGAAGCCGGTTGAACACCTGATGCGGCGCGGTGAAGTCGAGCTGGGTGACCCCGGGATAGAGGGGAAAGACGATGCGACAGATCTGGGTCATGGGCGGGCTCCAAGGTTGACAGGGGGAGCATCGGTCGGTCTGGTCGTGGCTGAAATGACATTTTTCCCACGGATTCTGCCATGTCGGCCCGGCGCATTGATGTTCTGATCTTTCCAGACTTCCAGCTCTTGGATGCTGCTGGCCCGATCGCCGCCTTCGAGATCGCCGCTCGCATGGCGCAGGGGGCCTATGATCTGCGGGTAGTTTCGACGAGGCCTGGATGGGTGGTCAGTTCGTCTGGGGCCGCTCTGCAGGCAGCCGCCCTGGATGGTGGGGCCATCGACACCCTGCTGGTGTCCGGGGGAGACGGGACCCGCCCAGAGCGGCTCGACCCGTCGGTGAGCGCCGCCGTCGCCGCAGCCGCCCCCAGGGCGCGGCGGATCGTCAGCGTCTGTTCAGGGGCCTTCATCCTGGCTCAGGCGGGGCTGCTGGAGGGACGGCGAGCCACAACCCACTGGAGCCGCACAGCCGACTTCCGCCGCAGATTCCCAGGGACCCGGCTGGAGCCTGACAGGATCTATGTGCGAGACGATCCTATCTGGACCTCGGCCGGTATAACCGCCGGCATTGACCTTTCCCTGGCCCTGATCGCTGAGGATCTGGGGGAGGCCATCGCCCGGGCGACCGCCCAGCAACTGGTGGCGCCGCGCCAACGGGCCGGTGGCCAGTCGCAGTTTTCAGGCCTGGTGGAGATGGGCGGCGCCAGCGGCCGGTTCGCCGAGTTGCTGAACTGGGCGGGTCAGCGGCTGGACGCGCGCCTGAGCGTCGAGGACCTGGCCGAGGCCTGCGCCATGAGCCCGCGCAACTTCGCCCGCGCCTTCGTGCGGGAGGTCGGCATGACGCCGGCCAAGGCGGTGGAACACCTGCGGGTCGAAGCCGCGCGCCGACGGCTGGAGGCTGGCGCCAGCGTCGAGGAGGCCGCCCGCGCCGCCGGGTTTGGCGACGTTGAACGGCTCCGTCGGGCGATGCTACGCACCTATGGACGCACGCCGCAGGCGATCAAACGCAACGCCAGGACCGCGCCGTGACCCGTCAGCTCAGGTGGTCTTCGCCCGGTCGCCGGACGAGGGCTTGACCTCAGCCGACTTCTCCTCGGCAGGCGCAGGCTTGTTCACCGCGGGCCCGGACTTGGCGGCAGGCTTTTGCGCGGCGGGCTTGACGGCGGTGGTCTTGACGACCTCGCCCTCAGGACGCTCGGCGGCCTTCGGGGCCGAGGCCGGCTCCTGAGGTGGTTCGGCCGGGCCGCCCATGCCTAAGGTGTTGGTCGGCATCGGGACCAGGGTCGCCGAGGTCAGGCGGATATCGCTCTCCCCCTCGATCCGGTCGCGGACGTCCATCGACTCGCCGACCCGGGCATAGACCGGAGCTTCGGTCTGCTCGGGGGTGATCTCGTGGGCGCTGGCCAGCATCCGGCTGGGCGCAGGGTCGCGGCCGAAGCGATAGAAGATGTGCACCCCCACCTGGGTGACCCGTGTGAGGCGCGGGCCCCAGGAGGGCGCCACGGCGGTGGTGTGGAAATGGGTGGAGCGGCCGACTTCGGCCATGACTTCACCCGACAGGGCCTTGTGGGCGACCCGTTCGGCGCGACGCCAGGCGGCGGGCTCGACCCGGGCGCGCATGGCGCCGTTACAGGCGAAGCTGAATTGGCAGACCCGGCTGTTGGCGCCCTGGAAGACGACGCCACAGACGGTCTTCGGAAAGGCCGGATGCCGCACGCGGTTGAGCACCACCTGGGCCACGGCGGCCTGGCCGGCGGGGGTCTCGCCCCGGGCCTCATAATAGACAGCCTGAGTCAGGCACTCCATGTCGCGGGAGGCCTCAAGCGCCCCGCCGAGACGGAACGGCGCCGCGGGGATCGGCGTTGGATTGAGGCTGGCGCGCAGGATGGGGGGCTGTTGGCCCGAGGCTGAACCTCGTTCCAGTCGGGCCACCAGGATCGAACTCTGACGGTCGCGCTCTGCAGCGCCCGCAACCGTGAAGGGGTCGTGGCGGCGGGCAATGCGCAGCACGCCAGGGTCCATCCGCGCCGCGGCGTCCTGCAGCGCCTGTTCGGAATAGCCATCGGCCGCGGCCGCCGCCAGTCGGGCGGCGCGGGCGTGGTCTGATGCGGCGCCGGCCATGCCGCCAGCCATATAGGCGCCACCCAGCGCCAGTCCGACCGTGGAGCCGAGAACGGCGGCAGCGGTCAGGGCGCGCCAGTCGGCACGCACCCATTTAGCATTTTGCAAAACGTCCTGTCCTGTGCGGCGAGGGCGCATCGCCCCCCGACATCATCGCTCAGAGAAGTCCCGCCTCACTGCGGGAGAAATCTCGAAAACGAAGCCCGTCCGCACTGTTTCCATGGACGGGGCTACGACAAAGTGGACCGCCTTATGACGGGTCCGTGAAGGATTCGCAAGGCGATATTGCGCCGCACCCAAACTCAACCTTGAGCGGGGCTTCGCCTGCTACGGGAACCTTGGCCGTTGCCCTTCGTTTGAGTGCAACAACTCTTGGAGAATTCGACATGTCTAAGGTCCTTGGCGTTCTGGCGGTTTCGGCCGGGCTTCTACTGTCGGCCTGTGGCCACAATGTGGAACAGCGCGCCGCCACCGGCGCTGTGGCCGGGGCCGTGGTGGGCGGGCCCGTCGGGGCGGCCGCCGGCGCCGCCGTCGGCACAGCGGTGAGCAAGGGCGTCGACAAATAGCGCCCGAATACTGCCTCCCACGACTTGAGCCCGCTTGGCTCCGATAACCGGTTTCCAGCTATCGGAACCCGCTCCTAGTCCGTCTGGATCATGGTCCGCACTTACGACGCGCCTATCTCCAGCCCCACACGGGCTGGAGATAGAAGCGATGCGCCATCTGGTGATGTCCCTGGTCGTCCTGGCGGCGGCCTTCGCGGTGGCGGCCAGCGCGGGCGGCCTGTTCTGAGCGCGACCCCAGGTTGGGTCAGACGTTGACTCACACCCCTGGCTTGCGGTCTGTGGCGCTGACGAGATTGGGGGGAAGATTCAGTGCTGCGTATGCGTACTGCGCTCCTGGCGAGCGCGTTTGGCCTGTCGTTCATGGCCGCAAGTCCGGCCTTGGCTATCGTACCTAATGACAACCTGCTCAATCGAGGCGCCGACGGCGCCATTGATGAGAGCCGGGTTCGCGATTCCACCGGAGTCACCGGGGTCGGCGTCGTCTTCTTCACCACCCCGGACGGTCAGAGCATCTGCACCACCAGCCTGATCAATCCCCGCACGGTCATCCTGGCGGCCCACTGCGTCAATCGCGTCCCCGACGAGTCCTGGGGCGGCAGCCATCAGGCTGCGGTCAGCTTCCTTGATGATGCGCTGCCCGGCGTCGCCGCCTGGGGCCGTACGGGGGACAGCCAGCCGGATCTGGCCACCTACGAAATTCTCGACTTCATCTATGACCCGCGCTCTGTCGCCCTCGCCGACGACACCGGCGCTTACAAGCAGGCCGACGTCGCCCTGGGCGCCCTGGACACGCCCGCAGTCGGCGTGCCGAACTGGAAGCTGCTCTTCTCGCCCCTGCCCGGGCCCACAGAGGTGGTGTTCACCGGCTATGGCAACACGGGTTCTGGCACGACCGGGGCCGATCGCGACGAGGGCCTCTATCGCCGGACCGTGACCAACACCCTGGACGTCCTGGCCTCGCCCCTGGACATCGCCCAGGCCATCTATCTTCTGAGCGGCGCGGTCGTCCCCGACACCTTCGACACCTTCACGGCCGACGTTTACATCTACGACTTTGACAACCCGTCCGGGGTCCGTATCGGGCAGGATGGCAAGCCCTACGCCAACCTCGGCGGGGAGGCGACGGCACGGGAGGGCAGCGTCGCCCCAGGCGATTCCGGCGGGCCGCTGATCGTGCCGGGCCTGGGCGATGGCAGGGTTCTGGCCGGCGTGGTCTCCGGCGGACTCTTCTACCCCAACGAGAGCGTGGCCGTGACCTATGGGCAGCTGGGCTTCTATCAGCCCCTGTCCAACTATTGGGACTGGATCGTCGACAACAACTTCTACCGCTATGTGAGCGCCAGACCCGGCGACGGCAACTGGCATGACGCCAGCCATTGGGTTGAGCGGCTGGCCCCGGCCTACCAGGTCCTCTCCGGCGGTGCGCTGACCAACGGCCTGCCGCAGGCCCCAGCCCAGGGCGCCAGCGGCGCAGGCGCCAATTTCGGCCAGGTCTGTATCGAAGGCGGCGGCTGCCTCAACATGGCCGAGGCCAACAACCCGGTCACCGACACGCCGCGATTCCCGACCACGGGCCCCGGGGCCGCCAGCCGCATCCCCACCAACGGCACCTTCGGTCCCGGCGGCGCGGCGCGGTTCTATGACGTGACTCTGGCGGAGGCGGGAACCACCACCCTGTCCGCCGAGGCAGGGATCGACGCCCTGACCCTGGCCGGCGCCGCACGCCTGGACATAACCCGCACCGGCGCCCTGGGCCTGGCCATCGGGACCCGCGCCCAGGGCGGATGGCTGAATGTGGACGGCCTGTTGCAGACCCCGACCTTTTCCGGCGCCGCCGGCCTGCTGACCGGCTCAGGGACGGTGCGCGCCTACAGCTTTGAGTCCGCCATGGGGATTGGTCCCGGCGGGTTTGGCGCCCTGGGTCGGCTGACCCTGCAAACCGACGCCCGCCTGGACCCGACCGGCGCCTTGCAGATCGACCTGGCCAGGTCGGGCGCCGACCAGCTGGCGGTGATCGCCGACCCGGGCGCGGCTCAGCCCTCAGTCGGCGGCCTGATCCTTGGGGGGACCCTGGTGCTGAACCCCGTCGCCAGTGATCGGCCTCGGGCGGGTGATCGCTTCCGCATCGTGACGGCGGAAGGCGGGCTGTTAGGCGACTTCGACGCCGTAGCCGACCTGCCCGGGGTCATGCGCGGCCAGCTGACCTATTCGGCCAACGCCATCGACGTCGCCCTGTCGGCCGGCCTCTATGCCGACCTCGCCCAGATGAACGACGACACCCAGGCGCCCTATGCCCGCCTGCTGGATGGCGCCCGCGGCCCCGCCGATGGGCCCCTGGCCAGCCTCTATGACGGCTTCGACTATCTGGAAGGCGGCGCCCTCGCGACCGGGCTGCGCAGCCTCGCCCCCCTGGGGCTCCAGAACGCGGAGGTTCTGGGTCGGGTCCAGACCGAGACTCTCGCCGACGCCCTGGCCGGCCGCACCGCCTTGGGCGAGCGCCAGGCCGGCGCCTTCCTGGCCTATGGACGGGGTCGTGGCGACGGCCTGAAACCGGGCTTCGACGCCAAGACTCAGATCGACACCGAATGGCTGCTGGGCGGCGCGGAGGCGCAGCTGAGCCAGGCCACCCTCGGCGTCGCCCTGGCCTATAGCCGTGGGGAGATGACCTTGCCCGCCCCCCAGGCCGAGGGTGAGAGCAAGCTCTGGCAGGCCATGGCCTTCGCCCAGCTCAACGGCGCGCAACGGCCCTGGACCCTGGAAGGCTCCCTTGGCCTTGGTCGGCAGGACCTGGAAAGCCGCCGGGCCTTCACCGCCGGGGGCCTGGCCTATGGCGCGACCGGCGAAACCGAGGCTGACGTCTACACCGCCACCCTGGCAGGAACCTGGACCCTGCCCCTGTACGAGACCCTGAGCCTGGTCCCGCGAGCCTCGGTGCGGGCCGCCCGCTTCGAGCTGGATGGCTTCACCGAACAGGGCGGTCCGGCCGCCCTCACCGTCGCGGGCTACACGGCCGACAGCGTCCAGGGCCGGCTGGGCCTGGCGGTGGAAGGCGCCCTGCCCCTGGCCTCGGCCCGCCTCTCTCTGCAGGGACGCCTCGCCCTGGCCCATGAGTTCGCCGACGCGCCCGACGCGGCCCTGGCCTTTGCGGCGAACCCCGGCGCCCAGGTCGGCGCCGGTCTTGGCCGCCGGGATCGCGACTGGCAGGAGGCGGGCCTGACGCTCATCTACGAGGACGGCCCCCTGTCGCTGCACCTGGCCGCAGAGGCCGATCTGAACCGGGCCGAGGCCGAGGCCCTCGACCTGCGCCTGGGAGCGGCCTTCCGCTTCTGAGACTCAGCAGTAACCGAACGGCGCCCTGCTGACACTATTATGTCAGCAGGGCCGCTGGCGTCCGGGCCCCGGCGCGCCTACCTTCTGTCCCATGCCCCGTTCCAAGACCGCGCCTCCCCCGCCCGCCCAGGGGGTCGCCGACATGTCGGCGAGCTTCGACTATGACGACGCCGCTCTGCCCATGCTGTGGAAGCCCCACCGTCCGGCGCGGCCGGCCAAGTCGGAGGGCGGCAAGCGCTTCAAGCTGGTCAGCGACTACAAGCCGGCCGGCGATCAGCCGCAGGCGATCAAGGAGCTGGTGGCGGGCCTGGAGGGCCGCGAGCACGACCAGGTGCTGCTGG
>DJWR01000162.1:4952-5158 GCA_002441055.1 Caulobacteraceae bacterium UBA6225 | reverse complement strand
ATCGCCCGGGACTTCGCCCCCCTGCCGCAGCGGCTGGCCTCGGCGACGGCCCGGATGAACGGCTTTCCGGGGCTGATGGCGCAGGTCCGCGCCAGCCTCGATCCGGCCCGCACGCCCAAGATCCACGCCGAAACCGTGTCGGGGCAGAACGCTGGCCTGGTCAGTCTGGTGGACCTGCTGCTGGCGGAGGCCGCCGCCCTGGACGC
>DJWR01000162.1:0-4898 GCA_002441055.1 Caulobacteraceae bacterium UBA6225 | reverse complement strand
ATCAAGGCCGCCGCCGAGGAGGCGCTGGCCCAGGTCCGGGCCGAAATGTACGACATCGCCCGCCAGGTGCTGGTGGCCGCCGACGCCCCGCCGACCCCGCCCAAACCCACGGCCGATCAGGAGCAGGCGGCCATCGCCGCGGCCCTGGAGCTGGTCTATGCCGACCGGGCGACGCCGGAGACCCTGATCGAGACGGCCCAGGCCAAGCTGGACGCGGCCATCGCCTTTGTCGCGGCCAACCCCATCGTCACCCCGCCACCTGAGCCGGTGCAGCTGGTCCTGACCCCGGAGTTCCAGCGGGGCGTGGCCGTGGCCTATTGCGATCCGCCCGGCCCGCTGGATCGGGAGCTGCCCACCTTCTACAAGCTCTCGCCCATTCCGGAGGACTGGACGCCGGAACAGGCGGAGTCGTTCCTGCGGGAATACAACAACTGGACGCTGGAGGGCCTGACCGTCCACGAGGGCACGCCCGGCCACTACCTGCAGCTGGCCATCTCCAACCGCCATCCCTCGGTGCTGCGCTCGGTCCTGTGGTCAGGCAGCTTTGTGGAGGGCTGGGCCTGCTACGCCCAGGATGTGATGGTCGAGGCCGGCCACCGGGACGGCCACCCCCTCTATCGCCTGGCCAATCTGAAATTCCTGCTGCGGGTGATCACCAACGCCATCCTCGACATCGGCGTCCATGTGGAGGGCTGGGACGAGGCCCGCGCCATGCATCTGATGACCCACGACGCCTTCCAGCAGGAGCGGGAGGCGGCCGGCAAATGGACGCGGGCCCGGGTCTCCTCCGCCCAGCTGCCGACCTATTTCGTCGGCTGGCGGGAACACTGGTCCCTGCGCCGGGAAGCCCAGGCCAAGGCCGGCGACGCCTTCGACATGAAGGCCTATCACGATCAGCTGCTAGGCTTCGGCTCCCCGCCGGTGCGGATCTCCCGCCAGCTGATGTTCGACCTGCCGGTGGCGTGAGGCGAGGGGGAGGGCGCGCTTAGCCCAAGCGGCCGGTCTCAATAGGGATAGCGGCATTGGGCGATTTCGAGCTGCTGGGCGGCGCCCGCGCCGCTCACCCGGTAGACGAGCCGGTCCTCCAGGGTGATCCGACGGGACCACCACCCTTTCAGATCGCCGCGAAGGGGCTCGGGCTTGCCTGTGCCCTGGAACGGCGTGCGCATGCACGCCTTGATCAGGCCGTTCACCCGCGCCAGCACATTGGCGTCGGTCTTCTGCCAGTGGAGATAGTCGTCCCAGGCCTGGTCGGCGAAGACCAGCCTCACGGTTCGATGAGCTGCCGCTCTGAGCCGGCGCCCGCGTCGAGCTGGGCGATCGCATCGGTAAGGCGCCGGGCGTTGGCCGGCCGGGAGACCAGATGCAGGGTCTCTTCCATGGCGTTCCAGTCCGCCAGCGAGACCATCACCACCGCCTCGCCCCGGGTGCGCGTCACCACGATCGGCGCGCGATCCTCCACGACCTTGTCCATCATCGTCTTCAGGTTCGCGCGGGCGTCAGAATAGGTGATCACATCCATTGGTCGTCTCCTGCCCTACAAAATGTACGAAATATCGTACAATACAAGGTGGGCGAGGGCTGGATCGAGCTCGCTCAGCCCCACTCAGACTGTCGCCCACAGACGACATTGTTTGACAAAGCCACACATTTGTCGCTCACAGTTGACACATGATCGAGGTGCGTCAGACCGAGACGTTCAGGGCTTGGCTTGAGACGCTGCGGGATCGCCGGGCTGCGGCCAAGATCGCCGCTCGCCTCGCGCGGCTCGAACTCGGGAACTTCGGCGATGCAGAGCCAGTCGGCGAAGGCGTCTCCGAGCTGCGGATACACTACGGGCCCGGCTATCGGGCCTACCTTGTGCAGCGTGGCGAGGTCCTCGTGGTCATGCTCTGCGGTGGCGACAAGTCCTCGCAGCATCGGGACATCAGATGGGCCAAGGCCATGGCGCGCGAATTGGAGTTGTGAGCGGATGCCTCCGAAGACCAGCCGTTTTGATGCGGCCGCAGTTCTCGACACGCCCGAGGCGATCGAAGCCTTCCTGGAGGACGCCTTCGAGTCCGGCGACCCGTCCTTCATCACCCACGCCCTGGGGATCGTCGCCCGGGCCAAGGGGATGTCGCAACTGGCCGAAGAGACCGGCCTCTCCCGTCAGGCCCTCTACAAGGCGCTCAGCGCTGAGGGCTGCCCCGAATTCAGTACCGTCCTGAAGGTGGCCAGCGCCCTGGGCTTCCGCCTGCATCCGGAGCGGGTGGCGGAGGGCGCTTGAGCGGGTTTGCAGAAATCATAGGCCCCGCAACCTGCCCCCAAAACGGCCAATACCGCTGCTTCTCCGGCTGAACCCACGTCACGCTGCGGCCGCCAAACCTGAGAGCTGCTGAGCTAAACGACCGTAGAGTGAAGCACGGGCGTTCTGGAGATTGCTGCAAGCTGTGCTTTTGATGCCCCGGTCGCTAAGTCAGTTCAATCTTAAGCCTGTCCTTGTAGACGCCTATGCGCTTTCGGGCTCGTTCGACGACATCCTCAAAGAACAAGATTTCCGCGTAAAGTTCTCCGAGGTTGCGCCCATGCTCCGGGTCCGGAAGCGAGTCAGAGCGGAAATAGCCTTTGCCTGCCGCGAACCGCGTCCATCCAGCCATCCTCAGGGGATTTATCGTGTCGCCAATTAGGTAGCCGTAGAACTTCCGGAGCCGCCCTCCGGACTTTGCCGCCAAGAGATGTGCATACTCGGATAGGTCGCCGATATGTTCATCCATGCTGACGCCCGGTGCCTTGAACTCCACAATGATGGCGGAGCCTTCCCTACTGAAAATGGCGATGTCCGGACGTCGGCCCTTATGGGCGACCGTCCTACGGCCCAATATTTCAGCAAGTTCCACATCGATGCTTGGGTCGAAAAGAAGTCTATCTTCATTCCACCGAATCTTGGAAAGGGGCTTATCTGATGCGATATAGTCGTAATACTGGTACTCTTCACTCAGTAGCCATATGTCGTGATCAGGTGCTTCGACGCTGTCTTTCCGCATTGGGAAGAAGATGCTGTGAATGATTTCTTCGTTGCGCGCCCGACCAGTCTCAGTAGTCTGAACATCAAGTTGTCTACTGCAGGCTAGGGCTAGTATCTCAACGATTGCCGCCCGCCGAACCACCAGCTGGGAGAGGCTGGCCATGTCAAAATTCTTCAGCGATGATGTATATCGCCAGGAAAGCTCCTGAATCTTTGCTCGATAGTCGGCAGAGTGAGGCTCAGCCTTCAAGATTTCCTGCTTTAGATCGAAAATCTCGGCGGTCTCGGCAATGATGCGGTCTTGATATTTTTTGAGCACTCGCTCCGCTACGGATTTGGCTGTGTCACCATAGTTCACCCGCGTTTCGGTGTCCTGAAGCATCTGTGGGATGACGCCAAACATGTCTTGGACATCCTTGATGACAGCTTCTTTACTCCACGAAGCGGGCGTCACCATCCCATAGATGATGGGATCGATCTGTTCGTAGAGCGCCTCGAACGAGACAGTTTCGTCTGTGAACAAATCTCCAGTCGGGATCGCCTCTGGAATTCCCGCGAAGCCGTCCCGTTGCTCGTTGACCCGCCGGTCCAGCATCTGGCCCTCGATGAGGACTAAATGGTAATGCCCAGCAGTTGGGTTGTTCATCTCGGCACCTGTGCGTAGATAGCGGGCCGTGATGTCTTGAGCTGGCGAGGACTTTGCGCAGAGTGCGATCGCATTGCGCCGCAGGTCAAACTCGCGTGCCTCGAGCTTATAGTGGGTCAAGGTAAACCGCTGGCTTCTGCCCAACAGATCGCCAGTTCGCGGCTCTCGCTCCGCGACATCCACTTGACTGACCAAGGACGGCACCGGCAGGTCCTCAGCCTTCAGCGTTTCGGTATCGATTCGACCATCGGGATTGATCGTCTCGAAGATAATGACAAATTCGCCAAGCCGCGTGCGAAGGCTCACCAACCTTTGCAGGAGTGCAATCAGCATATGCCGCCGCACATTGGCGGCGGAGAAAACCTCTCCGAGAGGATCAATGCGGAAGAGATTAGCTCGGACTTGAGGCTTCATCCCCTCCAGAACAATTGTAGTTCCGATGTCACCTTCATCCCCGCGGCAAGTCGTGAAATCCGTAAGATCGATCTTCTTAACGCCTTCGGTCGCGGCCAGGCGCCGGGTCTCAATGCTCGATGCGCCGCGGTATGTGCTGACGAGGCCGACGCGGGCGAAATGATGGAAAAACTGGATTCGCCCGGCACCCTTACATTGGCCTATGCCGGCAATGGCGAGGTCGTCTTTATAAGAGGTGTCCTTTGTCAGGAATGCTTCAACCTGATTTTCGCCTAATCCACACCCATTATCGGTGCAGGACACGGCAACATCTATATTTTCCCCTAGCAAATCGGCAAGAAACAAGCGAACCGAGATCTTAATTCTAAGGTCTATGTCGGAAGGGGCCTCATCCTGCCGTATCAGGAACGCATCGATAGAATTCGATATCATCTCTTCGAAGACGACATATCGGTTCGCGCTGATCTTCGTGTTCTTGAGGCTCCCACGGATATCAAGTGTCATCGCTGTCGAAGTTCCTCGCCCATGGCAGAAGTTTTGATGGGGTGAGCGGTCCCAAGTCAAGGAACTCGGGGGCCCCGCTGGGCGGGCGCCGGCGGAGCCCCCGCAATTCCTACCGCCCCGCGGGAGTCTTGCGGTTGTGGCGGGGGGGCGGGGTATGTAGGTTGCGGCCCTCTTCCTTCACCAGTGTCTGCAAGGACCGTCCGCGCTCATGAGCGACGCCGAAAAACGCACCTTCACCGACGAGGAGGCGCTGAGCTTCCACCGTCTGCCCACCCCTGGGAAAATCGCCATCGTGCCGACCAAGCCGATGGCCACGCAGCGGGACCT
>DJWR01000070.1:281-5201 GCA_002441055.1 Caulobacteraceae bacterium UBA6225 | reverse complement strand
GGCGCCTGCTGCGCCCAAGGGTTCGATGAGGTGTCAGCAACCTTCGCGCCAGTTTGGGTCCGGCGGATAACTCAATGAAAAACATGAAGAAAGAGGAATCCGCCTGGCGGGCCTTCGCTGCGGCGCAGGCGGAACTTGCCCAGTCGACGCCAGCGGCCTGGACGAGTCTGCCGGCTTTCGAAAAGGTTACCGCCACCGTCGCACCAAACTGGCGCCAGACTTGCGACCTGTTGAGGGTCCATTCCGGGCCCTGAATGGGCCGGTATTGAAAAGAATAGGGTTTTTCCGGACCCTCGCGGGCGCGTTCACCTTAGGCCCGGCAGAAAGCGCCGGCCCACGCAGCGAGGATTGCCGGGTGGAAGGATAAGGCCATGTCGCTGACAGCGGTCCTTAAGACAGCGAATTCCGGACTCGTGGCCTCGCAGGTCGGCCTGCGCGCGGTCTCCGACAATATCGCCAACGTCAATACCGCCGGCTATGTCCGCAAGACGGTCGACCAGCAGCAGCTGGTGGTGGCCGGCCAGGGGATGGGCGTCGATATCTCCGGCGTCAAACGGGTCACCGACCAGTATCTGCAACTGGCCACCCTGACCGCCGGTTCGGAGTCCGGGCGTTGGGACGCGGTGGCCCAGTACATGGACAACGCCCAGAGCCTGTTTGGCGACCCGTCAGGCGAGGCTTTCTTCTTTGGGCGGCTGGATGACATCTGGAGCGCCTTCGCCGCCACCGCCAACGACCCGTCCTCCAGCCTGCTGCGCAGCCAGTCGCTGTCCTCCATTGAGGACTTCCTCAATGAAGGCGCGCGCATCAACACCTCGTTGAACGAGCTTGGCCGGACGGTCGACACGCAGATCAGCGCCAATATCGACCGGGCCAACGACCTTCTCGACCAAATCAACAAGCTGAACGCCGACATCAGCCGCGCTCAGATGGTCGACGCCGACGCTTCGGGTTCGGAAAACATCCAGAGCCAGCTGGTGGATGAACTGGCGACCCTGATCAATGTCCAGGTCACCTCGCGTCCCACGGGCGGACTGATCATTCGCTCCACCGAAGGGGTGATGTTGGCTGGCGATGGGGCCGCGACCCTGGCCTATTCCCGCACCGACAGCACCAAGGGCTTCATCACCGCCGACACCTCGTCTGGGGCTGCGGCGGGCAAGCCCATCACCATCACCGGCGGCGAGCTGCGCGGGCTGATGGACCTGCGGGACGACAAGCTGCCCGGCGTGTCCGATCAGTTGGGCGAATTCCTCAGCCGGGCCGCCGATGCGATCAACGCCGCGCACAACGCCTCGACCACGGCGCCGGCCCAGGCCAGCCTCACCGGCCGCAACACCGGCCTTGATCTGCCCACCGCCATTTCCGGTTTCACCGGGGCGACCACAGTGGCCATCGTCGACGCCACGGGCCAGCTGACCCGCCGGGTGGATATCGACTTCACAGCCAGCACGATGAGCGTGGACGGCGGCCCGGCGGCGGCCTTCACCCCGGCCAGCTTCCTGGTCGACCTGAACGGCGCGCTGGGGGCGACCGGCTCCGCGACCTTCACCAATGGCGCGCTCAGCCTGTCGGCGACCGCCGGCGGCGTGGCCATTGATGAGGGCACATCGAAGAAGGCCGGCCGCGCCTTCTCCCACTTCTTTGGTTTGAACGACATTATCCGCTCAGGCGGGTTCACCAACTACGACACCGGTCTGTCGGGGACGAGCGCCCACGGCTTCACCCCTGGCGATCAGATCACTATTCGACTGGCCCAAGGTGACGGCAAGCCGATCCGGGACGTGCCGGTCACGGTGCCCGCTGGCGCGACCATGAATGATCTGGTCGCCGCATTGAACAACAACGCCACCGGCGTCGGGCTCTATGGCGCCTACGCCCTGGACGCCAACGGGGCCCTGACCTTCACTGGCTCGGCCCCCTATTACGCCACCACGTCCATCGTCCAGGACAACACCGCCCGCGGGGTCGGCGGCCCATCGATCAGCGCCCTGTTTGGGCTTGGGGTCGTGGAGCGGACGGGACGGGCCAATCGGCTGGCGGTGGATTCAGCCTACATCACCGATCCCATGAAGATCGGCCTGGCCAAACTGGACCTCGGCGTGCCCGCCGGACAGCCGGTGCTGACACCCGGGGACGGGCGAGGGGCCCTGGCCCTGGCCTCGGCGGGCGAGCTCGTCTCGCGGTTCGGGGCCGCTGGCTCCCTGGGCGAGGTGAACATGTCCGTCTCGCGCTATGCGGCGGAGTTTGGCGGCTCCATCGGCCGGGAGTCCGCAGCCGCCGACACCCGTCGGTCCAGCGCCCAGGCGGTCAGGACCGAGGCGGTGAACCGCCGGCAGTCCGTCGAGGGGGTCAATCTGGACGAGGAACTGGTTCGACTGACCACCTATCAGCAGGCCTTTAACGCTTCGGCCCGCATGATCCAGGCGGCCAAGGAACTGTACGACGTCCTGACCAACATCGTCTGAGGACACACACCATGGTTAGCCGCGTTTCTACCGGCGGAAACTACAGCGCCGTTCTGGCCAATCTGATCTCCGCCCAGCAGCGGCAGATGGACGCCGGCACCAAGGTTGCGAGCCAGAAGAATGGCGCGGACCTGAAAGACTATGCCCGCAACGCCGAGATGCTCACCGCCATGCGGTCCATCGAAACCCGGCTGACCGCCTTCAGCGAGCAGAACAAGCTGGTCAGCGACCGCTTGACCACCCAGGATTTCGCCCTGTCTCAGGTGGCTGACGCCGCCCAGACCGCCCGCCAGGCCATCGCCGAGGCCATCGCCAGCGGGCGGGTCGACACCCTGATGCAGGACATGCAGGCGGCGTTCCGCAATGGGGTGGAGGGTATGAACGCCCGCTATGGCGGGAAATACCTGTTCGCCGGCGGCCAGGTGAACACCCCGCCGTTCTCGGCCACCTCCCTCAGCGACCTGACCATTCCGCTGACCAATGTCGCCGACTATTTCCACAATGACTCCTACATCGCCCAAGCCAAGGTCGATGACTCCACCCTGGTGGATCTGGGCTTCCTGGCCGACTCCTTCGGCACCGGCATGATGGAGGCCTTCAAGGCCGTTCAGGCCTTTGAGGAAGGGGTGGACGGCCCCTTCAACGGGGAACTGACCGACAATCAGCGGACCTTCCTCGAAAGCCAGCTGTCGGTCTGGGACGCCGCCTACCGGGATCTGATCAATGTGGGCGGCCGCAACGGCATGGTGCAGAGCCGTGTGGATGCGGTGAAGGAAGACCTGGTCGCCCGCACCAACAGCATCAAGGGCATGGTCGGCGAGATCGTCGACGCCGACATGAGCCAAGCGGTGTCCAATCTGCAGCAGGCTCAGGTCTCGGTGCAGGCCGCAGCCCAGGTCTTCGTCGCCCTGCAGGAAAGCTCGCTGCTCAACGTCCTGAGGTAGGTGGGTCAGTCACCGGTCCACACCGGGGCTGAATCTCCGGTCAGGGCGTGAAAGGCGACATAGGCCTGCGCCATGGCCCCGCCCACGTAGCTTGGCCGGGCCGTCATCATCTTCAGCCAGGCCTGCGCGGGCGGCGTCGCCTTCAGCAGGGCCGCGCCCTCCGGGGTGCGCCCGAAGAATAACAGATGGGGCAGGAGAAAGGCGTCGGCCAGGGTGAATCGGTCGCCGACCAGATAGCCCCCATCGGCCACCGCCTGGCCAATCAGCCGGATCTGGAGGCGCAGCGGATCACGGGCCGACTGCAGAAAGGCCTCGTCAACCTCAAACCCCCAGGCCGGGCGCACCAGGCGCTCCTTCATGAAGCGGTTCATGACCGGGAATACATAGGCGTTGACTTGGCTGATCCAGCGCAGGACCTGGGCTTGGCCCAGGGCGTCGGCCGGTTGGAGGGGCGGGCCGTCGAAGGCGCGGTCGATATAGTGGGTGATGGCCTGGGTCTCGTAGAGGATGACCTCGCCATGCTGCATCACAGGCATCTTGCCGAACGGATGCAGCCGCAGATGGGCCTCTGAGCCGAGAACGAGATCGCTCAACTCATAGTCGACGCCCTTCTCATCGGCCGCCATCATCGCCGTCCACAGATAGGCGCTGCCGGCCATTGAGTGAAAGATCAAGGTCGCCATGTTCGCTCTCCCCCGATCAGAGGGTGACTGGATCAGGGGCGCGGCCGCCTTGCGTGAGATCAACGCGCTGTCTGCTGAAAGCCGATTGGCGCGGGCAATTTCGGACCCTCATCACAGGGCTTGCGACATCTCATGGCCCGCGCCCTGGAGCAGGCCATGGCTTCGGCCCATGTCCCTCTCAGACAAGGCGAGCGTCTGGCGCCCCGACGGCCCGGAGAGCCCGCTGACAAGGAAGGAGACGATCATGTCGAAGACCGATATCCGCAGGCCCGCCAGAAGGGTTGAGCCGCGTCGCGCCTTTCCGACCAGACCCGCCGCCATCGGCGCGGCTGCTCTTGTGCTCGCCTGGGCCGGAGCCAGCGCAGCCCTAGCGGCAGTCAGTCCCAAGGTGGAGCGGGGGCTGGAGGCGTGCCTGCCCATGTTATCGGGGGCCGCCCCTGAAACCGTGGCGCCGCAGCTTGGTCTGGAACGTCAGGGGCGGGCCTGGGTCTTGAGCGGGGCCGGGGCGACGGTGGAGTTGGCGCCCCCCGGCGCAGCCAATCCGCAGGTCTGCGCCCTCTACATCTCCCACGAGCCGGATCAGGCCCAGTCCATCCTCAAGGGTGTGGACGCCTGGGCCAGCGCGCCGGAGCGGGCCATGGCGCGCGTGCGGCATCAGGAGGCGACAGCTGGCGGTGCGCGGCTGACCAGCGCCTGGAGCGGTCAGAACGCGGGGTTGGATCTAGATATCGTTTTGTCCAAGGACGCCGCGCCCACCGATGGCGACCGCGAGTCCATGATCGTCATCACCTCCCGCTGACAAGCTAGAGCATTTTCCGATAAGTG
>DJWR01000070.1:0-224 GCA_002441055.1 Caulobacteraceae bacterium UBA6225 | reverse complement strand
GAACATCTTGCGAACATAGAACAAAAAGCGTACGACTGAGTCCTGGCCGCCCAGCCGGGGATCGCCCCGGTCGGCCCGACGGAATCATGGGATAAGGGGTCCCCTCAAATGGCACAGTCGGCGTTGAAACTCGTGGGTAAAGAAGAAGGCGACAAGCAGCGCGCGCTCGAGGCGGCGCTGTCTCAGATCGATCGGGCCTTTGGTAAGGGCTCGGTGATGAAGCT
>DJWR01000178.1 GCA_002441055.1 Caulobacteraceae bacterium UBA6225 | reverse complement strand
ACCGTGAGTTCGACGTAGTTGGCCGTCGTACCCGCAAAGCCGAAGCTGATCGTGTCGGTACCACCACCCGTAGCGAAGTCGGTGATGCGATCGATCGAGCCCGAGGTCGACGAGGTGTCGCCCGCCGCGAACACGAAGCGGTCATCACCCGCCGCGCCGGTCATGGTGTCAACGCCAGCACCGCCGGTGATGGTGTCGGCATCCGCGCCGCCGAGGATCGAGTCGTTGCCCACGCCGCCGAGGCCGGCATTGGTGCCCGCGCCCAGGGTGATGCGGTCATCGCCGTCGCCACCATTGACGGTGTCTTGGCCAGCGCCAGCGATGATGGTGTCGTTACCCGCATCGCCGAGGATGTTGTTGTTGCCACCGGCCGTGCCATCGACAGAGTCGGCGCCGTCACCAGCCGAGACGGTGTCGTTGCCGAGACCGGTCGTCAGGATGTCGTTGCCAGCGCCGCCCGACAGGTTGTCATTGTCAGCGCCGCCATCGAGGTTGTCGTTGCCATTGCCACCCGCGAGGGTGTCATTGCCAGCATCACCACGCAGGATGTCGTTACCTTCACCACCATCGACATTGTCGGCGCCAGCGCCGCCGTCGAGGACGTCGTTGCCGTCTTCGCCGAGGATGGTGTCGGTGCCCGCGCCGCCGATGACGGAATCGCTGCCCAGGTTGCCGTTCAGGTAGTTGTTACCACCGCCGGCCGCAGCCGTGACGGTGTCATCGCCCTGACCGCCGAGGAAGGTGTCGTTGCCGGCGCCAGCCGTCATCGAGTCGTTACCGAGGTTGCCGTTGGCCCAGTCGTTGCCAGCGTCACCGTCGATTTCGTCGTTGTCCTGACCACCGTAGAGGCTGTCGTTACCAGCGCCGCCATTGACAGAGTCAGCGCCAGCATTGCCCTGCAGGGAGTCGTTGTCAGCGCCACCAACGAGGGTGTCGGCGCCGAGACCGCCCCAGATGGTGTCATTGCCAGCGTCGCCGGCCACGGTTTCATCACCAGCGCCAGCATCGATGCTGTCGTTGCCGAGGCCACCCTGGATACCGTCGTTGCCGTCTTCACCAAGGATGGTGTCGTTGCCAGCAGCGCCAATGAGCGTGTCATTGCCGAGGTTGCCGTTAATGAAGTCCGCACCAGCGCCGCCGGTGATCGAGTCGGTGCCCTGACCGCCCAGAAGGGTTTCGGCCTGGTTGGAGGCGCCGGCGCCCGTGATGGTGTCGTTACCCAGGTTGCCCTGGACGAAGTTGTTGCCAGCGCCCGACGTGATCTCGTCGTTGCCCTGACCACCATAGATGAGGTCGGCCGAGGAGCCGGCAGTGATGGAGTCGTCGCCGGCGTTGCCCTGAACGAAGTTGGCGCCGTCACCGGCCGTCAGGGTGTCTGTACCGGCGTTGCCGTACATGCCGTCAGCGGCGGAGGTGCCGGCGATCGGGCCATCGGCACCGGCGGTGCCGATGTAGAGCTGCGAGCCCGTGGTGGTGGTCATCGTTTCGCCAAGGATACCCGTACCACCAGCAGTGGTGCCGAAAACCTTGGTGACGCCGTTCACAGTGATGGACACCCGATCCGGGTCAGCGCCCGCGGCCGGAATGAACAGAACAGTGATGTTGCTGGCGTTGATGCCGGGCGCGAAGGCCAGGGAGTCCGTCGCGGCGACGTAGGCCAGGGCCTGCGCGTCCGTGATCGTGTCGAATTGATAGTCAGCCATGCTTCTCTCCAGTCAGTGTCACGTGGACCCCAGAACGCCTCGCCACCATCCGCGGATGGAGCGGTCCTAGCGGTCCCTCTCCGCGCCATTCACATGGACGTGGCGAAGGTTAAACGAGCCCGAGGAAGAGGTATCGGATGCGCCGTCGATACGCAATACGAAAAAGCCCCCGCCTGATGCCCGGCCGAAATGGCGCGTCATCCTGGCGCCACAGGGCGCCTGTGCGCCTATTCCTCGCGCAGGGCGCCTTCGAACGTGTCGGTCAGCGGACTGACCATATAGTCGAGGACCGAGCGGCGCCCGGTGATGATCATCGCCCGGGCCGGCATGCCCGGCGTCAGGGTGGCGCCCTCCGGCAACTTGCCGAGGTCGGCGGGATCGATCCGCAGTTCGGCCAGGAAGTAGGCGGCGCCGGACTGGGCGTCCACCAGGCGGTCGGCCGAAACGCTGGTGACCTTGGCCTCCAACGGGCTGGAGCGCTGGGCGAAGGGGGTGATCTCCACCCGCGCCCGCTGCCCCACCGTCACGCTGTCGATGTCCTGGGGCGGGATGCGGGCATGGACGATCAGGGGGGCGTCGGCGGGGACCACGTCCATCAGCAGCTCGCCCGGCGTAACGACGCCACCGACGGTGAACTGGGTGAGGTTCAGCACATAGCCATCCACCGGCGAGCGCACCGTGGTGCGGTCGAGCACCTGCTTGGCCGCCGTCAGCCGGGGACCAAGGTCGGAGAGCTGGGTCTGCATCTGGCGCAGGCCCTCGGCGGCCTCGGTGATCCGTTGGTTGCGCAGGGTGGTCAGCTGCAGCCGCGCCTCCCCTTGCGCCTGGCGCAGGCGGTTGAGCTCGGACGTCAGGGCGCCGCGACGGCCGCCCAGCTCCGAGAGGCTGCGCTCATAGCGCAGGATCAGGGTCTTTGGCGCGTAGCCCTTTTCATAGAGAGTCTGATAGCCGGCCAGTTCTTCCCTGGTCAGGGCGATCTGTTCGTCGACCGAGTCCAGCTGAGCCTGGACGCCGACCATCTGGGTGGCCAGCTGATCGATGCGCTGCCCCAGCACAGCTTCCTGGCTGAGGAAGAACTGCAGGCGGGAATTGAACAGGAGCTGCTGGTCGCGAATCAGGCCGGCGACCCGGGGGTCGGCCATGCGCTCGGTCAGCTCCGGCGGCAGGACCAGGGTGCGGGCGCCCACCGATTCGGCGGTGAACCGGGCGCTCTGGGCCAGGACGGCGTCGTGCTGATTCTGCAGGACGTCGACGGCGGCCGCAGCCTGGACCGAATCGAACCGCAGCAGAGTCGCCCCGGCGGCGACCCGCTGGCCCTCGCGGACCAGGATCTCGGAGACCACCCCGCCCTCACGGTGGCGCAGGGTCTTGCGGCTGGCCTCGACCCGGATCTCGGCCTGGGCGGAGGTGGCCGAGCTGATCTGGGAGAATCCCGCCCAGATGAGCATGCCGAACACGAAGACGCCGACGACCACGCAGCCAATGATGATCGGCCGCCACATGCGCTTGTCCAGGACCTTGTCCGGCCCGGGTTCAGACACGTCGAACCGGGGGTCCAGCGGCTTGATCGGGCCGAGGATGCGCTTGATGGGCTCCAGGTCGAACTTCATTGACCAGCCTCGACGGGCCGCGCGGGCGCGGGTTGGGTAAAGCGGGCCATGACCGCATCCTTGGGGCCAAACAGCTCCATCCGCCCATCGCGCAGGACGAGCATCTTATCGGCCGAGCGCAGGATGGTCGGCTTGTGGGAGACCACGACAATGGTGGTTCCGCGGGCCTTGAGGGTGTCGATCACCCGCATCAGGGCGTCTTCGCCCTCGGCGTCCAGACTGGCGTTGGGCTCGTCCAGCACCAGCAGGCGCGGATCAGCCAGCAGGGCCCGGGCCAGACCCACCCGCTGGCGCTGGCCGGCGGAGAGGATGTAGCCGCCATCGGTCAGCTCGGTCTCATAGGCCTTGGGCAGGCGCAGGATCAGGCTGTGCACATCGGCCAGGGTGGCGGCGGCCACCACCTGCTCGTCGGTGATGTCGGGCAGGAAGCGGGCGATGTTGTCGCGCAGGGTGCCGGCGAACAGCTCGGTGTCCTGGGGCAGATAGCCCACATGGCGGCCAAATTCGGCTCGGTTCCAGGAAAAGACGTCAGCCCCGTCCAGCCGCACATGACCGACATTGGGCCGCCAGACGCCCACCAGCAGCCGAGCCAGGGTCGACTTGCCCGCCCCCGACGGGCCGATGATCCCCAGCATCTCGCCGGGCTCGATCTTGAAGTTCAGCCCCTGGAGCACATAGCGGTCGGCCCCGGGCGGGGCGAAATTGACGCCCTCGATGCTAAGCTGGCCCAGCGGCCTGGGCAGGGTCGTGCTCGGGGCGGCGGGCTTGTAGTTGACCAGGGCCTGGTTCAGCCGGTCATAGGCCCGGCCCCCATTGACGATGCCGTCCCAGGCGCCGACCAGCCTCTCGATGGGCTGCAGGGCGCGGCTGGCCAGGATCATGTTGGCGAACAGCATGGCCGGGCCGATCTTGCCCACCACCACCAGATAGGCGCCTACCCCGATCACCAGGATCTGGATGACCATGCGGGTGAACTTGGTGGCGTTGCCCATGACGCTGGCCCGCTGCGAGGCCCAGGCGCCGCGTTCGATGGAGTGGGCGCGATAGGCCGACCAGCGGGCGCCGATGGCCTGCAACATGCCCATGGCGCGAACCACCTCGCCATTGCGCAGGGCCGCATCGGTGAAGGCGTATCCCTTCAGGCTGGCGGCGTTGGCCTCCTGCAGCGGCGGGCGCGACAGGCGATCCTGCAACATGGCCAGGCCAAACAGGGCGAACGCCCCGAACAGGGTGATAAAGCCCACCAGCGGATCGATGACGAACAGGATCCCGATGAAGATCGGCATCCAGGGCAGGTCGAAGATTGCGGCGAACACCGCGCCGGTCAGCAGATGTCGGAAACTGTCGAGGTCCCGCAGGGCCTGGGCGCCCCCCTGCCCCTGGCCCCGGGTCTCGGCGTCGAACAGGGCGGCGAACACATGGCTCGACACCTTCTGGTCCAGGGTGATCCCATAGTTGATCAGCACCCGGGTCCGCAGCTCGTCGATGACCCCGGAGATCAGGAAGACCAGCAGGGCGCCGACGGTGAGCACCACCAGCGTGGAGATGCTGTAGCTGGCCAGCACGCGGCCATAGATCTGGAAGGTGTAGAGTGGCAGGGCCAGATAGAGCAGGTTGCTGATCAGGCTGAAGCCGCCGGCGAAGGCCAGGGGCGCAGCGCCATCCTTAAGGGCCCGCGTCAGCAGGTTGTCTGGCAACGACGCGAACGGATTGAGGATCTTCATGCGTACGGGCGTCCGTCGGAGCCTGGCGCCCCACAGGCCTGGAGCGATTGAGGCCGCGACACATGACGAGGCTCGCTGGGCGAGTCAATGGCGCCGCCCCTCTGCGGGGAACATGCTAAGGCCAGGGTTGAAACCAGTCTGGGTAAGGATTCATGGCCAGGACCGCCATCGTTGGAAGCTGCATCACCCGGGATCTCTGGCCCCTGCGAGAGGCCGCGCCGCGGGACCTGCTCTATATATCGCGCACCAGCCTGGTCAGCCTGCTGTCCCAGGCGGTGGAAGGCTACCCGTCGCAACCTGACCCGCCGGCGGGCCTGACCCGCTATCAGCACATGGCGGTGGAGGCCGACCTGCTGAAAACGGGCCTCGCCCAGCTGATCGCCCATCGTCCGACCCACCTGATCTTCGACTTCATCGACGAACGCTTCGATCTCCTGCGCCTACCGTCGGGGGCGGTGGCGACCCACAGCTGGGAGCTGGAGAGCGGCGGCTATCTGGACCACCCCGCCCTGGCCGGGCCGCAGCCCATCGTCCGGCTATCGGCCAGCGCCGAGTGGTTGTGGCGTCAGGCCGTGGTGGAATGGGCCGAGATCCTGCGGCTCACCGTCCTGCGGGAGGCGAAGATCATCCTGCACTCGACCCAGTGGGCGGCTCGCCAGGCTGTTCCCGGCGGGACGTCACAGCCGCTGCAGGGCCACCCCCACATCTGGGATGGCCGGCCAGCCGACCTTTCAGCCCACAATGAGATGCTGGCCCGCTACGAGGCCCATTTCCTGGCGATGATTCCGCAGGCTCAAATCGTCCGCGCCCGGCCGGAACATCAGCTGGCGGACCCGGCCCACAGGTGGGGCCTGAGCCCCTTTCACTATGTGCCGGCCTATTATGACGACATCAGCCGCGCCCTGGCCGCCCTGGGGATCGAAGAGGCGGCGACCTCAGGGGTGTGAGGCGCGCCGCGCCCAGTACTCCAGCGGCGTCAGCTCCCCCTGGGCCATCTCGGGATTGGCCGCCAGATAGGCCGCGCCGCCGATGGTCCAGGCGCCGCCTGCCAGATAGTCGATCAGCGGATTGGCGTCTTCGGCCAGGCTTGCGCCCCTCGCCGCTCGGTGCGCGGCGCAGGAGAACCAGCCGCTGGGATCAAGACCGCGGGCGGCGCCCTTCTCCAGGAAGTGGCTCAGCGGTTCGCGACCACTGGCCTCCAGCTCCGGGTCCTGGCGCAGATACCAGGCCGGATCAAACAGGGGATGGGGCTTCAGCCTGGCCCGCCAGCCTTCGGTGACATAGTGAACCAGGGGCGGTGTCTCGCGCTCCGCCAGGGGCAGCTGGGCCAGATAGAAGTCCGGCGCGAACAGGGGATGGGGGCTCAGCCCCGCCCGCCAGCCGTGGGCCATGTAGTGAGCGAGGGGATTGTCGCCTCGCTCGGCCAGGGTCGGGTCCTGGCCCACATACCAGTCGATATCGAACAGGGGATGGGGGTTGCGCCCCTCAGCCGCGCCCACCCGGACAAAATGCTCCAGGGGCGTCAGTCCGCTGGCCGCCAGGGCCTGGGCGTTGTGGGCGGCGTAATAGGCTGGGTCGAACAGGGGGTGGGGCGGGCGGCCCTCCCGGGCGCCGCTGGCCACATAGTGCAAAAGCGGTGTGGCCGCCCCCGACAGATCGGGGTTTGAGGCGAGGTAGTAGGCCTGGTCCACCAGGGCCGGCGGCTGAACCCCCGGGGCCGCGCCGGCCGCCAGATAAGTCCTGATCTGACGGAACGCGCTGATCCGGCTCACACCCGGCGGGCGGGCCCAGAGGCCTGTGCGCAGGATGACGGCGGCGCGGCCAGGAGACCCCAGCCGCAGCAGGATTTTGTCCAGCATCCGGGAGATGCGGTTGTACCGCCGGGGCGCCCGGACCGCAGCCCGACGATAGAGGCTGATCCGATGATCGCGCAGGCTGCGCTGCGCCGCAGCGCGGCCCTCCAGGGCATAGAGCAGGGCCAAGGTCAGGCGCGACCGGGCCACCGCCATCTCAGCCTCGGCGTCGAGCTGGGCGGCCTCCAGACGTTGGTGGCGCTCGGCCAGGCGCTGAACCTTGGCCAACAGCGGATGGACCGCCTCGGCGCGCTCGGGCGCGGCGGGGGGGCTCATGCGGCGGCTCCCACTGGGGTCGCAAGGCCCTGAGCGGCCAGCCATTCCAGATAGCTGCCGGGGCCCGCGGCGAAGGGGTCGTCAAAATGCGCCTGCAGATCGGGGCTTTCGCGCCACTGGACGCGGTGGGCCTTGTCGATCGGCGTTCCGTCGGCATAGGCGCCATAGGCCCAATAGCGGCCGGGAATGGCCGGGTCCGTGGCCTCTGCGACCTGGCGCTTGTACCAGTTCCAGATCTCATAGACCTCGAAGTTATCGCCGGCGTATTTCTTGGTCATCAGATCGCCCGTCGGCCCCAGCTTGGTGAAGTGCCAGAAGCGCAGGGGCGCGCCGTTCACGGTGATCGCCCCATCCTTGCCAATGGCCACCCGACGCTGGGAGAGATTCCAGCTGGCGACATTATACCCTGGATCGCGCACCACCTTGACCCCATCGAACAGGGCCGGGACGTGGTCGCACCAGCGCTGGTCGACAAACAGGCCCTTGGGCATGTCGTCATAGCAGTATTCCAGCAGCCGATCGTTCCACCACTTGGCGAAGCGCGCGCCCTCGCCCGTGGTGCGGATGGCCACGAAACCCAGATTGAAGATGCCGGTGCGCGAGGCCGACAGGTCGTTGTCGAGTATGGCCGTGCGCTCGGTGTTTGGATCGATCAGGTGGGGGGTGAGCAGGATCTGATGCTCCCCCAGCATCTCGATCAGCGGGTCCAGCGGCGCCAGCAGGGCGGTGTCGGGGTCCAGATAGATGGCGATGTCAGCCTGGGCGCAGGCCTGATGCAGGAAGGGCCCCTTCACCGCGGTGCAGACCTCCACCACGTCATGGCGAAACAGCCAGTTGCGGAAGTTCGCGATCCCTAGGTCCTGGGCCCAGACCACCCGGTCGAAGGGCTCATTGTTGGGATCGAACTCGAAGCTCTCGGGGGGCTCATCGGTGATCAGGGCCACCAGTTCCCAGTCGGGATGGAAGCGCCTAAGGGTCGAATAGAGCACCCTCGCCCGGTTGAGATAGGAGAAGGTGAAGCTGGAATAGCAGAGAACCTTCATCAGGCGGGCTCCCCGTCGAGCAGGTCGATGGTCAGGCGGCTGAAGGCGAGATCGGCCAGGGCCGGAGCGCGGCGGGCGCGGGCGAGGCGAGTGATCTCACCGGTTTCGAACTGGGCGAACAGGGTCGCCTCATCCGCGATGACCTCCCCCAGGCCCGTACTGGCGACAAAGGCCGCCACATTGCCGCTGTCGGGGCCGGTCAGGATGGCGGCGCCGGCGGCGGCCGCCTCGTGGGTGGTGAAGGAGAAGGTCTCCCGACACAGGGACCAGACCATGACCGCGTCCACCTCAAGGGTCTCCAGGGCGGTCTGCATCGCCTTGGGGTCATCCTGGGTGACGGTCACCGGGTGGAAGCTCAGTGGCAGGCCCGCGGCCGGGTCCCGGGCCAGGTGCAGGAACTCGTAGCGGGGGTCCTCGGCGAACCTCAGCACCAGATCCCGGAACACGGGCCACCCCTTCAAGGGGCTGGGCAGGCCCGGGAAGGCCACGCGGAAGGGCCTGTCGACGGCGGAAGGCGACCCCTCGACAGGTTCGTGCGCCACCAGCCTGGCCAAGGGCGCGACGACGGTCTTCACGGCTGGGAGCCCAGCCCCCTTGCGCCAGGTGTCCAGAGCCACCTGGCTGGGCGCCGCCACCGAGAGGTTCAGGGCGCGGAACAGACGCTCGTGCTCATCCAGGTGAAACTGCCGCTGGGGGCCATAGATACAGACCCCGCAGGCGGCGCTGCCCACCGGCGGCGCGCCGCAATCGGCCACGTCGTTGCGCAACAAATGGTAGCTGGCGCAGGCGCTGGCGAAGTCGTGAATCCAGAACCAGCCCTGGGTGAGCCCTGCGGCGCGGGCGATGGCCAGGACGTCGGACACCGAGTGGCCAAGCAGGCTGTGGATCGCCAGGCTGCGGCGGCCCGCCTCCGCCCCCGCCAGGACCGCTTCCAGACCGTCAGCCAGGATCGAGGGACTGAAAACCCCAGCCGGCGTCCCGTTCCACACGACCCCGAGCAGCTCAGTCTGACCCGGACGGCGCAGCATCGGCCTGGGGTTGGCGGGATAGAGGTGCAGGTGATCGCGGCCCGTCGCAGCTGCGGCGGCGGCCTCCCGCTGCAGACAGAGCTGAACGCCTCCGAGATTGGTTAAATAGTCATCGTGGCTAAAGGTCAGATGCAGATCAGCCAGCCCCGAGCGGGACAGCCCCATCAGGGCGGCGAGGTCCTGGGCGTCCCCTGGTTGGGCATGGACGTCGTGGCGCTCGGCCGCCTCGACCCGCGCCTCAGGCGGCTGCAGGGCGGCGATGATTCTGTAACGGAAGCCGAGCTCCAGGCGCGGCGTCCGCCCTTCCTGCCGGCCGGCCTGAAGGTAATGCACGAACGGATGCATGCCTGAGGCGGCGACGTCGGGGTTCAGCTCCTGATAGTCGGCGACAGAGAACCACGGCGCCGGATCGCGACCTTCCCGCCAGCCGGATTGCAGAAAGTGCGTGATCGGATCCACGCCGCTTTCGGCCACATCAGGGTTCTCGCCCAGATAGAATCTGGAATCGAAGGCGCCGGCGACAAGATCATACGCCGCATCCCCCGGAAGGACGGCGGCGGGGTCCTCAGAGGGCGGGGTCGCCGGCGGCGCGGCCTGCGCAGGGCTGTAACTCCATCCAGACCTTTGGGCGAGGAGGCCTGCGGTCCGGCGGTGAGCCAGAGCCGACGGGCGGACCAGCCGACCCTCCTGAGCGCCAAATTGCAGAAAGTGCGCCAACGGGTTGCGCCCGGACGCCGCCACATCGGGGTGATCTTCCAGGTAGCTGGCGCTGGAAAACCAGGGCGCAGGGTCTCGACCCTCACGCCAGCCTCCCCCGACATAGTGGGTCAAGGGATCGGCCCCAGCGGCGTCCACGTCGGGGTACGCGCGCCGGTAGAATTCCGGATCGAGCGCTGTCGCGACCAGAGCGTGGGTGAGATCTTGGGCGGCCAGGCCGGCCATGCGGGGCTCCCTGTCGAGGCCGAAGGGTGTGTGCAACAGATGGCCCGAGGGATCAACCGCAGCGTTCGCGTCTTGCCGCGAGGCTCGCACGGCCATACAGCACCTTGTGTGACCCACGCCGACCGCCAGCCTGAGGACCACCCCGCCGCCAGCTCGCCCGCGAGCCGAGCGGCCTATCTCGTTCTGGGCATGCATCGGTCAGGCACATCGGCCATCACCCAGGTGCTGGCCCTGGCCGGGGCGTCCCTTCCGGAAAACGTGATGCCGGGGGATGAACACAACGCCAAGGGCTACTTCGAACCCTGGCGAATCGCGGTGTTCAACGACCAGAGGCTGCGGGCGGCGGGCGCGGCCTGGGACGATCCCTTCGCCTATCCCTATCGGGCCCTGGAGCCTCGGGAAGAAAAGCGGTGGATCACTCGGGCCACCGACTTGTTCGACGAAGAGTTCGCCGGGGCGCGCCATCCCTTGATGAAGGACCCCAGGGTCAGCGTCCTTGGTCCTTTGTGGCGGACGGTGCTGGACGATCTTGGCCTGGCGGCGCGGGCGGTGATCCCGGTGCGGCATCCCCTGGAGGTGGCCGGGTCGCTGGCCAAGCGCGACGGCTTTCCGGTCGAGAAGTCGGTGCTGGTTTGGGTGACCTACATGCTGGCGGCAGAGCGCTACAGCCGAGACATGCCCCGGGCGATCGTGCCCTATGACGGTCTGCTGACGGACTGGCGGGGCCAGGTGGCCCGCATCGAGGCGGCTCACGGGGCGCCTCTGCCGGGCCTGACGCCCCAGGCGGCCAAGGCGATCGACAGCTTCCTGACCAAGGATCTGCGGCACAATGCGGCCAGCCAGAACCTGGGCAATATCCCCCATGTCGGCGCCCTGGCGGTGGAGGTCTATGACTGGTTCGAGGCCGCGGCGCGGGACGAACCTCGCCCCACCGAAGCCCTCGACGCCGCCGCTCAGCGCCTGGAAATGATGGGCCGCGAGATGGGCGTCTTCGTCTCGCCCGTCACCTCCGACCTCGCCGTCGCGCGGGCCGAACTTCTTGAGACGCGCCAGATTCTGGCCTTCGAACAGTCGAAGCTGGGCGCCCTGGACGCAGAGCTTGCAGCTCAAGCCGCCCGCATTGAGGATCATCTCCAGCGGGAGAAGGCCATCAGCGACCTGCTCGACCAGATGCTCGGCGACAGCTGAAACCCCGCACCCCACGGACCACCTTGTCAGACTCCAGCTCTACCTCGCCGATCGAGCAGGCCGCTGAGCGCCTTGGCCGCCGCCGCTATGTGCGGCTGCAGGCTGGCGCAGCGGCGGCCCAGCGTTGGCGCCGCTACCGGGAAGCCCGGGCGCGCCAGCCCAATAACCTGGTCCTGCCTCGGATATCGCGACGGCTGGCCAGCGCCTTGGCCAGGGGCAAGTGGCCGGGTCGGGCGTTGCTGATCATGATGTCCGGGACCTGGCGAGACCAGGAGCTCCATGGATTGGGCGGCAGCCCAAACCTGGCGCTCACCCTCGACGCCTATGTGCGGGCCGGCCCCGATCCGGCGGCCCAGCCCCGCGCCCTGTTCGATCAGGCCGCCTATCTGGCCAGGGCGCCGGAGCTGGCGGGCTCGCGCTGGGCGCCGCTCGCCCACTATCTGACCCTGGGCGACGGGGCAGGATACGACCCTCATCCCCTGATCAGCATCGCCGACTACCGCCTGCGCCACGGGGAGTCCCTGGAGGCCAGCGGGTTGAGCGTGCTGCAACACTACCAGCTGGTGGGCGCTGCAGAGGGGTTTGACCCCCACCCGCTATTCGACCTGCGCCACTATGTCGGCCAGTGCGAGGCGGTGGCGGCTTCTGGTGAAGACCCCCTGGTCCACTATCTGCGCGAGGGCTGGCGCCAGGGTCTCGACCCCCACCCTCTCTTCGCCAATGACTGGTACCTCGAGCGCTATCCGGAGGTGGCGGCCGCGGGCGTCGCCCCGCTGCTGGACTATGTGACCGGCGGCGCGGAGCTTGGGCGAGATCCGCACCCACTGTTCGACGGCGCCTGGTACGCCGAGCGTTACCGCGACCTGCGGGTCCCGGGGTTCAATCCCCTGGCCCATTTCGTCCGTTTCGGCGCCCGGGAGCATCGCGACCCCTGCCCCCATTTCGATTCCGCCTACTACATGCAGCAGGACGGCGTGGCCGAGCGGGGGGACCTGGACCCCTTGAGCGACTACGTCACCCGCGGCGCCTTCGAGGGGCTGTGGCCAGCCGCCGACTTCGACGAGGCGGCCTATCTGCTGGCCAATCCTGACGCCGCCGCCAGCCCTTACAGCAGTCTGGAGCATTGGGCCCGCCATGACGGCGCCAAGCCCGCCCCCCTGGCTGGATCTGGGGTGCAGGGGGCTGCGGCTCTGTTTGATCAGATGCGGGCGGCCGGCCGCACCCGGGACCCGGCGGCCTACGACCTGCAGGCCTATGACGATCTGGCCGCCAGCTGGCGCCGCATCCAAGCCGATCGGGTGGAGCAGTTCGCCCCCACCCCGCCGCCGATGGTCACGATCAACGGCGATCTCGCCGCCGCGGCCCGCATGATCGCCCTGCCCGCCCCCGCCGCGCCGCGGGTGAGCATCATCATTCCGGCCTACAACAATCTGAAATTCACCCTGGAATGCCTGCAGGCCCTGGCCAAGGCGGAGGGTCTGGACGCCGCAGAGACCCTGGTCATCGACGATGCGTCGAGCGACGACACCTTTGCGGTTCTGCCCCTGGTCCAAGGCCTGCGGATTGTCACCAATGCGGAGAATCTGGGCTTCATCCGCACCTGCAATCGCGCCGCGGCCGAGGCCCGGGGCGAGGTGCTGATCTTCCTGAACAACGATGTGCAGGTGCGCGACGGCTGGCTCGCCCCCCTGGTCGAGGCGCTGGACGACCCGAAGGTCGGCGCCGTGGCGCCCAAGATGCTGTTCCCCGATGGCCGCCTTCAGGAGGCCGGCGCCCGGATCAACGCCGACGGGACCAGCGAGATGATCGGCCTGTTCCAGGACCCGGCCCTGCCCCGCTGGAACACGCCGCGCGAGGTGGACTACGCCTCGGGCGCCTGTCTGGCGGTGCGGCGGGCGGATTTTGCGGCGCTGGAGGGCTTCGACCTCGCCTTCGCACCAGCCTATTGCGAAGACGCCGACCTCTGTTTCCGCCTGCGGGAGCGAGGCGCGAAGATCCTCTATGAGCCGCGCTCGGAGATCATCCACCACCTCAGCGTCACCGCCAATTCTATCGATTCCGGCTACAAGCTGCGTCTGGCGACCCGCAACCAGCAGCGCTTTGTGAAACGCTGGGCCCACCGCCTGGACGCCCTGAACCAGGTGCGGACCATCGCCTTCCACCTGCCGCAGTTCCACGCCATTCCAGAGAACGACCGTTGGTGGGGGGCGGGCTTCACCGAGTGGACGAACGTGACGCGGGCCCTGCCGAGCTATCGCGGACACTACCAGCCCCACCTGCCCGCCGACCTGGGCTTCTATGACCTGTCTGATCCGGCGGCCCTCAAGCGCCAGGCGGCGCTGGCGGCGCGCTATGGTCTGGGCGGGTTCTGCTTCTACTACTACTGGTTCTCCGGCGGACGGCGGGTGCTCGAGACGCCGCTGAATCACCTGCTGGCCGACGATGGGCCCGACTTCCCGTTTTGCGTCTGCTGGGCCAATGAGAACTGGACCCGGACCTGGGATGGTCAGGAGCAGGACGTCCTGCTGGCCCAGACCTACGCCCCTGAAGACGCCGTGGCCCTGATCACTGACATGGCCCCGCTGATGGCCAGGCCCAACTATATCCACGTCGAGGGACGGCCCCTGCTGGTGATCTACCGACCGGGCCTGTTGCCGGACGCGGCGGCCTGGGCCAAGGCGTGGCGAGAGACCGCCCGGGCGCTGGGCCTGGGAGAAATATATCTGGCCTTTGTCGAGACCTTCGACGTGGCCGGGACCTATCCGGATCCGGCCGCCCTGGGCTTCGATGCGGCCATCGAGTTTCCGCCAATGGGCGCAGCCCAGCCCATCAACCTGCCCGGTCCCCTGCAGAACCGCGCCTTCAAGGGCGTGGTCAGCGACTATCGCGAACTGGTGCGCCACTTCCTCAAGGCGCCGACGCCTGGGCACACCCGCTTCCGCGGCGTGGCGCCCTCATGGGACAATACCGCGCGGCGGCAGG
>DJWR01000168.1:852-4479 GCA_002441055.1 Caulobacteraceae bacterium UBA6225 | reverse complement strand
CGGCCACCAGGTGCATGGTGTTGGCGCAGATCAGCACGGCCTCGGCGCCAGCCCGTTCCAGGACATGAGCCGCCTGGGCCAATTGCGCCCCGGCGCGGGACCAGTCCCCGGCCGCCTGCATCTGGGCGACGGGAGCGAAATCCACCGACCACAACAGTAACTCTGCGGAATGCAGCCCGCCTAGCCGGGCGCGAACCCCTTGATTGAGCAGCTGATAATAGGTGGTGGTGCTTTCGGCGCTCATGCCGCCGATCAGGCCCAGACGCCGCATGGTTTTCGCAAGACCCTTCCAGCCAAGAGTCCCTCCCTACCCGCCGCTCAGGGAGTCGCCAAGGGCGGCCAGTCCGCCGGTTCAGGCCCGACCCAGCTCCGTCAAAGCCTGGGCCAAGCGGTCGACCTCGGCTGGTCGGGTGAACGGGCTGACGGTGGCCCGCACACAGGACCCACTGGCCAGGCCATGCCGCGCCACTGTGAAGATGCCGAAGCGGTCCAGAAGAGTCTTGGCCAGGGCGATGTTCTCCGCCGGTGTCGTTCGCCCCGCCAGACGGAAGGCGCCCAGGGCTGAGCCGAGCCTGTCATCCTGTGGCGTCAGAATCTGAAGACCCGCCACCCCGCGAAGGGGCTCAGTCCACCGCCCGCGGAGATAGGCCAAGCGGGCGGCCTTGGCGGGCGCGCCGATGGCCTCGTGAAAATTCAGCGCGTCCTCCATGGCCAGATAGGCGGCCATGTTGGCGGTGCCCGTGTGAACCCGCAGGCGCACATCGTCTGGGGCGTGGTCGTCCGCGCCCATGAACGGATCAATGTCTTGGATGCGTCCCTTGGCGATGTAGAGAACGCCAACTCCGATGGGTGCCCCGATCCACTTGTGGCCGTTGAGTCCGACGAAATCGGCGCCGAGCTGGCGCAGAATGGTTTCGACCTGTCCCCAGGCATGGGCGGAATCCAGGATCACATCGACGCCCCGCGCCCGGGCCAGGGCCGTAATCTTGGCAACAGGCAGATGCAGTCCGTTGCGATGACTGACCTGAGTCAACAGCATCAACCGGACCCGAGGGTGAGCCTCAAGGGCTGCGGCATAGGCCGCCACGAGACCGGCCTCCGTCGCCGGTTCGGGCAGGCGGATGCGGATGAGTTCCGCGCCCCGGCGGTCCTTCAGCCAGGCCATGGCGCTCTGCATCGAGTCGTAATCGAGGTCGGCGATGAGAACCTGATCGCCGGGCTTCAGCCGGTTATAGCCGCCGATCAAGGCCTGCAGGGCCTCGGTCGCCCCGCGGGTGAAGGCGATCTCGTCCGGCTCGACCCCCAGATTGGCCGCCACCCGGGCGCGAACCCTGGCCAGATCCCCCCAATATTCACGGCGCGCATAGTAGGAGTTGCTGCGATTGACCATCGCCTGATGGCGCTCATAAGCCGCCAGGACCGGCCGCGCCATGATCCCCCAGTTGCCATTCTCCAGCTGAATGACCTCCGGGCTGAGATCGTACTGGGCGGCGATTTCCGCCCAGTACGTCTCGTCAGTCGCCCCGCCAATCCCCCCGACCTTTGGCGAAGCGGCCAGGGCTTTTGAGCCTGCGCTCAGGGCCAGACCGCCGGCTACGACGCCGCGACGGGTGGGATTGGACATGGGCTATCGTCCTAGAAGCTGGTGTCGAGGCGCAGATAGTACATCGCCCCGTTGGTGTCGTAGGGCGAGTTCCGCGAGTAGACGAGCCCGCGGCTGGCCTGGAAGACCGCCTCATCCGGATAGGAGTCGAGGACGTTCTCGGCCCCGATCCTGATCGAGACAAACTCCGAGGGCGCATAGGTCAGGGCCAGGTCGAAGAAGGTCATCGCCCCGAAGTCCTGGAAGATGTCGCCGGTGGCGTTGCCGGTGGAGTCCGTCCACGAGCCGTAGTAGCGCATGCGGCCCAGGACTTCGAAGGGCCCAACGCCGTAGGTGGCCGAGGCGGTCGCATTGTGCTGCGGCCGGGATTCCTCGAACAGTCGCTGCTGGGTCGGGTTCGCGGCGATGGAGCCGGCCGTGACCTCGGTCTGATTGTAGTTGTAGGCGCCCGTCAGGTTGAGGCGGCCAGGGCCCAGGTCGCGGTCATAGGCGCCGACCACGTCCACGCCGCGGGTGCGGGTGTCGAAGTCGTTGGCGAACCAGTTGATGCGAGTGAAGGCCGAGGCGCCGGGCACGCCGGCGGCCACCAGCTGGGCCCGGATGGCCGGGGTCACGGTGACCGCGGCCGACGACGAGAAGCGGTCGCTCACATCGATCTGATAGGCGTCGATCGAGCCGGAGAAGCCGTAATCGGTGCGCCAGGTCAGGCCCGCCGTCACCGTCTCGGAGGTTTCCGGCTCAAGGGGCTCGGCGCCCAGGAACACCGCCACGGGATTGGTCGGCGACAGGCGGCCCGAGGTGAAGAGCTGCAGGGTCACCGTATCCAGCCCCTGCGAGGTACTGGTGGAGTTCAGCTGGCCAGGAGTCGGCGCGCGAAAGCCGCTCGACCAGGCGCCGCGGATGGCGAGGTTGTCGGTGATGGCGTAACGGCTGGCGATCTTGCCGTTCACCGTGTCGCCAAACTCGGAGAAATCCTCGTAACGCAGGGCGCCGCCCAGGCTCCAGGCCTCGGTCAGCTGAGCCTCCAGGTCGAGATAGGCGGCGTAGCTTTCCTGCTCCCACTCCCCAGCCTGAATGTCGCTGAAGCCCGGGAAGCCGTTGGCCGAGGGCGCCAGACCGAAGGCCGCGCCAGGGCCGACCGCGTAGGATTCCGGATCACCCGGACGGATCGCATAGCTCTCCACCCGGCGCTCAGCGCCAAAGGCGATGTTCAACGGGGCGGCCAGGGCGGCCACGTCCATCCGATAGACCGCATCGGCGTTCAGGTTGAACTCCGACTGCACCAGCCGGCCGAGATCAAAGGCGGTGGGGCTGTTGGGGCCAAGCGAGGCGTTGATCGTGTTGTAGAGGAAGAAGGCCGTGTCGTTGCGCCCATAGGAGGCGCTCAGGTCCCAGGTGAAGTCGCCAGCCACATTCCGGAAGCCGGCAAGCGTCTGATAGTCCTGGGAATCCACGCCCTCGATAGGGGTGAAGCCGGCCGGATAGATGCTGCGCAGATCAAAGCCAGGGAAGGCTGCGGTGGTGCGATAGATGCCCGGATTGGTGGCCGGGTTCCGCCAGTTGATATCGTTGACGCCTTCAGTCTCGGTATAGGTCACGAAGCCATAGAGTTCGCCCGCCTCGCCAGTGTCGACCACGGCGTTGAGCCCCAGGGCGCGGGTCTCCAGGTCGGGATTGCCCCAGCGCTGGACGGGGTTCGGGATCTTCAGGGAGGGGTTGGCCGCCTGGAAGGCGATGGCGTCCTGCCGCTGACGGGTGCGCGAGGTGGCCTCGGCGTCGGACCATTCGGCGGTCAGGTTGAAGTTGGCCGAACCGATCTCGACGCCGGCCTGCACGCCCGCGCGATAGGTCACGCCGTCGCCCTCGGCGAACTGGCCGGCCTGAGCAAAGCCGCGCACGCCCGGCTGATCATTGAGGATGATGTTGATGACCCCGGCGATGGCGTCAGAGCCATACTGGGCCGAGGCGCCGTCCCGCAGGACTTCAATCCGCTTCACCGCATGGGAGGGGATCTGGGCGAGGTC
>DJWR01000168.1:0-813 GCA_002441055.1 Caulobacteraceae bacterium UBA6225 | reverse complement strand
CGCTGCACGATGAAGGAGGGGATCTGCTGGGCCAGGTTCTCACCCAGCTGGGCGGTGGCCGAGGCCTGGATCATCTCTTCGGAGAGCACGTCCACAGGCGCCAGGGTTTCGAACTGGGTGCGGCCAACTTCACGGGTGCCCGTGACGATCACTTCGTCCACGGTGGCGACGTCTTCCGCCGCGGCCTGTCCAGCAAAAGCGGCCATAACGACCGTGAACGCCGCAGTCGCCATGAGACTGCGCTTGAGACCAATCCGATGCATTTTTTATCCCCGATTCCTGGTCGAGCTTTCTCGACCGGGCCGCTCTGAACCGGGACCGTGACGCCGTTGCGAAGGCGCGATGAATTTTTGAGCAGTTGGCAGAACAACATCCGCCGAACCGGCCTACGCAAATGCAGGCCAGCCGGCGGGGCCGGACTCTGGGGTGAACCTACCCGAGCTCGCCGGAGATCGCCGCGATAACCTCAGGATCGGTGGGCTCGGTCCTTGGACCAAAGGCGCGGACGAGACCACCGCTGCGCCCCACCAGCAACTTGTGGAAATTCCAGACCGGCTCCGCGCTCTCGCCCAGCTCGGCCTTGGCCCACTGGTAAAAGGGATGCGCTGAGTCCCCCTTCACATCGGTCTTGGCGGTCAGTGGGAAGTCGACCCCGAAGGTGGTCGCGCAGAAGGCTGCGATCTCAGCCTCGGTCCCGGGCTCCTGTCCCGCAAACTGGTTCGACGGCACGCCCAGCACCACCAGGCCCTGGTCGCGATAATCGCCATAGAGCTTTTCCAGCCCCTCATACTGAGGTGGCGCCGGTTCTCCGTA
>DJWR01000165.1 GCA_002441055.1 Caulobacteraceae bacterium UBA6225 | reverse complement strand
GGCGCTTCAGGCGCGGCGGCGACGGGCGGCGCTGTCGTCCCCGACGGGGAAGCGGATGGGCGGGTTTGCGGGGCGGGCGGGTTGCGCCGGCGCCAGTTGTCGATCGCCCAGGTCGGCGACCAGGCGCAGAGGATGCGCGTCATCCTGGATCTCCGTATCGTCATAGGCCCCGGGGCTTTCGAACAGCCAGGCGCCGGGTCGCCCGCCGCGGCACCGCTCCAGGCTCGCCCGCCAGCGGGGCGGTCCCAGACCCGGTCGCCCGGCCATAGGCGCGCTGGGGGCTGAGGCGATGGACCAGCGGGTGGCCGCCGCCGATCCGCCGGCCATCCCGGAAGCTCCGCCGCCAAAGGGCCGCCGGGCGATCAGGAAGCCGGTCGCCTGACCCTTCTCGCAGGCCAACTGCAGCCTGCGACCCGCCGTCAGGTCGCAGGCCTGCGCCTCGACGATCACCGCCCCCACCCCGGAAGCCCCCAGGGCGTCCTCAGCCGCGGCCAGGGCCTGGGCCTCGTCCCGGACCCAGACCTCGATCAGCCCGCCTGCGGGAAAGCCCAACCCCGCCAGGCCCGGCGGGTGCAGGTCGTCCCGTCGGGCGATCCACACCGCTGGCCCCGCCTTCAGCAGGGGCCTCGCCAGCAGGGCGGCGAAAGCGGCGGGCGCCGCAGCGGTCTCGACCTCCATCCCCTCGCCCCCCAGCTCATGCCAGCGATGAAGGGGCAGGCCCCGACCGCCCGGGAAGCAGCGGTCTATGCGAGGGTCGCCGAAGGAGAGCGACGCGGAGTCTCCCCGTCCGCCCGTCTCCAGGGCGGCGATCTTCGCCCGCACGGCGTCCAGACGCCCGCTGCGAAAACCGGCCATGGCTCCTCATCCTTTCGTTCTTCTTTTGTTCTAGTCCGGAGTCCGCCAGAGTCAATCAACCCAGAATGAGTCGAGGCCTGAGCCCTCGCTGGGTCGGCGAATCTGATACCCCCAGGGACCGCGTGGGCGTCGTTCGGACCTGCGAACCGGAGCCCGCGCCCCGCGTTGCGTCCACATCCAGGCGCCGCATCGCAAGGAAGGGCGCGCATGCTGCGACGATTCATCGACTGGTGGCGGGGGCCAGAGCCAGCCCCCCGAACCCCTGAGGCGCCGACGCGGCAGGCTGGCGCGATCCCCTACCGTGTCACCGACAAGGGCGTTTCAGTCCTGCTGGTCACCTCCCGGCGGACAGGGCGCTGGGTCTTTCCTAAGGGCGGACTGATGAGCGGCCGCACCCCCTGGGAGTCCGCAGCCCAGGAGGCTCTGGAAGAGGCCGGCGTCGAGGGCGAGGTGGAGGATGTGGCGCTGGGCGCCTATCCGTCCGTCCGGATACGCGGTGACCGTCGGGAGGATCTGGAGGTGAGCCTCTATCTCCTGCGGGTGACCCGTCAGCTGGACCGCTGGCCCGAGCGCGGCCAGAGGCGTCGCCGGTGGATGACCCTGCCGGAGGCCGCCGCCCGGCTGGGGGATCCGGGCCTGGTCAATCTGTTGAACCGGGCGGCCGAACGGCTGGAGGATATGACGCCAACCAAGCCCGCCAAGGGCCGCCGCAAGGTCAAAGCCGCGTCAGGACGCTGAGCAGGCCGTACATCCCCGCCGCCAGGACGCCTGCGGCCGGAACAGTGACCACCCAGGCCGCGGCGATACTCCAGGCATGACGCCGGCGCACCAGGCGACGCTTTTCAGTCTTTTCCAGCTGGCGCAGAGTCAGTTCGGCCGTCGGCGGTGGGGCTGGCGGCTCGGGCGGCGCCCCATTAGGCCGGCGACGCACCCCGCGATTGGTCAGGATTTCGCGCAGCAGACCCACCCCAAAAATGCCACCGATGGCGATGTGAGTGGACGACACCGGCAGGCCCAGGGTCGAGGCGCCCAGCACGGTGATGGCGGCGGCCTGGGCCACGCAATAGGCGCGCATGGCGTCCATCTTGGTGATCTTTTCGCCCACCGTGCGGATCAGGCGCGGGCCAAACAGGGCCAGGCCCAGCGAAATCCCAAGGGCGCCGATGGCCAACACCCAGAGCGGCAGGACGACATCGCCGGCGGTGGTGGCCGAGCCGGTCTGGGCGGCGCTGACGATGGCCGCCAGGGGACCCACGGCGTTGGCCACGTCATTGGCCCCATGGGCGAAGGACAGCAGGGCCGCCGCGCAGATCAGCGGCAGGACAAACAGTCGGCTGACCTCCTTGCGCCGGTTCTCCATCTGGGCCGATCGGCGGGCCACCCAGGGGTGGGCGGCCAGCCAGGCCCCCAGGGTCATGATCCCGGTCAGGATCAGGGTCGTCTGGCCCGACGGGCTCCAGACCCGGCTCAGCCCCTTGCTCAGCATATAGAGGGTGAAAACCCCGCTCATCAGGGCGATCAGCCGGGGCACCCAGGTGCGGGCCGCGGCGATCCGGTCCTGGCGAAACAGGATGGTGACCTTGATCAGGCCGAGCAGGCCTGCGGCCACCAGCCCACCCAGGATCGGCGAGATGACCCAGCTGGCGGCGATCGCCCCGAGGGTCGGCCAGGCCACGACGCCAAATCCCGCCGCCGCAACGCCTGAACCCAACACTGCGCCGACGATGGAATGGGTGGTGGAGACCGGCGCCCCGATCACCGTAGCCAGATTGATCCAGACCGCGGCGGCGAACAGGGCCGCCGTCATCACCAGGATGAAGTCCAGGGCGGGCAGGTCGGCGGGGGGTGTTATGATGCCCTTGGAGACGGTGGACACCACGTCACCGCCAGCCAGAATGGCGCCGGCGGCCTCACAGATGCCGGCGATGACCAGGGCCGCGGCCATGGGCAGGGCCTTGCCGCCCACCGCCGGGCCCATATTGTTGGCCACGTCATTGGCGCCGATGTTCAGGGCGAGGTAGCCGGCCACCACCGCACCGATGATCGCGTAAATGGCCAGAGGGCCGTCGGCGACCACGAGGGTGGCGAAGATGGTCACCGCCACCAGGAACAGGATCGAAAGTCCTGGCAGAACCGCCTGGCGCGAAATGTCCAGGGTGGCGGCCTGCAGGCGTGTGACCTTGCCCAGGTCCTTGTCGAGAGTGGTCTTGGCCAAGATCGAGGGTCCGCCCGCGCTAATCGTCCGTAGGCGGCGCATTAGCACACACGGCCGCTGGAAACAGGGGCGTTGCGGGTCGCCATCCTCTTTCCGTCATGGTCGGGCTTGACCCGACCATCCATGCACACTGTGTCTCGCCGGTGTTCATAGGTCCTCGGATCAAGTCCGAGGACGACGGAGGAGAGGTGTAGCTCAGAAGCGCAGGGTGCGGGCTTCCTTCACATGGGGCAGGGCCTGGATGTTGGCCATCAAGGCCTCGCTGGGCACCTGGTCGACACCCACCAGGGCGATGGCGTCGTCGCCGGCCGAGACCCGGCCCAGGTTGAAGGTGGCGATGTTGACGCCGGCCTCGGCCAGCATGACGCCCAGCGCGCCGATGAAGCCCGGCTTATCCTCGTTGTTCACATAGAGCATGGTCGGGCCGAACGGCGCGTCCAGATCCATGCCCTTGACCTCCACCACCCGCGGCGTGCCAGCCAGCACGGAGCCCGCGAAGGAGCGCTTGCCCTTCTCGGTGGTGACGGTGATGCGGATCAGGCTCTCATAGATGGGCGAGTCTTCCTGGTGGGATTCCGAAAGCGTGATGCCGCGCTCCTTGGCCACGGCCGGGGCCGAAACCATGTTGACCGCATCGCCCAGCATGGGTCGCAGAACGCCGGCCAGGGCCGCGGCCGTCAGCGGCTTGGCGTTCAGCTTGGAGACCTCGCCCTCATAGGCGATGTCGATGGCCTTGACCCCGAAATCCACCATCTGGCCGGCGAACACGCCGAGCTTGCCGGCCAGCGCGATAAAGGGCGCCAGGCGCGGGGCTTCCTCGGCAGTGACCGACGGCGAGTTCAGCGCATTGGTCACAGCGCCGGTGAGCAGATAGTCGCTCATCTGCTCAGCCACCTGCAGGGCGACATTCTCCTGGGCCTCGTTGGTGGAGGCGCCCAGGTGCGGGGTGGCGATGAAGTTCTCAGCCCCGAACAGGACATTGGCCTTGGCCGGCTCTTCGACGAAGACGTCGAAGGCGGCGCCGCCGACGTGACCCTCGTCCAGCAGCTTGCGCAGGGCGGCTTCGTCCACCAGGCCGCCACGGGCGCAGTTGATGATCTTCACGCCCTTCTTGGTCTTGGCCAAATTCTCGGCCGACAGGATGTTGCGGGTCTTGTCAGTGAGCGGGGTGTGCAGGGTGATGAAGTCGGCCCGGGCTAGCAGCTCGTCCAGCTCGACCTTCT
>DJWR01000112.1 GCA_002441055.1 Caulobacteraceae bacterium UBA6225 | reverse complement strand
GTGTACTTCTTGGCGATGGAGATCACGAGGCGCAGATTGGCCTCGACCATTTCCTTTTTGGCCTGACGGGCCTCGCGCTCGCCCTTCTGCACGGTCTGGACGATGCGGCGATAGTCGTCGATGGCCACGCCGGTCTCGGTGGCGAGCGCGGCGATCTCGGTGCGGATGTCGCTGATCTGGCCGGCATCGTTCTCGGCGAACTTGGTCCAGCGGACCCCCAGTTCCTTGACCTTGTCGCTCCAGTTGGGATCGAGCTCTGAGCCGAAATAGGCCTTCAGGAACTCCACCCGGCTGATGCCATAGGAATCGGCCAGGCGCAGCAGACGACCCTCCAGCCCCATCAGCCGCTTGTTGATCGCATAGAGCTGCTCAACCAGGGCCTCGATGCGGTTGTTGTTGAGCTTCAGCGTCTTCAGATGCTGGACGATGACCGTGGTGGCGGCTTCAAACGCCTTGCGGTCGGAATCCCCCAGATCCTCGCCGGCCAGCTTCTTGGCCACCAGCTTTTCCTGCAGGCGGCGGAAGGCGTCGAATTCCGAAGCGATGGCGTCGAGGGTCTCCATGACCCCGTCGCGCAGCTCGGCCTCCATGGCGCTGATGGTAGGGCCGGCGCCGTCGTCGAAATCGTCGTCGTCGTCGTCGCCCTCGCCTTCGGCCTTGGCCTCGCCCGGCCCAGCCTCGCCCGCCGGCTTGACCTCGGCGGTCTCTTCCTCGGTTCCGGTATTCTGGCCGCCATAGGTCTGCTCAAGATCGATGACCTCGCGCAGCAGGATGCGGCCCGAGGCCAGCTCCTCGCGCCAGACCATGATGGCCTCGAAGGTCAGGGCGCTTTCGCACAGGCCCCGGATCATGGTGTCGCGGCCAGCCTCGATGCGCTTGGCGATGGCGATCTCGCCCTCGCGCGACAGAAGCTCCACCGAACCCATTTCACGCAGATACATCCGCACGGGGTCGTCGGTGCGGTCGTAGGCCGGCTCCTTGGTCGTCTCGACGACGGCGGTCTCTTCCCGGACGGCGACCTCACCGCCCTCGGCGTCTTCCTCGGCCTCGACGACGTTGACGCCCATCTCTGACAGCATGGCCAGCGTGTCTTCGATCGCCTCGGAGGTGACCTCCTCAGACGGCAGGACCTTGTTCAGCTCGTCCATCGTGACGTAGCCGCGGGTCTTGGCCTGCTTGATGAACTTCTTGACCGCGGCGTCCGTCAGGTCGAGCAGCGGACCGTCGCTGGTCTGGGCTTCGGTCGCTTCCGCTTCGGCCGTATTGGTGCTCATCGAATTCTCCAGTTCGGTCCGCCGCCTCATGCAAGGAACGGGCCGATCATGACTAACAGGGGCCGAAACGGGCCGTCTAAGTACGACCTGAAACCGGCTCTAATCGTTCCACTCTCTGGTCGCGCGTCTGAGTGCGTCGCGTTCCCCCTTGAGTCGCTCGAAGGCTTCCATGTCCGATCGACCCCGAAGGTTCCCCTTCGAGGCGTCGAGCGCCTTGTCGAGCGACGCCAGCCGTGAAAGGCGGGCGAAGGCTTGCGACCACTGCGAATTCGCGGCTTCGAGGGAGACATCCTGTTTCAAAAAGGGCGCGCCCGATTTCGCAGCGGCCCGGTCGATGTCTGTCAGCAGCGCATTAAACCCGCAGGATGCGAGATGGCGCGTCAGACTGTGAGAGTCAAGGTGGTCGGACTCCAGTCGCAGGCGAATGATTTCCTTGACCAATTCACAGAGCGCCGGTTCGCCGAAACCATCGGTGGCGAAGGCGTCCTCCAGATGGGCGTCCAGAACCACCGGATGGGCCAGCGCATAGGCGGCCAGGGCGGCGGGCGCTGGCTCCAGTCCCGTGGCCAGTCGCCCCGCCGCGGCCTTGCCCTGGGCGGTCGGCGGCTGGGAGCTTTCCCAGGCGCTTGCGCCCTTCCAGCGTCCCTGGCGGGGGCCTGAGGGCCGCCACGGCGGCCGCTGCCCCTGGGGCGCGTCAGCCTTGCGGAAAATGCCGTCATAGCGCTCCAGCAAGTCTTGCCGGTAGGCCTGCTGCAGGTCGGGATCGGCGATGGAGGCGGCGGCTTGTCGCAGCCGGCCCTTCAGGCCTGCGCGGCGCTCAGGGGTGTCCAACGGCTCCAGATCCCGTTCGCGCTCGAACAGGGCCTGGGCGAAAGGTGTGGTGGCCGCCAGCTGCTGGCGAAGCGCCACGGCCCCCTGCTCGCGCAGCACGTCGTCGGGGTCCTTGCCGCCTTCCACCAGGGAGAATTGGAAGCTTTTGCCGGGCTTGAGGATCGGTAGGGCCCGGTCCATGGCGCGGGAGGCGGCCTGGCGGCCCGCCCGGTCCCCGTCAAAGCACAGGGTGGGCTCGGGATGCAGCCGCCAAAGCATCTCCATCTGCTCTTCGGTCAGCGCCGTGCCCATGGGGGCGACGGCGGCCACGCCCGCCCGGTGACAGGCGATGGCGTCCATATAGCCTTCCACCACGACCAGGGGTGGGCTCTCGCCCGAGGGCGCAGCGCCCAGGATCTTGCGCGCTTCGCCCATGCCGTAGAGCACGTGCCCCTTGTGGAAGACCGAGGTCTCCGGACCGTTAAGGTATTTGGCGCGGGCCTTGGGATCCAGCGCCCGGCCGCCGAAGGAGACGATGCGCCCGCGGCCATCGGCGATGGGGAACATGATCCGGTCGCGGAACCGATCATAGGGCGCGCCCCCGTCCTCCGGGGCGATGAGCAGGCCGGCCTCCACCAGCTCGCCAGGCCGCGCCCCCTTGGCCACCAGATAGTCCTTCAGCGCGGTGCGGCCGCCCGGCGCATAGCCGACGCCAAACCTCGCCCACTCCGCCTCAGGCAGGCCGCGGGCGGCCAGATAGTCCCGCGCCTCGCGGCCGACCGGACGGCGCAGCTCGGCCTGGAACCAGGCGCTGGCCTGCTCCAGCCATTCGGCCAGGCCCTGGCGGACCCGGTCACGCTCGGCCGACTGGGGGTCAGGCGCAGGCATGGGCACGCCGGCCTCGGCGGCCAGACGCTCCACCGCCTCCATGAAGGTCAGCCGTTCGGTTTCCTGCAGGAAGGTGATCAGGTCGCCGTTCTTGCCCGACGAGAAGTCGAAGAACTGGCCCTTCTCGTCATTGACGAAGAAGGACGGGCTCCGTTCCTTGGTGAAGGGCGACAGACCGACGAACTCCCGGCCCTGCTTGCGCAGCTTCACCGTGCGCCCGATCACGTCGGAGGGGCGCAGGCGGGCCTTGATCTCATCCAGAAATCGTTCGTCGAACTTCACCCCCGACATATGCGCCAGGGCGCGGGCGACGTCACCCTTCAGCGCGCCAGGTGCGTCAGCTTCTCAGGGTTGCGGATGATGTAGATGCCCGACAGGCGGCCGTCCTCACTGGGCTGAAAAGCGATCGTCATGGGACCGTCGTCCGGCTCCAGGATCACGCCTGGCAGGCCATTGATCCGGACGGAACGGGACTTCAGCGGCCCCTCACTGGATATCGGCCAGGCTCGGCCCCGCCAGGCCAGCCCCTGAAGCATAGCGATGATGTCGGCGGGCCCGATCAGGGGACGCAGGGCGGCGCTGCGTCGGCCCCCGCCGTCAGTGACCATGACCGCATCCTCTGACAGCAGAGTCCGCAGGGTCGCCATGTCGCCCCGGGCGGCCGCGGCCATGAAGGCGGCGGCCAGGCGGCTCGCGGCCTCCTGATCAACCCGGTAGCGCGGCTTGGCCGCCTGCAAGTGACCCCGGGCGCGGCTGGCCAGCTGGCGCACCGCCGCCTCGCTACGCTCGAGGGTCTGCGCAATGGCGTCGTAGTCCTCGTCAAACACCTCATGCAGCAGGAAGACCGCCCGCTCCAACGGCGAGAGACGCTCAAGCGCCAGGAGGAAGGCGACAGACACGTCCTCGGCCCGCTCCAATGGGTCCTCTGTCAGGTCCTCGATCAGCGGCTCAGGCAACCATGGGCCGCGATAGACCTCCCGCCGGACCTTGGCTGCGCGCAGACGGTCAAGGCAGAGACGGCTGGTGACGCGCACCAGCCAGGCGGCGGGATCTTCCACCGCCTCCCCCGAGCGGCTCCAGCGGATCCAGGCGTCCTGAACCACATCCTCGGCCTCGGCCACCGAGCCCAACATACGATAGGCGAGCCGCTGCATCCGCGGCCGCTCAGCCTCGAAGGTGGCCAGATCAGGGGTTCTGGTCACGGCATCACCCTGTATTGCCCCGGCGCAAGCGGCTGGCCGTCCACGACAACCCGTGTGCAGGTTCTGCCATAACCCAGGGCGTATTTCAGGGTCGGATAGAGCCTGGCGGTCGTCAGGGCGAGGGCCAGGGCCGCCAGCCCCCGCTCCCCGAACAGAGCGACGATCTCGTCGCGCAGACGGTCAGCCGCATCAAGGTCCGGATCCAGGACGGCCCGGGCGAACCGCCAGCCGAGGGCGGCGTCATGGCCCATGGCCTGCACATCGCCATCAAGAATGGCGCGCAGCGTCTCCGCCGGCAGTCCTGCTGCGGCGGCCTTGTCGGCCACAATCTGTACGCAGGGACCACAGTCTTCGGCCAGGGTGGCGACGATCTCCGCAGCCGCAAGGCTCGCCACGGGTGCGGCTTGCCTAGGCGCCATGCCGCTCACCAGGCTGAACTTCAGCACGCTGGCCGGGCTGGCCGCCAGCAGCCGTCGCAGATAGCCAGCATCATAGGACCAGGTCTGCTCGAAGCGGTCGATCTGTCTGGACAGCAGGGCCTTCAGCATTCAGGCCTCCCTCGCCGCACGCAGGCTAAGCGCCAGCGACACCAGCGCAGGTCCGAACACCCCCGGCAGGTCCCGGGCCAGGTCACCGAGACTGGAGCGACCGCAGACGGTGTCAAACAGGTGAATTCCGGCGTGCAGGCTCAGAAAGCCGGCCGCCGCCAACAGGGCCGACCATGCCACCCTCGGCCGCCAGGCGAAGGCCCCGAGCGCGAGCGCGCAGACCAGATAGGCCGCGCCAATGTCACGAACAAAGTGGGCGTTGAACGGCCCGGTCTTCACCACCCCCGGCACGGCTTCGTACCAGTCAAAGGGGACCCCGAGCATCAACAGCCCGTTGATCCCCAGCCCCACGCCAAGCAGGCCGCCGACGGCCCTGTCCCATACTCGCATCACGCGCCTCCCTCTCAATATGGGAAAGACGCCGTAGGCCAGCGGCCTGTGACATGAGCAGGCGCGTCAGCCGACCTTTTCCAGCCAATCCGGCAGTTCGGCGATACTGGTCAGTTCGGCGAACCGGGGATGGCCGACTGGGACCTCGGCCATTTCATGGGCCCAGGTCACCGCATAGGGAATGTGAGCCGCCCAGGCCCCGGCCTCCAGGGCCGGGAGAATATCCGAGCGCAGGGAGTTGCCCACCATGGCGCCCTGGGCTGCGCCTGTTCCTTGGCGGGCGAAGATCCGCTCATAGGTCGAGGCGTCCTTCTCGCTGACGATTTCCACGGCCACGAACAGATCGCCAAGGCCCGAGGCCGCCAGCTTCTGCTCTTGATGCAAGAGGTCGCCCTTGGTGACGAGCACCAGACGGTAGCGCTCCGACAGGACGGCCAGGGCTTCATCCACGCCGGGCAGGGGCTCCACCGGCTCGGTCAGCATGGCCCGGCCCGCCGCCAGGATTTCGCGGACAATATGCGGTGGCGCCTCCCCGCCCGTCAGCTCCATGGCGGTCTCGATCATCGACAGGGTGAAGCCCTTCACCCCATAGCCATAGAGTCGCAGGTTGCGATGCTCGACCTCGGCCAGCCGCGCGCCCAGGGTGTCCACATCGGCCACATCCGACAGAAGTTCGAACAGCCGCGCCTGGGTGAGCCGGAATATGGTCTCGTTGTGCCAAAGGGTGTCGTCGGCGTCGAGGCCGAGGGTGGTGATGGTCATGTCCGCCTCATAACCCCGACATCGCGTTTTGCGAACCACGCCCAAGGTTTCGGCGCCAAGGGCGTTTTCGCGCCCAGCGGGCGGGCAGTTGCGGCGTCACCGCCCCAAACGTCGTCGTCTCAGGACTTTGGAAACACCTCTAGGGTCCCCCTTCTACACCTCAAGGGTGTAGGAGTAGCGTATGTCAGGGGGAGGTATAGGCGCGATGGCGCGCGCCATGGTCCGGGCGATGGATCGATGGATCGGCGGCGGCGCCCTCACCCGGGGCGAGAGGCAGGCCGCGGACGCCACAGCGCGGCTGCAAGCAGCGATCGACGCCTTTCCCGAAGGGGTCGTCTTTCTGGACGCCGAAGGCCGCTACATTCACTGGAACCAGCGCTACGCTGAAATCTATCATCGCTCCGCCGACCTCTTCGCCCCCGGCCGTCCCCTGGCCGAAACCCTGCGGATCGGGGTGGCCCGCGGCGACTATCCTGAGGCCTCCGGCCGCGAGGACGCCTGGCTGGCCGAGCGCCTGGCCAAGCTCGAGAATCCCACCGGCGAGCGCCTGGAACAGCAGTTGTCCGACGGCCGCTGGCTGATGGTGGAGGACCGACGCACCGCCGATGGCGGCGTCATCGGCCTGCGGGTCGACATCACCGAGATGAAGCTCCAGGCGGAGAAGCTGGCCGAGGCCCTTCAGCGGGAGGCCGCCGCCAGCCGGGCCAAGAGCGAGTTCCTCGCTGATATGAGCCATGAGCTGCGCACGCCCCTCAACGGGGTCATGGGCCTGGCCCAGGCCCTGGAGGCCACCCCCTTGGACGAGTCCCAGAAGGCGATCTTGGCCGAGCTGTCGGCGTCGGGCGCCAGGCTTGAGAGTCTGGTGGCGGGCTTGCTGCAGTATGAGGCTGGCCCCGACCCCGCCCCGCAGGGCACGGCCGCCTCGGTGCGTTCAGGCGACGGATTTCGGGTGCTGCTGGCTGACGACAATCCCACCAACCGCAGGGTGGTGGAGCTGATGCTCGACGCCGCCGAGATCGAGGTGGTGAGCGTTGAGAATGGCGCCGAAGCCGTCTCGGCCCTGCGGGTCGGCGCCTTCGACCTGGTGCTCATGGACCTGCGCATGCCGGTGATGGACGGGCTTGAGGCCATTGCGGCGATCAGGGCCGCCGAGCCCCCAGGCCAGCGCCTGCCGATCATCGTGGTTTCGGCCAATGCAGGGCCAGAGGATCGCGACGCCAGCGCCGCCGCCGGCGCTGACCGCCACATCGCCAAGCCAATCCGCGCCGAGACCCTTTTTGGCGCCATCACCGAGGTGATGGAGGCTTAAGCTCTACTCTCCAAAGCCTTCCCCCGGCTCCACCGGAGTCATCCGGATCAGACGGGAATCAGCCACCGCCGCTGTCCGGTGGGCCACCAGGGTCTGGTACTCCGGGTCCCTGACCATGGCGATGAAGGCCTCTGCGTTGGGATAGGCGGCGATGAAGGCGATGTCCCAGGTCTCAGTCTGCGGCCCGGTCAGAGTCACCTGCGGCGCCCCGGCCCAGACCTGCGCGCCCCCAAGCCGCTTGAAGATGTGGGCGGTGGTGCGGCCATAGGCCTG
>DJWR01000080.1 GCA_002441055.1 Caulobacteraceae bacterium UBA6225 | reverse complement strand
TATGACCCCTCGGGCTACCCCAAGGGTCAGGACGTGGAGGTGATTTCCGCCGCCGCCCTGCGCCGCACGGCCGCCGAAGACCACAGCCCTGAGGCCCGCGAGCACGTCACCTGGGCGGTGCGCAATGCTCCGGACCAATATCGAGTCGCCCGTTTGGATCCCCCGGTGGACGAGGGCCAGGTGCGCTGGACCGTCGACACCCCCGACGACTATGAGTTCGTCCGCAGGGTCTATGAGGGGCTCTACCCGGCCAATCCGGCCTTTTCCTCCGACGATGTGCGCGCCTTTGTACGGGCCCGTCCGGAGCTGATCACCTTTGGCGGAGCGCCGCGCCTATGACCCCCCGGGTTCTCTTCATCGCCAATGCCGGTCCAGACGTCGGGGGCGGTCATGTCATGCGCAGCCTCACCCTGGCCGCGGCCCTCGCCGAGCGCGGCGCCCGGGTGGAGTTCATGGCCGACGCCCACGTAGAGGCGATCCTGGCGGCCTATGCCCCAGACCTGCCCCGACGGGCGGTGGGCGCCATGTCTCCGGAGATCCTCGCCGATCTCACGGGGCGCCAGGCCTTCGAGGCGGTGGTGTTCGACCACTATGGTCTGGGTCGCGTCGAGCATGAGGCGATCGCCGACGGCCGTCCGGCCCTGGTCATCGACGACCTGGCCAACCGCCCCCTGGGCGGCGCCCTGGTGCTGGACTCCGGCCCAGCACGCACCGAGGCCGACTATCGCGGCCTGACCAGCGGCGCGCGCCTGCTGCTGGGGCCCAAATATGCGCCGGTGCGGCCCGCCTTCGCAGCCCTGCGCAACACAGCCCTGGCCAGACGCCAGGGGACGCCCCGGCGCATCCTGGTCTCCATGGGCCTGACCGATCTGAACGGCATCACCGGCAAGGTGGTGGAGCAGCTGCGCCGCCGATACGGCGAAACTGCCCTCGACGTGGTGGTCGGCGCCGGCGCCCCCAGCCGCAAGGGTCTGACCCGCATCGCCGCCCACGACCCGCGCCTCACCCTGCATGTGGACACCCCTGACATGGCTGAGCTGGCCACCGCAGCAGATCTGGCCGTAGGGGCGGCGGGGTCGGCCATGTGGGAGCGCTGCGTCCTGGGCCTGCCAAGTGTGGTGGTGACCATCGCTGACAACCAGATCCCGGCCGCCACCGCCCTGGCCAAGGCCGGCGCGGTCCTGGTTGTGGATGGCCGCGCCGAGAGCTTCGGCGTCGACTTCGACCGGGCCATGACCCGCCTGTTCATCGACGAGACTCTGCGCGCCAGCCTGGCCGAAAAGAGCGCCGAACTCTGCGACGGCGAGGGCGCCGCCCGGGTGGCCGACGCCTTCTGGCCCCTGCTGGTCCAGGCCGCGACCGTCTGACGCAGTCGCCTTAACCGAGTTTTCCGACCTTGGTCTGCATCCTCCGCCTTCGGATACGGGTGGGGAGGCCTAGAAATGGCCAGAGTTCGGATTATCGGCGGGGGGCTGACCGGCATCCTCGCCGCCTTTGAGGCCCACCGTCTGGGGGCTCGCGAGATTGTCCTGGAGGACGCCCTGGACCGCCTCGGCGGCTGGAGCCTGCCTCGGGTGTCCCATGGCGCAGAGCTGCGTGACGGGGAATTCGTCTTCGGTCCCGCCCACGACCCGATCCACCAGGCCCTGGAGTGGCGGGGCGTCGCCTTTGACGAGGTTGACCTGCACGAAGGCGTCATCAGCCCCTCGCCTTCCGGCCCCAGGGCCAGCTGGGGCGCCGGCCCGGTCCTCGCTGCCGAGACGACGACCGTGGCGGAGGCCGCCGCACCTGAGACCCTCAACGATATTCTGCGCGCCTATCCCCGGGCCGCCGCCGACCCCCTGGCCCAGTACTGCCAATGGCGTCTCGGCGTGTGGCTCGATCAGGTCCATGCCAGCGCCGCCCCAGCGCTTGGTCTGAACCAGGTGCGGCTGGCGCCCATCAGCGAGACCGCCGCGGCCAATGTCTCCACGCCCCGGCGCGGCGCCCTGGCCCGGGACGGGCTGAACGGCCTGTTCGCCCAGGCCAGCCGCGCCCTGGCCCGCATCGGCGTCGAGATCCGCCTGCACAGCCTGGTCTCCCCGCGAGAGGCCGCCCATGCCTGCGCCGAGGATGAGACGGTGGTCTGGGCCGCCGATCCCATGCCCCTGTTTGATCTGGCCGCCCAGAAGGCGCCCAAACCGCGACTGATCGGCGAACGAGTGGCGAGCTATATCTTCCGCGCCCGGTTGGAAGCGCCCCTGCCGCTCACCGTCCGCAACTACACCGCCGAGGGCAAGGTGAGCGCCCTGCGGGTCTATCAGAGCCGCGGCGAGACCCTGGTCAGCGTCGAATGTGTGGATGAGGTGGGCGACGAGTGCCTGCGCGCCGAGGTCCTGCGCCTGCTGGCCCCCTTCGCCCGGCGCCCGATGATCCTGGACGCCTGCGTCCTGACCAATATGCGCACCCGCTTCGCCTGCCCCTCGGTGGAAGCCGTGCAGCGCCTCGACCGGCTGGAGGCTGAACTCGCCCACAGGCATCAGGGTCGTTTCATCCTAGCCGGCTGGGAGTCCGCCGACGCTGGCGCCCGCATCGCGGGCCTCACCGAGCGCATGGAACGTAGTCTCGGGTCCGTCGCCAGGATCTTGGCGGTCGCCTGATGGCTGGCCCGCAGGTCCAGCTGCGCGACGTCACCCCGGCCGATCGGGACTGGCTGCGCGTCTGGCGCAACCAGCCAGATGTGGCCCAGTGGATGTACACCGACGCCCTGATCAGCGAGGCCGACCACGCCCGCTGGTTCGCCTCGGCCATGTCGGAGCCGGCCCGCCGCTACTGGATCATCGAACTGGACGGCGAACCCGTGGGTCTCGCCAACCTTGCCGATATTTCACCCGCCAACCGCCGGTGCGCCTGGGCCTACTACCTCGCCTCGCCATCGGTGCGGGGCAAGGGCGTCGGCGCCTATGTGGAATACTGGATCATCGAGCACGTGTTCGGCGCCCTGGGTCTCTCCAAGCTCTGGTGTGAGGTGCTGGTGGAGAACGAGGCGGTCTGGAAGCTGCACGAGTCCTTCGGCTTCCGCCGTGAGGCCCTGCTGCGCCAGCATATCTGGAAGAATGGTGCGCCCCGGGACGTGGTGGGGCTGGGTCTATTGGCCGACGACTGGGCCGCCGTGCGTGAAGCCAGCCGCGAGCGCCTGCGCGCCAAGGGCTACGACCTGACCTAATCCTTGCTGAGCATGTCCCAGGCCAGCGGTTCGCCGCGCTGGAGATCACGAGCCGCAACCCGCCCCACAACCGCGTCGCGGTGTTCGGGCCGCAGGCCAAGGCCCGGACGGATCGACCGGACATCGGCGGCCGTCAGGCGTACGCCGGCCTTCACATTGGCCGCCACATAGAGCGAGCGGCGGAACTGGGCGTTGGCCCGCTCCGATCCCAGCAGATCATACTGAGCCGCCCCCAAGGTTTCCCAGGCTGAGCGGGTGTCCCGCACCAGGGCTGAAAACTCATCCGGCTCCAGGGAAAACGCCGCGTCCGGGCCGCCGTCAGACCTCGCCAGGGTGAAGTGCTTCTCGATCACGCAGGCGCCCAGGGCCACCGCCGCCACCGCCGCGGCCGTGCCCGGCGTGTGGTCCGACAACCCGATGGGACAGCCGAACCGGGCGGCCATGTCGGGAATGGTGCGCAGGTTCGCATCAGCGAAGCTGGCCGGGTAGCTCGACACGCAGTGCAGCAGCACCACCCCGGCTGCGCCAGCTGACAGGGCTGCGTCCCGGGCCGCCTCGATCTCGGCCAGATTGGCCATGCCGGTGGAAATGATCAGGGGTTTGCCCTGTCGCGCCGCATAGGCGATTAGCGGCAGGTCGACGGCCTCGAAGGAGGCGATCTTGTAGGCTGGCGCATCCAGGCTGGCGAGCAGGTCCACTGCGCTCTCGTCAAACGGGCTGGAGAACAGGATCACGCCACGCGCCCGGGCTCGTTCGAACAGCGCCGGATGCCACTCATAGGGGGTCTGAGCTTCCTGATAGAGCTCATGGAGGCTGCGGCCGTCCCACAGCCCGCCTTCGATGCGGAACTCTGGCCGGTCCACATCCATGGTGATGGTGTCGGCGGTGTAGGTCTGGATCTTGATGGCGTCACAGCCGGTGGCCGCGGCCGCGTCGATCATGGCCAGGGCCCGGTCGAGGTCGCCATTGTGGTTGCCCGACAGCTCGCAGATCACAAACGGCGGGTGGCCCGCGCCGACCTTGCGGCCAGCGATCTCGATTTCGGTCAGCTCAGGCACGATGCGATCCTCGCAAGTAGGATGGCAGTCTAGCGGCTGACCTCAAAACAGCCCGTTAAATCGACCTTTTGGGGCCCCTTCGGGCACGAAATACCCCCAATACGGCGCCCATTCCGACCCCGAAAGCCACGCCTAAGGCCACACTGCCGAGGGCCGCGCCAGCGCCTGCGCCGAGGGCTGTCCCGATCCCCAGCCAGGTTCCCGTGGTGCGCAGGCTCGCCCGACTGGCGGTTTCCGCAGGGGGCTTGGAAGGGACAGGCGGCGGGTCGGATGGGGTCTCAAACATGGGCCTCTAACGGGTGAGAAGCGCATCTTGTTGCGCCGGCGCCCTCGCGCATTGCGGAATCTCCTCTAAATAGAGCGCATGTCTGAGCCTCGCACCACACGCTGCCTCATCATCGGGTCCGGCCCCGCCGGCTACACCGCCGCGGTCTATGCGGCCCGGGCCCTGTTGAACCCCGTCCTGATCGCCGGCCTGCAGCCAGGCGGCCAGCTGACCATCACCACCGACGTGGAGAACTATCCCGGCTTCGCCGAGGCGATCCAGGGTCCCTGGCTGATGGAACAGATGCAGGCCCAGGCCGAGCATGTGGGCACGGAGATCATCAACGACATCGTCCTGAAGGTGGACCTCTCCCAGCGTCCGTTCCGGCTGGAATGCGATTCCGGTCAGGTGTGGCTGGCCGAGACCTTGATCATCGCCACTGGCGCCCAGGCCAAATGGCTGGGCCTCGACAGTGAGCAGACATTCCAGGGCTTCGGCGTCTCGGCCTGCGCAACCTGCGACGGCTTCTTCTATCGCG
>DJWR01000031.1 GCA_002441055.1 Caulobacteraceae bacterium UBA6225 | reverse complement strand
CTGCCGCTGACGGCCTTCAAGCGCTTTCCGGTGGGCGGACCGACCCAGCCGGCCGTGGAGGCGCTGCTCTCCCTCCTGCCGCGGATCAACACAGCCCAGGTGCAGGCGGTGAGGATAGAGATGCCGGGCCGCTGGGAGGCGTTCCGCGATGCGGCCATGCCGGCGCTCAACCTGCGCTACCTGACCGCCATCATCCTGATCGACCGCCGCCTCGACTTCGTCGCCGCCCAGAACCTGACCCGCATGGCGCAGGACCCGCAGGTGAGCGAGCTGATGCGCCGGGTGGAGATCACCCACGACCCCAATCAGGAGGCCGCCCCGGGTGAGCCGCGCACCGAGTCGGCCCGGGTGATCGTCCAGCTGACGGATGGACGTGAGGAAACCGCCTATACGCCCCACGTCCTGGGCTTCCCCTCCCATCCCATGGGCCAGGCCGATGTGGAGGCCAAGGCCCTGGACCTGCTGGCGCCGGCCCTGGGCGAGGCCCGCGCCGAGGCGGTGGTCGCCGCCATACGCGACCTCGAAAACCTGGCTGACAGCCGCACCCTGATCGACCTGATCCGCCCCTAGCCCCCACCCGGACATCACCGCATGAACACCACCGCAGAACATGACGCCCCTGAGACCCTGGCCGTTGTCGAGACCGCTCACGGCAAGGTCCGCGGACGTCGCGCCGGCGGCGTCAGCGTCTTCAAGGGCATGCGCTATGGCGCTGATACCTCCGGACCTAACCGGTTTCGGCCGCCCCAGCCGGTGACGCCCTGGACGGGGGTCCAGGACGCCCTCGCCTTTGGCGATCAGTGCCCACAGATGCGCGGCATGCTCGCTGACAAGGGGCCCATGAGCGAGGACTGCCTGCGGGTGAATGTCTTCACCCCTGGCGCCGACAATCATCGACGACCGGTGATGCTGTGGTTTCACGGCGGCGGGTTCGAGGCCGGCTCGGCCTCACAGAAGGTCTATGACGGCTCCCGGCTGGCGGCGCGGGGCGATGTGGTGGTGGTCAGCATCAACCACCGCCTGAACGTCTATGGCCATTGCTATCTCGGCGACCGCCTGGGCGAGGCCTACGCCGCCTCCGGCAACGCCGGCTATCTCGACCTGATCGCCGCCATGGGCTGGGTCCGTGACAACATCGCGGCCTTCGGCGGCGACCCCGACAACGTCACCCTGTTTGGCCAGTCGGGCGGCGGGCGTAAAGTCAGCCTCTGCTATGCGGGCGCCGACGCGAAGGGCCTGTTCGCCCGTGGCATAGTTCAGAGCGGCTCCCACCTGCGGGTCCAGACCACGGACCAGGCGACCCGGCTCACTGACGCCCTGCTGACCCAGCTCGAGATCGCCCCGGCCGATATCGGCAAGCTCCTGGACGTGCCCGTGGAGACCCTGACCCGGGCACAGCTGCGGGTCATGCGCGAGACGCGCTCGCGGTTTTCACCGGTTCTGGACGGTCTGGCCTTCACCGCACACCCCTTCCATCCCGAGGCGCCGGCCATCTCCAATGACCTGCCGATGATGGTGGGAACTACGCGCACCGAGCTCTCCAACCAGCTCGGCTACGAGGACGGCGCCTTCGATCTCGACATGGCCGAGTTGCGCCGACGCCTCGCCCGCCATGTGGGGGCCGACGACGTAGAAGCTGCGATCGCCACCTTCCAGGCCACCTGCCCCGAGGCCTCGCCCTCGGAGCTCTATTTCACCATCACCTCGGCCCGCGGCTATGTGCTGGACGCGACCCTGATGGCGGAGGCCCGGGTTCGGGCGAGCGCTGCGCCCACCTATCTCTATCAGCTGACCTGGCGATCCCCGGCCGACGGCGGCAAGCACATCAGTCAGCACACGCTGGATCTGCCCTTCGTCTTCGACAATGTGGCCGCCGCCACCCACCTGACGGGGCCGGAGAGCGAGGAGACCCGGGCCATGGCCCTGGCCATGTCCGAAACCTGGCTCAGCTTCGCCCGCGCCGGCGACCCGAACAACGCCGCCATCCCCGACTGGCGGCCCTACGACCTTAAGGCGCGGCCAACGATGCTGTTCGAGGTCCCGCCTCGCCTGGCGACCGATCCCTGGTCAGCCGAGCGCGAATTCATGAGCCGATACGAAACCCAGCAGATGGGCCGCACCCTGCACCGCTGAGCGCGAGGAGATTTCCATGACCACTGATCGCCGCACCTTCATCGCCGCCGGCGCCGGCATGCTGGGCCTGGCCGCCGCCCGTCCTGTCCTGGCCGCCGAGGACCGGCTGTTCCCCATCGTCGAGACCGCCGAAGGCAAGGTCCGCGGGGTCTCTTCCGGCGGTATCACGGTGTTCAAGGGGCTGCGCTATGGCGCGGACGCCTCGGGCGCCAACCGCTTCCTGCCGCCCCAGCCCGTGACCCCCTGGGCGGGCGTCCAGGACGCCTTCGACTATGGGAACATCGCCCCGCAGATCCCGGGCAACCGGCGTCACGTCTATGCCGACCTGATCCTCAACGACCTGCAGCCCGGTGGCATGGGGGAGGACTGCCTGGTCCTGAACCTCTGGACGCCGGAGGCCAACGCCAATCGCAAGCGCCCGGTGATCGTCCGCTTCCACGGGGGCGGCTTCTATGGCGGGTCCAGCAACAATCCCGGCGGCGACGGTGAAATGCTGGCCCGTTTCGGCGACTGCGTGGTGGTCACCGTGAACCACCGGCTGAGCTCGCTGGGCTATCTCTATCTTGGCGATGAAGGGCCGTTCGCCGACTCTGGCGCGGCCGGCATGGCCGACCTGGTGGCCTCGCTCCAGTGGGTGGCCCGCAATGTGGAGGCCTTTGGCGGCGATCCGGCCCGGGTCATGATCATCGGCCAGTCTGGCGGCGGGGCCAAGGTCAGCCACCTGATGGCCATGCCCTCGGCCAAGGGGCTGTTTTCCAGCGCTGGCGTCATGAGCGGCTCGGCCTTGACCTCCATGACCCGCGACCAGGCTGACAAGGCCTCAGCTCAACTGCTCCAGCGGCTTGGTCTGCGTCGGGATCAGGTGAAGGAGCTGCAGGCCGTCCCCTTCACCACCCTGCTGGCGGCCCAGGCCGATGTGGAGGCCGAAGAACGGCGTCGCGGGGAAGCGCCCCGCTCCTTCGCCCCTGTGCTGGGCGACGTCATCCCGCATCATCCCTTCACGCCTGGCGCGCCGGCGGAGTCCCGGGACATCCCCCTGGTGGTCTCCACCGTCCTGGATGAGCGGACCTATCGCGAGACCCGCTTCGACATGAACTGGGACGAGGTGCTCTCGACCCTTCAGAAGCGCGTCGGCGAGGACGCCCAGATGCTGCTGTCGGCCTATCGGGACGAGACTCCCTCGGCCACGCCCTTCATCATCAACGCCCGCATCGCCAGCGACACCTATTTCCGGCTGGCGGCCAACACCATGCTGGAGCGTCGGGTCGCCGCCGGCGGCGCGCCCACCTGGTCCTATCTGTGGGAAGCCCCAAGCCCGGCCTTTGCCGGCCGGTACGGCGCCACCCACGGGATCGATGTCGCCTATTCCATGCACGACATACGCTTTCCCCTGGCCGGGCCCAGCCAGGACAATCTGCGCCTGGCCGATGAGATCGCCGGGGCCTGGGTCGCGCTGGCGGCCAAGGGGGACCCCAACAACGACAAGACGCCTTCCTGGCCAGCCTACGACCTCAAGAATCGCACGACCCTGGTCTTCGGCCACCCGACCCGGGCTGAAGCCGACCCGCGCGGCTTCTTCCGCGACTACTGGGCCAAGCGGGCGGCCGCCCGGGCCCGCTGAGGGCCCAACCTCAGCGCGGCTCCAGGTGACGCTTCCAGAAGGCGAGCCAGGAGTCGCGCTCGTGGGCGGGGATTTCAACGTGCCGGCCGGGATTGATGTGCATGGTCTTTTCGGCTGAGCCGAAGGCGTCGAACAGGGCGATCCCCTGCTCTCGCTTCATCAGTTCATCCTCCCACTGGTAGACGAACATCAGAGGGATTCGGATCTGTTCGGCGGCGGCCTTGTGATCCTCCAGCCCGGGAAAGACGCCGAACAGACCGAAAATGGCGCAGGAAACCCGCGGCTCCTCGGCCACGAAGGGCACGCCAAAGCGCGTCCCCATGGACACGCCCCAATAGCCGATGCGGTGGTCTGATCCCACGAAGTCCAGGCCCTGGGCGGCATCCAGCGCCGCCTTCCATTCCGCCGTCACCTTGGAGACGGTCTCCGGATCACGCGAAATCTTCGGGCGCTCTCCGGCCTCCGGACGCTTGCCCTCCTGGGCGGCGCGGCCAGCGGCAAGCGCTGCGGCCCGAGCCTTCTCAGCCGCTTCACGGCTGATGCGGTCTCCGTGGCCAGGGGCGTCCAAGGCGAGGGTCGCGTAGCCGAGGGTCTGGGCGTGGGTGACGGCGGCGCCGGCGATATTGGCCGCCTTCTTGTGTTGGGAGCCCCCATGGCCCAGCAGGATCAGGGGGCGCGACCCCCTGGCGCCCTCCGGTGTCCAGATGCAGCCGGGAACAACATCACCGCCCACCTGCAGACGGAATTCCCGCCGTGTGACGCCGTCGGCGGTCTTCTCTCCGATGAACTCCATGTCGCCCTTCAGCCTCCCCTTGGTCCTGTGGCGTCAACCCGCCGCGCTGGCGGGATCAGGCAGCCCCAGGATGCGCTTGGATATGATGTTGTTCTGGATCTCGTAGGAACCGGCGTAGATGGTCGAGGCCTTGCCTGAGAGCCATTCGCGGGTGTTGGCCAGGGCGTCAGGGTCAAAGGCCTCCCCCTCCCAGCCCAGGCCGCCATGACCGTAGATCTCCAGGAGTAATTCGGCCCGGGCCTGGTTCACGGCGGAAGACACATTCTTCAGGATCGAGGTGGCCGCGCTTGGCCCGGCGCCCTTCGCCTCGGCGGCCGCGCGGTCCATGGTCAGGCGAAGCAGTTTGCGGTCCATCAGATGCTCGGTCAGCCGCCGGCGCAGGTCGCTGTCCGCCAACCGGCCGGTGTCGCCGAGACCGATCTGCGCCACCGCCACCTCGTTCAGGGGGCGGCCTTCACCAGGTCGGGCAGGCGCGTCCTCACTGCGCTGGCGTTCGTACTGCAGCAGGCGCTTGCCCACCGTCCAACCGCCATTCAGCGGCCCCAGAAGGTTCTCCTTGGGGACCCTCACATCGGTGAAAAAGGTTTCGCAGAAGGGGGATGAGCCGGAGATCAAACGGATCGGGCGCACTTCAATCCCCGGGGATCGCATGTCGATCATGAGGAAACTGATGCCCTCATGCTTCTTGCTGGGGTCGGTGCGCACCAGACAGAAGCACCAGTCGGCGTATTGCGCGCCCGAGGTCCAGATCTTCTGGCCATTGACCAGGAAGTGGTCCCCCCGGTCTTCCGCCTTGGTCTGCAAGGAGGCCAGGTCCGAGCCTGCGCCCGGCTCGGAATAGCCCTGACACCAGCGGGTCTCGCCCCTGGCGATGGGCGGGAGGTGCCGGGCCTTCTGCGCCTCGGTCCCGTACTCCAGGAGGGTGGGGCCAAACATGCGCACCCCCATGGTCCAGCCGATGGGGTTCCAGCCCCCGGCCCTGCGGATCTCCTCCCGGACCACCCGCGCGCCGGCTGGCGACAGGCCGCCCCCGCCATACTCGGTCGGCCAGGTGGGGACGCCCCAACCCCTGGCGCAGAGCCGGGCCTTCCAGGTCTCGAAGGCGTCCAGATCCTCGGGATCGCGCTGCCCCATGATCGGCGCGCGGCCAGCCAGTTCCGTCGGGAAGTTCGCCGCCACCCAGGCGCGGGCCTCCTCGCGCAGGGCCTCCAGTTCGGTCACACCGGCCTCCTACAGGATAGAATTCTCAGACTGCGTAGGTTTGATTAGTGCGATCGTCAACAAGATGGCCGCNNATGTATTAGTGTCTCCGTCAGTTATGACGCCTCTTGAGGAGCGCGCGCGCCTATGGCGAACGCCTGTTCCTTGACCCGAACACGGAAAGAGATGGCGACCGCGCCCCAAGCGTCCGCCACAGGAGAACCGCCATGGGCGAGACCCTTCAAGACAGGACCATCGAAGGCCAGTTCCGCGCGCCCCACAACGGCTTCCAGCAGGCGCCAGGCTCCATCCACAATGATGAGGTGGCCTCCAAGCTTGGCTTCAAGGGAGGCACCGTGCCCGGCTCGGTCCACATGGATCAGTTTGCGCCGCTGCTCGTGCAGACCTATGGAACCGACTGGTTCGGCCGTGGAAACATGTCGCTGCACTTCTCACAGGCGACGGTGGACCGCGAAGAGGTCAAGGCGGTGATGCAGCTGGCCAGCCCGCGGTCGCAGCTCACCATGTTCAATCGCGAAGGCGCTCAGGTTTGCATTGGCACGGCCAGCGGTCTGACCCGTGATCCAGAATCCGAAATGTCTCGCCGGATGGCGGCCCAGCCGGACCCGGCGCCGGGCGCCCTGCGTATCCTGGCTGGCTATCAGATCGGCGACGTGACGACCGACATTCCCATGCGGATTGAGCGCGAGGCGCTGGACAAGGCGCTAGGCCGCATCACCGAGCGGCTGCCGCTCTATGACGAGGGGGTCCTCCCCCCCTCTCACCTCGTGCGGCTGGCCCATATCAGCCGCCCCACGGTGCTGGCCAAGGTGAACCAGTCTGTGGGTCTCTTTGGAGCCTTGGAAATCCGCATCAGCGAGGGCCCCTTGAGGGCCGACCATGACTATGTCGGCCGGACGACCATGCTGAAACTCACCGAAAGCCCTAAGACCGAGAGCGCCTGGTACGATGTCGACATCGCCGATGCGGCGACGGGCCGGGACGTCGCTACGGTCACCTTCATGATCCGCTTCATGAAGGCGTCGTCGCCGCTCTGGGCCAAGACCGGCTGACGGGTTAGGTTTGCGGCGAATGACCCTCGCCGCCCCAGCCTCCGCCCCATCCGCGCCCCTGACCCGCGAGGCGCTTTATGAAATGGTCTGGGCGACCCCCCTGTCCACCCTGGCGGCGCACTGGGGCATCAGCCGCAACGGTCTGGCCAAGATCTGCGACCGATGGCTCGTGCCCTATCCGGGTCGAGGATACTGGAATGCGCGGCGGGCCGAACGTCCGCCCCTGCCGCCGCCGCCGCCCGGCGCCGAAGCGCTGGTCACCATCGGCGGCGCTGGCGGCGGCCCGCGGCGGCTGCGCACCCGCCTACCGCCAGAAGCCCGGCGCGATCAACTGATGGCCGCCGCCGCCGCCATTATTGAAACTGAAGGCCTGCATGCCGCGACCATGAAGCGGATCGCCCGCGAGACCGGACTCAGCGAAGCCCAGGCCCACAACCATTTCCCCCGTCGGGCGGACCTGCTCATCGCGCTGGCGCGGCGCGAGCTGGCGGCTATGAACGACGAACGCCAATCGGAGATCGAACGGGGTCACGACAACCTGACCCGGGTGACGCTCTCCACCCTGGCCTATCTGCGTCAGGTGGACCAACGGGGCGCCCTGATCCAGCGGTTGCTCACCAGTTCAGAGGTGCGGGCTGGCCTGCGGACCGAACGGGAGGTTCAGAGCGGACTGTCCCAAGGACGGGTGACGGAGCGTTTGCAGACCCGCTATGGCGTCGAGGCCGACCTGGCCCGCGGCGCAACCGTTGTCCTGACAGCTGTCTGCCTGCGGGCGGGACGGCTGCTGGCGGAGCGGAAGATCCCCCTGGCCATGGCTGAACAGTTGAGCCTGGCCATCGTCACCGCCGGCAACCGCGAGATGGTCCGCGGGGAAGCCCAG
>DJWR01000024.1 GCA_002441055.1 Caulobacteraceae bacterium UBA6225 | reverse complement strand
ATCAGACCCCAGAACGACGAAGGCCCTCCGTTTCCGGAGGGCCTTTTTCTTTGTCCGCGACAGATCCGGCGCGCCTCAGTTCCGCGCAGGAATGATCACCGGCAGGGTCTCATAGCCGTGCACGAAGGCGGAATAGGTCCGCTGAGGCTCGGCCAGCACCTTGATCTCCGGGAAGCGCTTGAGGATCTCCTCCCAGATGATGGTCAGCTGCATTTCGGCCACCCGGTTGCCCACGCAGCGGTGGATGCCGAAGCCGAAGGACAGGTGCTCCCGGGGGCGTTCGCGGTCGATGATGTAGTCATTGGGCCGCTCAATGCGGCTCTCATCCCGGTTGCCGGAGATGTACCACATGACCACCCGGTCGCCTTCGCGGATCAGCTTGCCGCCGACCTCGATGTCCCGGGTCGCCACCCTGGCCATGTGGGCCAGCGGCGTCTGCCAGCGGATGGTCTCCGACACCATGGACGGGATCAGGTCAGGATTGGCCCGCAGCTTGGCGTACTGGTCGGGGTTCTTGTTCAGGGCGTAGACGCTGCCCGAGATGGTGTTGCGGGTGGTGTCGTTGCCGCCGACGATCAGCAGGATCACATTGCCCTGAAACTCCTGCACCGGCATGTCCCGGGTGGCGGTGTTGTTGGCCATCATCGAGATCAGGTCGATTCCAGGCTCGGGAGAGTCCACCCGCTGGTCCCAGATCTGCTTGAACGTGCCGAAGCAGTCCATCATGTCCCGGGCCTTCTGCTCCCAGCTGGTCACAGGACCATGGCCAGGCGCGTTGGTCACCACGTCTGACCAGAAGGTCAGCTTGCGCCGATCCTCGAAGGGGAAGTCAAAGAGCGTGGCCAGCGTCATGGCCGTCAGCTCTTTGGAGACCAGGTCCACCCAGTCGAATTCCTTGCCGATGGGCAGGGAGTCCAGGATCTGGCCGGCCCGCTCGCGCACAATGGGGGACATCTTGGTGATGTTTCCCGGCGCCACGGTGGGGCTGACCGCCTTGCGCTGACGCCTGTGCTCGGGCTCGTCCATGGTGATGAAGCCGGCGCCAGCGCGGCGGGGGCGATCTTCGCCGAGCGCCTTGCGCTGGGCCTCCATGGCCTCGAGGTTGGGCAGGGTGATGCCGTCGGCCGAGGAGAAGGCCTCATGATTGGTGTCGACGGCCAGGATGTCGTCCCACTTGGTCACCGACCAGTAGCGACCAAACTCGCTCTCCTCGGTCAGGTGGACCGGATCTTCCCGGCGCAGGCGCTCGAACACCGGCCAGATGGTGTCGTCCTGGAAGCGCGCCGCCCGGCCGGGATTGAGCTGGGCGAGCGGGGTCGCCTCAACGGCCTCGACGGAATCGTCCTGCGGGCTCACTCGGATATTCATCACTTCCTCCCTGGGCGTTGGCCGCCCTTGTGCGGCGCTTCGACCGGTGAGGGCCTGCGCTTCGTCGATTGCATTCCGACCTTCTGAACAGCATTCGGCAAGCGGAGAATGTGTGCAGCCCAGGGGGAGCGGCGGCGCGGCGGCTCAGTCGGCGGTGGTCTCCACCGGCACATATCGGGCCATGATCACCTCGGTGGCGTCAAAACGGCGCTCTGATTTGGCCAACTCCAGGTGGACATGGTCGGTCATGCCGCCGGGATATTTGTCCTGCAGCCCTCGGGCGCTCCCAATGGCTGAACCCAGGCGGACGGCCTGACCCAGTTTTACTTCCGGCTCGATGTAGAAGACGCGGGCCTCATAGCCGAGGGCCGGGTTGCTGATCTCCACATACTGCAGGCTGGCGTCGCTGGAATAGGCGTGGCCGATCTTGGTGACAAAGCCGGAGATCGGGGCGACCACGGTTTGGCCGGCGGTGGCGGCGTAGTCGACGCCCTCATGGGCGCGCACGCCCCCATCCCGGGAGGCGCCATAGGCGCCCGAGCCATAGGCGTCATGGGTGCGGGGCGCCTGGCCGGTGGGATTGACGAAGTCGGGCTGGCCGTCGCCGTCGACATCCTGTCCTTCCCATTGCAGTTCGCGGACCACCGGAGCGGGGCCGGCCGGCGGCGCCTTGGCCGGAGCGATCAGACTGACCTGCGAGAGGCGGGCCGCAAGGCCGATACTGGCGTCGGCGACGGCGCTGGTGGCCATGGTGGCGGCCATGGCCGCGGCGGTGAGGGCGAACAGGCGAGGGGCCAGGAAGCGCCCATCCATCCGGGGCGCCGACAGGTCGGTCAAACTCAAAACGCAGGATCTCTTCGATACGGGCCGGGAACTTTCGGCGGGTTTCGTCGGTTTTCGGGTCAGAGCCGGGGCTGCGTGGAGCCGCCCCGCCGGCCAGCGCGTCTGGCCAGCAGACCCTATAGGTCGGAAATGGGGCGCCCATGCGGCGCATTGTCCCGCAGAATCAACAGCTTCTAGTCAAGCTGTCTTAGAGCCAGGGTAAATCAGCCTCGCCACGCAGGATCGCTTCAGCCTCCGGGGTGTGCTTTTCGGTCCCCTCGCGCCCGTGCAGGACCAGGGGCGGCAAGAGCCTCAGGGGCGCCTTCCCCGTCTTGATCGCCCGCACCAGCACCCGCTTGGCCGGCGCATCGGCGAAGGGATGAATTCCCCTTATCTGAAAGGAGCCCGCGCTGACGCCCAGTCCGCTCAGCAAGTCGCCCAGCCGATCGGCCCGATGGATCAGGGTCAGGCGGCCCCCCTCCCGGACAGCCTTGAGCAAGAACCCGGTCCAGGCGGTCAGGCCTCCGTCGGCCATCCAGGCGCCCGTCTTCTCGGGCGCCGGCGCGCGCAGGGCGCCGGGATCATCGAAAAACGGCGGATTGGCCATGGCTGCGTCAAATGGCGGCAGGGCCAGACTCCGGAAGCCCGCAGCCACATCGCCGGTCTGAACGCTCACCTGCCCGGCCATCTGGTTCAGCGCCACATTGCCCCGCGCCAGGTTCAGGGCTTCCAGGTCCCGTTCGACGCCGGTGAACATCGCCCCTGGCCGACGCGCCGCTGCGGCCAGCAGGGCGCCGCCGGCGCCGCATCCGGCCTCGATCACCCGCTCGCCGGGGCGCGCGTCGCAGGCCGCCGCCAGCAGGGCGGCGTCCAGTCCGGCCCGGTAGCCCCGCGCCGGCTGGCGCAGGAGGATCCGGCCGCCCAGCAGGCGGTTCTCCGTCGGTGGTTCGGCCGGGGCGGGCGAAGGCTCTGACATGAGCGGCTCCAGAAGCGCGGGCGCGCCTTGACCGCCCCCTATCGCGTGACCATTGTCCGGACGCAACGGCGGCCCCCGAATGGTCGCCCCCCGTGGAGTAATTCGTCGTGGACGCCGCCGCCGCAGACACCAGGCCCAAGACGGTCAGCCTCGACCACCTGCTCACCCTCGCGCGCGCGGACATGGCCGGTGTCGACAGCCTGATCCGCGACCGGATGCAGAGCCCCGTCTCGGTGATCCCGGCCCTGGCCGAACACCTGATCGGTGGCTCGGCCAAGCGCCTGCGCCCCCTGCTCACCGTGGCCGCCGCCCGCCTGGCCGGCGCTCAGGACGACGGCTGCCGCAAACTGGCCGCGGCGGTGGAGTTCATCCACACCGCCACGCTGCTGCNNGACGACGTGGTGGATTCTTCCGAGCTGCGCCGAGGCAAGGTGGCCGCCCACCTGATCTGGGGGGCGCCGTCCAGCGTGCTGGTGGGGGACTTCCTGTTCGCCCGGGCCTTTGAGCTGATGGTCGAGACCGGCTCCATGGCAGCCCTGGAAATCCTGGCCCGGGCCAGCCGGGTGATCGCCGAGGG
>DJWR01000078.1 GCA_002441055.1 Caulobacteraceae bacterium UBA6225 | reverse complement strand
GGCTGGTTGGTGCGCACCAGCTCCTCGCTGATCCAGTGGGCGTTCTGGAAGCGCAGGCGCAGAAAGGCGTGGTCGTTCCACATATAGTCCCGCCGGGCGCGCTTGCGGCCTTCGGGGGTGCTGAGGTCGAATTGGGCCAAGGGGCGCTCCGGGATTTGCCGCATAACTAGGCGGTCGGGGCGCTGAACGGAAGCCTCGAGCCCCGCGGTCGACTTGACTTGCGCGTCGTGACGGACGACGCCAGGGCCATGAGCACGACGGCCACATCGGAGCCGCCCAAGACGCCCGCCCGCGTCCTGATCGGCCGTATCGCGCAGGTCTATCTGAAGCCGCGCTGGAAGGGCTTCGCCCTGGCGCTGGTGGCCGCCATCGTCGTCGCCTTTTCCAGCGCCAAGCTGGTGCAGATCCTGGAGCCGGCGATCAACGATCTGCTGGTAGAGCAGAAGCCCGGCGCCATCTGGGCCATTCCCCTGGCCATCGCCGGCTACGCCATCCTTAGGGGCGCAGCTCAGGTGACCCAGGCCTCCCTGGTCAACCGGATCGGCAACGGCGTGGTGGGCGATGTGCAGGTGCAACTGTTCGGCAAGCTGGTGCGGGCTGACCTGGCCCGCCTTCGGGGCCAGCATTCGGGCGCCTATGTCTCCTCGGTGCTCTATGACGCCGGCCTGATCCGCGAGGCGGCGACCTCAGGGCTCGTCAACTACACCCAGCATTTCCTGACCGTGATCGGGGCGGTCCTGGTCATGGTTTCCAATGACCCCATCCTGACGCTCGCCATCCTGCTGGCCGCGCCGCTGGCCACCGGCATCATGCGGCGGTTCTCAAAGAAGACCACCAAGGCCGCCAAGGGCGCCATGGCTGAGACCTCGGCGCTGTCGACCGCCATCATGGAAAGCCTGGACGGGGTCCGGGTGGTGAAGATCGAGAACCGCGAGGCCTTCGAGGAGGCCCGTGTCGCCGAGGTGGTGGCCAGGCGCCAGAGCCATCTGGTCAAGGGTGCCAACGCCCGGGCCGCCGCCGCGCCGGCCACTGAGACCCTGATGACCCTGATCGTCGCCGCAGTCATGGCCTATGCCGGCTGGCGGGCCTCGACGGGGGCGATGAATGTCGGCGCCTTCGTAGCCTTTATCGGCGCGCTGGGCATGGCGTCCCAATCTCTGCGGCAGCTGGCCAATCTGCAGACCGTCTTCGCCGAGGGGCTGGCCGGCGCCCGGCGGCTGTTCGCCGCCCTGGACGTGGAGCCGCTGATCCGCGAACCGGCCAATCCCCGGCCCCTGACCCGCAGCGACGGCGCCATCGCCTTCGAGGATGTCAGCTTCGCCTATGGGGAGGGCGCGCCGGCGCTGACCGGGGTCAGTCTGAGCGCCAATCGCGGGGAGACCATCGCCCTGGTGGGGCCCTCTGGCGGGGGAAAGAGCACCATCCTGAACCTGATCCCGCGCTTCTATGACGTGACCGGCGGAAGGGTCACCGTGGACGGGACCGATGTGCGCGACTTCGCCCTGGCGTCCCTGCGCGACCAGATCGCGCTCGTGACGCAGGAGCCCTTCCTGTTCGACGACACCATTCGCGCCAACATCGCCTATGCGCGACCCGACGCCAGCCAGGCCGAGATCGAGGCCGCCGCCCGGGCGGCCGCGGCCCATGACTTCATCGAAAGCCTGCCCGAGGGCTACGCCACCCTGGTGGGCGAAGCTGGCGCACGGCTGTCTGGCGGTCAGCGCCAACGTATCGCCATCGCTCGGGCCTTCCTGAAGGACGCCCCCATCCTGCTGCTGGACGAGGCCACCAGCGCGCTGGACACCGAGAGCGAGGCCCAGGTGCAGGCCGCGCTCACCCGCCTGATGGCCGGGCGGACCACCATGCTCATCGCCCATCGCCTGTCGACCGTGCGCGGCGCCGACCGCATCTATGTGATCGACAAGGGCCAGGTGGTGGAAACCGGCGACCATACCAGCCTGATCAAGGCTCAGGGTCTCTATGCCCGCCTGGCCAAGACCCAGGACCTGGAGACGGAGAGCGCGGCGTGAAGGATCTGTTCCGACGCCCCGGCGTGCAGGCCGTGCTCGGGTGGCTGCTGGCCACCTATCTTCAGCTGATCCTTCGGACCGTCCGCTGGCGCCACGTCAATGACGCCTGCGTCGAGCCGTTCCTCACTGACAAGACCGGACTTCTGGCTCTGATGTGGCATGGGCGCATCCCCCTGTCCCTGGCCACGGCGCCCAAGTGGTGGCCCCGGGGCAAGACCCAGGTGCTGGTTTCCCCGTCCTCCGACGGAGAGTTCGTGGCCCAGGCCCTGGAGCGGGTGGGCTTCCCCTCCATCCGCATGTCGTCGGCCAAGAAGGGCGACTCCGCCAAGGCCCGCGCCGCCGTGGCCGGCTTTCGCCAGGCCCTGGGGTTCGTCAATGACGGGGGCGCCCTGATCATCAGCCCCGACGGTCCCCGCGGCCCCAACGAGGTCGTGGCGCCGGGCGCCGTGCAGATCGCCAAGCGAACCCAGGCGCCGGTTTTCCTGATGGGCCTGGCCGCAGCCCCCGCAGCGCGGTTGAACAGCTGGGACAAGGTGATGCTCGCCGCCCCCTTTGGCCAGGGCGCGGTGGTCTGGGACGGCCCCTTCTATGCTCCGGCCGAAGCCGATGAGGCCCAGGTGGCGGCCTTGTGCGCGGACTGGTCGGCTCGGCTATCGGCGGCGACCCGCAAGGCCGAAATCCTGGTGGGCGCGCCCGCCGACCAGCAGGACGGGGCCTGACCGATGGCCCACGATCATCCCGGCCACCACCACGACCATCATCATGGTCACGCCCATGGGCCCGGTGGCCATCATCACCACGCCCCGAAGGATTTTGGCCGGGCCTTCGCCGTCGGGGTCGTCCTGAACACCGGCTTCGTCGCCGCAGAAGTCGCCGCTGGCCTGTGGTTCGGCTCGCTGGCCCTGCTGGCTGACGCCGGACACAATCTGTCGGACGTGATGAGCCTGCTGCTGGCCTGGGGCGCCGCCAGCCTCGCCAAGCGCCAGCCGTCGGGCCGGCGGACCTATGGCCTGCGCAAGGCGACTATCCTGGCCTCCCTGGCCAACGCCATCCTGCTGCTGGTGGCGGTGGGGGCCATCGTTTCCGAAGCCGTGCGCCGGATCGCCGATCCCGCCGAGGTCGCCGCAGCCCCGGTGATGATCGTCGCGGCCATCGGGGTGGTGATCAACACCGCCACAGCCCTGATGTTCATGGGCGGCGCCAAGGGCGACCTGAACGTCCGCGGCGCCTTCCTGCACATGGCGGCCGATGCGGCCGTCTCCCTGGCCGTGGTGATCGGGGCCGGGGTCATCGCGCTGACCAGCCTCTATTGGCTCGACCCGGCGCTGAGCCTGCTGATCGTGGCGGTGATCCTGGCGGGAACCTGGGGCCTTTTGCGGGACTCCGTGGACCTGGCGCTAGACGCCGCCCCTAGGGGCGTGGATGTGGAGGCGGTGCGCGCCTGGCTGCACGCCCTGCCGGGCGTCACCGGGGTCCATGACCTGCACATATGGGCCATGAGCACCACAGAGACGGCGCTGACGGCGCACATCACCCGCCCCGACAATAGCGAGTCCGACGCCTTTCTCCACGCCGCCTGTGCGGGGCTGCAGGAACGGTTCGGGATCGGTCACGCCACCTTGCAGGTAGAGACGGGCGAGGCCGACCTATGTCGCCTGGCGCCCGCCGAGGTGGTGTGAAGCCTGCGCCCCGATCCCTGGGCCTTGCGGCCTATGGTCTGGCGCTGGCGGCTCTGGAGCCCCTGGCGCCCGCCCTGCTGCGGGCCCGCGCCCGCCGGGGGAAAGAGGACGCCGAGCGCCTGAACGAACGCCTGGGCCGCCCTCAGGCCCTGCGTCCGCCGGGCCAGGTGGTGTGGCTGCACGGCGTCAGCGTCGGCGAGAGCGTCTCCCTGCTGCCGCTTGCCGAAGCCCTGCGAGCGCTGCGGCCCGATCTGACCCTGCTCGTGACCTCTGGCACCCGCACGGCGGCGGAGCTTCT
>DJWR01000014.1 GCA_002441055.1 Caulobacteraceae bacterium UBA6225 | reverse complement strand
GTTCACCTTCCCCGTTGTCCTGGTGGCCCTGGCCTTCATCGATCCGCTCGCAGCGGCGGCGGCCGCCGCCTTCGGCCTGGCCTGATTTGGCGACCGCTCACCCGCCGATCACGTTCTTCGACGAGCTGGACTCCACCAACGCCGAGGCCCGTCGCCGGGCGGAGGCCGGGGAGGGCGGTCCCCTCTGGATCGCCGCCTTGCGCCAGACCGCGGGCCGCGGCCGCAGAGGTCGCGCCTGGGAGACGGGCTCGGGGAACCTCGCGGCAACACTTCTGATGACCACTGACCGCCCCGCCGGGGAGGCCGCGCAGCTGTCTTTCGTAGCCGCCCTGGCCGCCGCGGACTTGGCCGAGTCATGCCTGGCGCCGGACCTCGTCAGTGTGAAGTGGCCCAACGACCTGCTGATCGCCGGGCGCAAGTCTGCGGGCATCCTGGTGGAATCGGGTGCGCGACCCGACGGTCGGCTCTGGNNCCCCCGACTCCTCAGGCGGCGCTGAACATCCTGGCGTCGGCATTCGAGACCTGGCGCAAAGCATGGTCCGCACAAGGGTTCCCCGCCATCGCACAGGGCTGGACCCGCCGGGCTCACGGCCTTGGCCAGGCCTGCGTCGCCCGTCTGCCCAACGAGACTGTAGAGGGGGTGGCTGAGGGCATGGACCCCGACGGCGCATTGCGCCTGCGGCTGGCCGACGGTCAGATCCGCCGGATCACCGCCGGCGATGTTTTCTTTGGAGAGGCCTGATGCTGCTGGCTATCGAACAGGGCAACACCAACACCCTTTTCGCCGTCCATGACGGCCAGACCTGGATCGCCCAATGGCGGGCGGCCACGGACTCGACGCGAACCGCCGATGAGTACGCAGTATGGCTCTCGCAACTGCTGCATATGGCCGGCCTGCAGTTCAGCGTGCTGGACGCCTGCATCATCTCCAGCGTCGTGCCGCAGTCGATCTTCAACCTTCGCAATCTCGCCCGGCGCTACCTGCATGTGGAGCCCCTGGTCATCGGCGAGAACGCCGAACTCGGCATCGCGGTGCGTATCGACAAGCCGTCCGAGGCTGGCGCCGACCGGCTGGTGAACGCCATCGGCGCGCACATCATGTATGAAGGCCCGCTGATCGTGATCGACTCCGGCACCGCCACCACGTTCGACGTGATCGGGGCCGACGGCGGTTTCGAGGGCGGCGTCATTGCGCCAGGGATCAACCTGTCCATGGAGGCGCTGCATGCCGCCGCCGCCAAACTGCCGCGGGTGGCCATCCAGAAGCCTCAGCGGGTGATTGGCAAGGACACGGTGGGCGCCATGCAGTCCGGCGTCTTCTGGGGCTATATCGCCCTGATCGAGGGGCTGATTAGCCGCATCAAGTCAGAATGGCCCCAGCCTCTGACTGTCATTGCAACTGGCGGCGTCGCGTCGCTGTTCCACGGGGCCAGTCTGGCGATCGACCACTTCGATCCGGACCTGACCATAAGGGGTCTCCTGGAGATCCATCGCCGCAATTCCGGAGGCGCCTGATGGCCGCCAACAAGACGCAAGACGAACTCGTTTTTCTCCCGCTGGGGGGCTCCAACGAGATCGGGATGAACTTCAACCTCTATGGCTTTGGTCCACCCCATGCGCGCAAGTGGATCATCGTCGACCTGGGCGTCACCTTCGGCGATCTGACCACGCCGGGCGTTGACCTGATCCTGCCCGACCCCACCTTCATCGAAGAACATGCCGACGACATCCTCGGCATTGTCCTAACCCACGCCCATGAGGACCACATCGGCGCGGTGGCCTGGCTGTGGCCGCGCCTGCGCGCGCCGCTCTACGCCACGCCCTTCACCGCCTTCCTCCTGCGCGAGAAGCTGCGGGAGGGCGGTCTCGAGGGACAGGTGGAGATTAATGTGGTGCCGCTCGGCGGCCGGGTGACGCTGGGCCCCTTCGAGATCGACCTGATCACCCTCACGCACTCGATCCCCGAGCCTAACGGCCTGTCGATCCGCACGCCGCTGGGCACCGTCCTGCACACCGGCGACTGGAAGATCGATCCCGATCCAGTGCTGGGCGAGGCCACTGATGAGACCTTCATCCGCCGGTTGGGGGATGAGGGCGTCCTGGCCATGGTGTGCGACTCCACCAATGTCTTCGTGGAGGGCGAGTCCGGCTCAGAGGCCGATGTCCGCGATGCGCTGGCCCGGCTGATCGGCGAGCTAAAGGGCAAGGTGGCCGTGGCCTGCTTCGCCTCCAATGTGGCGCGGATGGACTCGGTCATCCGAGCGGCTGAGGCCAATGGCCGCCGGGTCTGTCTGGTGGGCCGCTCCATGCATCGGATGGCGGCCGCCGCCCGGTCAGTGGGGCTGTTCACCGGCCTCAAAGACTTCGTCAACGAGAGCGAGGCGGGCTATTTCCCCGCCGACTCGATCCTCTATCTCTGCACCGGCAGCCAGGGCGAAGCCCGCGCGGCCCTGTCGCGGATTTCAGACGGAACCCACCCCCATGTGAACCTGGGCAAGGGCGACTCCTGCGTCTTCTCCTCGCGGATCATTCCGGGCAACGAGATCGCCATCCGCAATCTGCAAAACCGCATGGCTGATCGCGGGGTGCGGCTCTACACCGACAATGATCACCCTGGCATCCACGTCTCGGGGCATCCCTGCCGGGACGAGCTGGCGCGGATGTACGCCTGGGCGCGGCCCCAGATCGCCATTCCCACTCACGGGGAACGCCGCCACCTGCTCGAGCATGCGGCCTTCGCCCGCGACCTGCAGGTGCCGCAGACCGTGGCGCCCCGCAATGGCGACATGGTGCGCCTTGCGCCCGGTCGCGCCGAGATTATCGACGAGACCCCGGCTGGCCGGCTCTATGTGGACGCCAATGTGGTGGTCAGTGAGAACGGCGAGGCCCTGCGCGAGCGCCGGCACGCCGCCCACAATGGCGTGGTGACCGTGGCCGTGGTGCTCGACAGCCGCGGCAAGATCGCCTCGGGCCCACAGGTGCGCGCCATCGGCATGCCCACCGATGACGACTATCCCATGGATGAGGCCCTGGACGATCTCGCCGAGGAGGCCGAGCGGGCGCTCGCCAAGCTGTCAGGCGCCGATCGTGACCTTGATGACGCAGTGGAAACGGCCATGTCCCGGGCGGTGAAAAAGGCCTGCCAACGGGTCTGGGGCCGTCGTCCAGTGGTCGAGACCACGGTCCTGCGACTTTAGGGTCTTCGCGCCCTAGGGGCAGGGGGCGTATACCAGCGTTCATGATCGGAAAGCTGAACCATGTGGGCGTCGCCACGCCCTCCATCGACACCGCCGTGGCCCTCTACCGAGACGTGCTGGGCGCCACCTCCATCACTGAGAAGTGGGCCATGGAGGAGCAGGGCGTCTGGGTCTGCTTCGTCAACTTGCCGAACTCCCAGATCGAGCTGATCGAGCCCCTGGGTGAGAACTCGCCCTTGAAGGGCTTTCTGGCCAAGAATCCGGCCGGCGGACAGCACCACGTCTGTTTCGAGGTTGAGGACATTCTGGCGGCTCGCGATGAAATGCACGCCAAGGGCGCGACGGTCCTCGGGACCGGAGAACCTCGCATCGGGGCGCACGGAACCCCTGTGATCTTCGTTCACCCGAAGGACATGGGCGGGGTTCTGATCGAGCTCATGGAAACCCCCAAGGAGAACCACTGATGGGCGTCACCACAGCCATCGCCATCTACCTCATCATCTGGTGGGTGGTGCTGTTCACCATCCTGCCTATCGGTGTGACCAGCCATGCCGAGGCTGGCATCGACAAGGGCGATGGGGGTGACCCGGGCGCGCCGGTGGACCCCAAGCTGAAGAAGAAGTTCTTCACCACGACCTGGGTGTCAGCCATCGTCTTTGTGATCGTCTATCTGGTGATCCGCCTGGGGCTCGTGCCCATGCCGAGTTCCGCCGCCAACTTCTGATCCCATGCGTTGACGGGCCTGTGCAGGTTCTGCGCCGTGGGAGAAGGACATCGCCTGTAAATTGGGCGATCTGGCTCGTCCGTCGCCCCTCGATCGCTTGCCGATACCTCGCCGGTGTTACGGCAGTTACATTTGAAACAGCCAAACCGGTCGGACCGGCTTGCGCGCGTTTTCCCCAATGACCCAACTTGAAGGCCGCCTGCGATGAGCCGGCGGCCTTCTTTTCGCCGCTTCGATTGCCAAGGTCGGACGCACGGGGCTAATCAGGGCCTCCCGTCTGAGTTTCGTATCCGAAGGCCCGCCGAATGCGTCTGTCGCGCTATTTCATTCCCACCCTGCGTGAGGCGCCCTCCGACGCCCAGATCGCCTCGCACCAGCTGATGCTGCGGGC
>DJWR01000164.1 GCA_002441055.1 Caulobacteraceae bacterium UBA6225 | reverse complement strand
GTTATCGGACCGTCTTCGTTTCCGACGTCCATCTAGGCGCCCGCGGGTGCCAGGCAGAGATGCTGCTGGACTTCATCCGCCACATCGAGTGCGACACTCTGTATCTGGTCGGCGATATCGTCGACGGCTGGAAGATGAAAAGCGGCTGGTACTGGCCGCAGGCGCATAATGACGTGGTGCAGAAGATCCTGCGCATGGCCCGCAAGGGTGTGAACGTCGTCTATATTCCCGGTAACCATGACGACCGCATCCGCGATTTCTGCGGAATCCACTTCGGCGGCGTGGTTGTGGCCCGGGACGCGATCCACGAGGGCGCCGACGGCCGGCGCTTTCTGGTGACCCACGGTGATGAATTTGACGGCGTCGTGCAGCACGCCAAGTGGCTGGCCTTCCTGGGGGATTATTCCTACCGGGCGCTTCTGTCGGCCAACACCCTGTTCAACCGGGTGCGGCGGCGCATGGGCTTTGGCTATTGGAGCCTGTCGGCCTTCCTGAAAACCAAGGTCAAGAACGCCCTCCACTTTATCGAGAACTTCGAGGGCGCGGTGGCCGAGGAGGCCCGGCGGCGCGGGGTCGACGGGGTGATTTGCGGCCATATCCACAAGGCCGAGATGCGTCAGATCGAGGACATCCTCTACATCAATGACGGGGACTGGGTGGAGAGCTGCACCGCCCTGGTCGAGCATATGGACGGGCGCATGGAGATCCTGGAGTGGGCCAAGCTNNGCCCCGCCCCGGCCCGCGCCGGTGGCGGCCTGACCGCTCCACCCTACGTTGACACCCGTTCTGGCTCATGACAGTGAGACTGTCATGAGCGACGATTCCCAGACCGCCGGCGACGCCCGCGACCGCCAGAAGGCCGCCACCCGTGACCAGATCCTGCGCGTGGTGGGCGCAAGGCTGGAGGCCGGGCCCATGGACGAGCTGTCCTTCGCCGACATCGCCCGGGACGCCGGGGTGGGCGAGCGCACCGTCTATCGCCACTTCCCCACCCGCGAGGCCCTGCTGGGCGCCTATTTCGCCTGGGCCCAGGCTCAGGCCACCCTGCCCCTGGCTGAACAGCCTCAGGCTGAGAGCCCCAGCCGCCCTGAACCCGCCGCGCCGCCGCCGCCGGCCCGCTCCCCGGCCCAGCGGATGTGGCAGCCGGCCGCGCCGGTGGACGAGGTGCAGCGACCCATGCGGATCCTGCTGGCCACCGACGCCTGGGAGCCGCAGGTCAATGGGGTGGTCCGCACCCTCACCCGGGTGGTGCGCGAGCTGCGCGACCTGGGCCACCAGGTGGAGGTGATCAGCCCCGACCAGTTCAAGACCCTGCCCCTGCCCACCTATCCGGAGATCAAGGTGGCCATCGGCGCCTATGAGCCGGTGCAGGAGCGGTTCAAGGCCTTTGAGCCCGAGGCCATCCACATCGCCACCGAGGGACCGATTGGTCTCGCCGCCCGGCGGATCTGCGTGGAATGGAAGCTGCCCTTCACCACCAGCTACCACACCCGGTTCCCGGAATATGTCTCGGCCCGCCTGCCGCTGCCGCTGTCGGTGGGCTACACCTATATGCGCTGGTTCCACCGGCCCTCGGGCCGGCTGATGGTGGCCACGCCCACCATGCGCGACGAGCTGACCCGGCATGGCTTCCGCAACATCTCGTCCTGGTCCCGGGGCGTCGACACCGAGATGTTCCGCCCCCGCGCCGAGGGCGAGAAGGACATCTTCGCCCACCTGCCCAAGCCGATCTTCCTCTATGTGGGCCGGGTGGCGGTGGAGAAGAATATCGAGGCCTTCCTGGGCCTCGACCTGCCCGGCACCAAGGTGGTGGTGGGCGATGGCCCGCAGAAGGACGAGCTGGCCGAGCGTTATCCCGGCGCCGTCTTCACCGGATCGAAGTTCGGCGAGGAGCTGTCGGCCCATTTCGCCTGCGCCGACGTCTTCGTCTTCCCCTCGCTCACCGACACCTTCGGCCTGGTGATCCTGGAGGCCATGGCCTCAGGGACCCCGGTGGCGGCCTATCCCGCCCCTGGCCCCATCGACATCATCCCGGACTCCGGCGCCGGCGCGCTCGCCACCTCGGCCACCGAAGGCTTGAAGGAGGCCTGCATGGAGGCCCTGGCCCTGGACCGCCGGGCGGTGCGGGCGTTTGCTGAAACCTTTTCCTGGACCGCCTGCGCCGAGGACTTCGTGCGCAATCTGCAGCCCTATCCCGAGCCGGAAAAGACCCGCTTCTGGCGCAGGTTGCGCCGCCTGGCGAGGGTGCGCCGCCGGCCGAAGGCGGCCTGAGGGCCAAAAGAGGGGACACAAAGGACACCAAGGTGTCGGCGGCCCGGCCTTCGTGTTCTTCGCGCCCCTTTGTGTCCTTTGTGTCCCCTCTTGAAGGCCCTGGCCACGAGGGCGCCGGGGCGGTGGGACGCCACCTTGCCCGTAATGCGCCCCTGACCGACAGTGCGCCTGCGCCGCGAAGTTGGGCGCGTCTTGGGATCACCGTCATGCCCCTTCTCCTCGACCGCCGTATGCTGATGGCCTTTGGGGCCGCCGCCGCCGTTCTGCCGCTCCAGGCCCGCGCCCAGCCGGCGCCGGCGCAGAGCCCGGAAGACGCCGCCTTTGACGCCCTGGCGGCGGCCTGGCTGGAGGCGAGCCTGAGGCTCAGCCCGATCGCCGCGACGCTCTGGGGGGACCACCGCTATGACGACCGGCTGGATGATCTGAGCCTGGCCGGCTGGACCGCCCGCCGCGACAGCGCCGAGGCCTTCCTGGCGCGCCTGACCGCCATCGCGCCGGTCGAGCTCAGCCGCGAGCGGCAGGTGGACGCCGCCATCCTGCGCAACAGCCTGGCCGGTGAGGTCTGGACCCACGACACCCTGCAGGCCCATCGGTGGGACCCGCTGATCTATCAGTCCTCGGTGGGCTCGGCCCTCTATGGCCTCATCGCCCGGGACTTCGCCCCCCTGC
>DJWR01000140.1 GCA_002441055.1 Caulobacteraceae bacterium UBA6225 | reverse complement strand
GCCAAGACCTGCTGGTCCCCAGGGGGCCCCACAGACATCGTTCTGGTCCGCACCTATTACAGCTGGACCATCTTCACGCCGCTGCTGTCCAACGCCCTGGTCAATGCGCCAGGCAACAAGCGGATGGTCTCGGCGGTGGAGGCCTTCCGCAACGAACCCTACAGCGACGCCCCGCCAACCAAGGCCAAATGCTGATGGGCGCCCTGCGTATCTTCCGCGACCGGCGCGGGGTGGCGGCGGTGGAGTTCGCCCTCATCGCCCCGGTCCTGATCCTGCTCTATATGGGCCTGGCCGAGGTCACCATGGCCCTTATGGCCGACCGGCGCGCAGGCCACGCCACCGCCGTGGTCGCCGACCTGATCGCCCAGGACACCCTGACCACCAAGGCCGAGCTGGGCGACACCTTCGCCATCGCCGAAGAGATCCTCGCCCCCTTCGCCGGGTCGGGCATGAGCGCCCGGGTCACCGCCATCCGCGCCGACGTCAACGGCTCGCCCAAGGTGGTCTGGAGCTATGGCAAGGGCCTGAGCGCCTATGGCAAGGGCGGCACGGTCAGCGGCCTGCCCGCCGACCTCATGGAGCCGTTCGACACCCTGATCATGAGCGAGATGAACTACAGTTACAACTCAGCCATCAAGTATGCGCTGCCCAACGCCATGGTCTTCAAGGAGAAATACTATCTCCGTCCCCGCAAGCTCGACATGGTCAACTGCACCGACTGCTGATCAGGGCTTCAGGGGTCAGATCAGGGCGGCTGACAAGCTTTCCATCAGCGGCCATTCGTTCAAAGGCCGGCCGTCCAGGGATCGGGCCGGTCGCGCCCCCGTCAGACTGTTGGTGACAAAGACCGCCTGCGCCGCCCCCAGGGCCTCTGGCCCGAGCGCCGCCTCTCGCATCGGGACCCCAGCGTCCCCGGCCCAGGCCAGGACCTTGGCCCGCGTCACCCCGGCCAGGACCCCGCACTCCAGGGCGGGAGTCACGAGGCGCCCCTCAGACACCCAGAACAGATTGGCCGCCGCCGCACAGGCCACATGGCCGACCGTGTTCAGCATCACCGCCTCGTCGGCGCCGGCCATGGTCGCCTCCCGTCTGGCCAGCACATTGTCCAGATAGGACAGGGTCTTGTGCCGCGAGGCGATGGAGCCGGCATTACGCCGGGTCGCCGCCGTGATCAGCCGCAGGGGCCCGCCAGGCGCGGGCGCAGGGGCGGCCGTGGCGAACAGGACCGGGGCGCAGGCCTCGGGCCGATCAAGGCCCCGCCCGCCCGATCCCGCCGTCCAGGTGATCCGCAGAGCCGCGCGCCCGGTCTCCAGCCCCGCGGAGGCCAGGGCCGCTTGAGCGGCGACGCGCGCTTGCGTCTCCGCCGGCGCCGGAAGGCCAAGGGCGGCGCATCCCAGGGCGAGACGCGCCATATGGGCGTCCCAGTCGGCTGGCCTGCCATCCACCGCCAGCAGGGTCTCAAACAGCCCGTCGCCCAGCAGCAGGCCCCGATCCTGATAGGCCACGGTCATGGCGCCGCGCCCGAAGGCTCGGTCAGCGCCCGCAACAGGGCCGAGATCTTGGCCTCAGTCTCCAGACGCTCAGCCACCGGCTGGCTGTCGGCCACCAGGCCCGCCCCGGCCCCGGCCTCCACCCGCCAACCATCCTGCGTCTCCACACAGGACGCGGTGCGGATCAGCACGCTGGAATCAAAGGCCCCGTCCGCCCCGGCCCAGAAGACCGAGCCGCAATAGGGGCCCCGAGGCGGCTCGAGGGACGCAATCACCTTCATGGCCTGGATCTTTGGGGCGCCAGTGATGGAGCCCGGCGGAAAGGTCGCCGCCAGCAGGTCGGCCGCGCCCAGCCCCGTCTGCAACATGCCCGTGACGGTAGAGACCAGGTGATGGACATTGGCGAAGCTCTCGATGGCGAACAGCTCCGGCGCCTTCACGCTGCCGGGGCGACAGACCCTCGCCAGGTCATTACGCATCAGATCGACNNTCGCAGCCCCGCGGCCGCGTCCCCTTGATCGGCCGGGTTTCGGCCTCCAGGCCCTCTGGGGTGCGCCGCAGGGCCACGAACCGCTCCGGCGAGTTGGACACCACCGCCAGGCCCGGCAGGCGCAGATAGGCGGCGAAGGGCGCCGCAGATTCCCGGGCCAGCCGGGCGAACAGGTCGTAGGGCGTAGCGCCGGCCGCCAGCGCGCCGGTCCAGCGCCGGGCCACGTTGGCCTGGAAGATCTCGCCCGCCGCGATCCGGCTCACCACCTCGGCTACCGCCGCCTCATAGGCCGCCCCCGACGAGGCGCTCATGGGCCCGGCCAGAACCTGGGCGTCCGCGCGATCTTCCATCGTCGTCGGCCCAAGGGCGTCGAGCAGCGCCTGGGCCCGGGCCTGCGCCTGCGCCACATCCTCGCCACGGCCGATGGCCAGCAGCCGGCGGTCCTGGTGATCGAAGGCCAGGATGGCGGGATAGACCGCGCAGGCCAGATGCGGCCAGTCCGAGTGGGGCGCAAGATCCAGCCCCTGGGCCCGGCCGCCCAGCTCATAGGTCGCCAGCCCCGCTACGCCCCCCTGGAAGGGCGGACCGTCAGACAGCATCTCGCCCGCCGGGATCAGGGCGGCCAGGGCGGCGAAGGGATCCGTCGGGTCGCCGGCCTGAACGATGAGGGTCCGCAGGGGCCGGGCGGCCAGATAGGTCCAACGCCCCCGCGCACCCCCGCCGCCCGATAGAAGGCAGAGGCTCCAGGCCTCCTCAGCCAGGACTGCGAGGGCCTGGGTCGGCTCCCGCCAGGGGGCTTCGATCTGGACGACACGACGCATGTTTGCGCCATAGCCCCCTATGGCGACGCTGGAAAGCGATCAGGCGAGCTTGGCGTCCACCGCCGCCAGGGCCGCGCTCCGGTCACCCTGATAACCCTGGGCCGCCAGGGCTTCGCCCAGCGCCGTCAGGCACAGGCGCACGTGCCAGGGGGTGGCCGAGGCCCCCATCAGCCCGATCCGCCAGACCTGGCCCTTCAGCGGCCCAAGACCCGCCCCCAGCTCCAGGTTCCAATGGGTCAGGACGTAGTCGCGGACGGCGGCCTCGTCGACGCCTTCGGGGACCTTGACCGTGTTCAGCTGCGGCAGGCGATGCTCGGGCGCCACCAGCATCTCCAGGCCCAGGGCTTCGAGGCCCGCCACCAGGGACTCGTGGGTCCGCGCATGGCGGACGAACGCCGCCTGCTGGCCCTCTTCGAACAGGGCCACGAGGGACTCATGCAGGCCGTAGAGGGCGTTGATCGGGGCGGTGTGGTGATAGGTGCGGCCGCCCTCCCCGCCCCAGTAGCTCATCAGGAGGCCGATATCGAACAGCCAGTTGCGGGGCTTTTCCTTACGCGCGGCGATGGCCGCCACCGCGCGCTTGGAGAAGGCCACCGGCGACAGGCCGGGAGGCGCCGAGAGGCACTTCTGGGTGCCCGAATAAAGGACGTCGGCGTCCCAGGCCGCGGCGTCCACCGCGATGCCGCCCAGCGAGGTCACGCAGTCGACGATGGACAGCGCCCCATGCTTGCGCGCCAGGGCGCAGAGGCTGGCCGCATCGCTGCGCACGCCGGTGGAGGTCTCCGCATGGACGAAGGCCAGCACCTTGGCCTGGCGGCCGGAAAGCGCGGCTTCGACCTTGTCCAAGCTGACCGGCGTCCCCCAGGCGTCCTCGACGGCGATCACCTCGGCGCCGGCCCGACCGGCCATGTCCACCATGCGGGTTCCAAACACGCCGTTGACGCAGATCACCGCCAGGTCGCCCGGCTCCAGCAGGTTCATCAGGGCCGATTCCATGCCCGCCGTGCCCGGCGCCGACAGGGGCACGCAGATGTGATCAGGGGCGTTGAACAGTCGCGAGAGCGCCGCCTTGATCTCTTCCATCAGGCCCTGGAAGGCCGGGTCCAAGTGGCCGATGGTCGGCCGCGACAGGGCCGCCAGCACCCGGGGACTGACGTCGGAGGGACCCGGTCCCATCAGGACCCGGCGTGGGGGTTGAAAGCTCTGCATGGCGCCCTCCGACTGACGGCCCGACCTGTGGGCCAAATTTCACGGGGAGGTGATTAGGCCGAGACGGCGCCTGAGCGCAAATCTTGTCGCTGAACCTTGTCGGAGGTTCAGTCCCCAATAGGCGTCCGGCGCAGACTTGGAGGTCATCGCCGGACGCCGGACCTCGCCTCCCCCGGACAATCCCCGTCAGAGACAATCCCCATCAGGCCTCGCCTCGTCTTCCGGCAGGGTGCGCCGCCACTGGGCCCAGAGCTGGGCCCGGGCGCCGGGATAGCGCTCCTCCAGAAACTCCGCGGCCACCACCCGGTCAGTACGGAAGTGCCGGAAGTCCTGGCGCAACTCACACCAGGCGCAGATCACCCGGGTGGTGTCGAAATAGCCCACCGTCACCGGCCAGATCACCCGGCGGGTCACCGCACCCGCCTCATCGCTATAGTCCAGGACCACCTTGCGCTGGTCACGCAGGCAGGCGCGCAGCTGGGTCATGTCCAGGGCGTCACGGACGGCGTCGGGTCTGGAGCCCGCAGTCAGCGGCGAGGAGCTGACGAAGGGGCGCAGGTTTTCCGGGATCACCTGGGCGATCTTGGCCACCACGTCCTGGGCCGCCCTGGCCAGGTCCGGGTCGCCCCGACCGCCCACCCACTGGGCGCCCAGCAGCACCGC
>DJWR01000172.1:2018-2638 GCA_002441055.1 Caulobacteraceae bacterium UBA6225 | reverse complement strand
CCGGCGTTGAAGCCGAACCAGCCCACCCACAGAAGGCTCGCGCCGATCATGGTGTAGACGAGGTTGTTGGGGGCCATGTTCTCAGCGCCGTAGCCCTTACGCTTGCCGAGAACGATGGCGCAGACCAGACCGGCGACGCCGGCATTGATGTGCACCACAGTGCCGCCAGCGAAGTCGAGCACGCCAGCCCCACCAAGGAAGCCGCCGCCCCAGACCCAATGGCAGACGGGGGCGTAGACGAAGATCGACCACAGACCCATGAACAGCAGCATGGCTGAGAACTTCATGCGCTCAGCGAAGGCGCCGGCGATCAGGGCCGGGGCGATGATGGCGAAGGTCAGCTGGAACATGATCCAGAGGAATTCCGGCAGGCCAGAGGTCAGGGCGTGAGCCGTCTCAACGGTCACACCGCCCAGGAACACTGCGTCAAGGCTGCCGATATAGGCGTTCAGACCCTCATCGGCGTTGGTGCCGAAGGCGAGGCTGTAGCCCACCGCCATCCAGAGCACCGTGACCAGCGCCGTGATGGCGAAGCTGGTCGCCACGGTGTTGATCACGTTCTTCTGCCGCACCATGCCGCCATAGAACAGGGCCAGACCCGGAATGGTCATCAGCAGGAC
>DJWR01000172.1:0-1966 GCA_002441055.1 Caulobacteraceae bacterium UBA6225 | reverse complement strand
GCCCAGGCCGAGGCGACAGGCGCCCCGACAATTGCGGCGGCGAGCATCAGGCCCGCCAGCCCCTTGAATTTCAAAGACATCATTGTGGCTATCCCCTTGTCCCGTTCAGTTGCGCCCTTAAAGGGCGGCGGCCCCGGTTTCGCCGGTGCGGATGCGCACCGCGTCTTCGACGTTGACGACGAAGATCTTCCCGTCGCCGATCTTTCCGGTGGCCGCTGCAGCCTTGATGGCCTCGACAGCCTTAGTGGCGGCCGCATCGTCGACGACGGCCTCCAGCTTGACCTTGGGCACGAAGTTCACCTGGTACTCCGCCCCTCGGTAGATCTCGGTCTGTCCCTTTTGCCGGCCGTAGCCTTTGACTTCAGAGACCGTCAGGCCTTCAACGCCGGCCGAAACGAGCGCTTCGCGCACGTCGTCCAACTTGAAGGGTTTGACGATCGCAATGATCAGTTTCATCCGCTCGCTACCGCACGGGCTTTACGCCGCGCGTCCCCTTTTTGGTTCGAGCCGTCACCAAGCCCCATGGCCCCATTCCGACGGTGTCGGTTGACGGCGACTGTCACGCTATCGACGGGGAGGGGCGTAGGGGGCTCCGGGGCCGCCGCAGGTTCATGAAAGCCTAAGACTGCTCAAAAAGGCGGCGCCGTATCGGCGCGTGCGAGCAAAATGACGGCATAAATAGCGCGGTCTGGGCGGTTCTGACGCTCGGGCCAGCTGGTCAGTGGCGCGCGATCACGAACCCGTGATCGCCGGCAACCGATGGCGCCGCTCCGCGTAGTTCTCCCGACCGTGACCCGGTGATCTGGGCCGCGCCCCATAGTCGAGAGGAAGATCATGCGTCTCACCCGCCTTATGTCCGCCACCGCCGCCGCCGCTCTGCTGGCCGGCGCCGCCCACGCTCAGACCGCTGAACCCGCGCCGTCGACGCCGACCGCCGGCGAGCCCTCGGCCCAGGCCGGCGCAGCGGCGCGGACAGGCGGGCAGGTGACGCCGGCTGGCGACATCGTTGAGACCGTCAAGGCGGCTGGCCAGTTCACCACCCTGGTGAAAGCCCTGGAGGCCACCAATCTGGTGGAGCTCCTGAAGACCACGCCGAATCTCACGGTCTTTGCACCGACTGACGCGGCCTTCGCCGCTCTGCCGGCCGGCCAGCTTGACCGGCTCATGGCCGAGGAGAACCGCAGCTGAGCTGCAGAAGCTGCTCACCTATCACGTCATCAACGCCCGTCTGGACGGGGAGAAGATCGACAATTCCCGGGGTCCGGTGCCCACGGTCGCCGGCGAGACGGTTCAGGTCGATGGCGTCGAGGAGACCTGGATGATCGGCCGGGCGCGCATCACTCAGGCCGACATCAACGCCGACAACGGCGTGATCCATGTGGTCGATAAGGTTCTGATGACCAGCGACATGCCTGCCGCCGCGGCCCCTGCGGCGACTGGGGCAGACGCGGCCGCGAGCACCGAGCCGGCGAGCCAGGACGACAACTTGCAAGGCTCCGAGGCCCCTGGCGCGGAGGCCGCCCCCACTGGGGCTGAGGCCGACACCGCCGCCACGGCGAGCGTCAGCGCCATGCAGCCCATTCCGGACACCCCGGAAAACCGCGCCGCCTACGGCGCTCCGCTCTCTAACGCCGGTAAGCGCACCGCCGCCGCCGGCAACTAGAGCGCGTTCCGATAAGTGGGAACCGGTTATCGGAGCTAAACGCGCTCAAGTCTTTGAGTTTAGAGCCTGATTCAACGATCAGACGGTTCCGTCTGATCGCATCAGGCTCTAGGGAGCCTAGTGGCAGGACGTCGGGGGGACCTGCGGCAACACCTTAGTCCAAGGAAATCAGCCATGAACCTCAACCATCTCCTCTCGACGTCCGCGGCCCTGATCCTGGCGGCGTCTGCAGCCCAGGCTCAGACCGCCCCAGGCGGCCCCGCCGACCACACCCGGTCCAGCACCGGTCTGCCGTCCGTCGAT
>DJWR01000222.1 GCA_002441055.1 Caulobacteraceae bacterium UBA6225 | reverse complement strand
AGTCGATTATTTTACATGACAGCGTCTCGCCCAGATCCTTCGCGGTGCGGCCGCCCGAGACGCCAATGTTCCTCGACGCTTGGCTGGCCGACGCCGGCCTGACCGGCGGGGTGGCGCCCCGGCTGGGCGACCGCTGGCTCAAGGTGGTCTCGGTGCGGGGCCTGCCGTCGGTGACCCGGCCCGGGCTGCTCGACGCCCTGGGGGCCTTGCCGTTCGAATACCGCTGGACCGCGCGCTGGATCGGTCTGGACAAGCCCGAGGCCGAGCGGGAGATCGTCAAGCTGAGGAAGCGCTGGTTCGCCAAGCGCAAGGGCGTCGGCGTCCTGCTGCGCGAGGCCATCACCAAGGAGGAGGTGCCGCTCCTCGATACGGATGCAGCGTCCAAGACCGAGGAATGCGACGGGGCCCTGGCCGCCCTGGGGGCCGAGAGCTGCGCATTCGGCTACCTGACCGTGACCGTCACCGTACTGGACGCCAGCGAGGCGGGGGCCGCGGCCAGGGCCAGGGCGATCGAGGCGGCGCTCAACGCCCAGGGGCTGGTGGCCCGGATCGAGGATCTCAATGCGGTCGAAGCCTGGCTCGGCTCGTTGCCCGGCGAACCCTATGCCGATGTGCGCCGGCCTCTGGTCTCGACCCTGAACCTGGCCGATCTGCTGCCGGTCTCCGCCGTCTGGGCGGGGCCGGCCGAGGACGCCAATCTGCGGGGGCCGCCCCTGGCGACGGCGCGCACGACCGGCGCGACGCCGTTCCGGCTGGTGCTACATGTGGGCGACGTCGGCCACGCCATGGTCGTGGGCCCGACCGGATCGGGCAAGAGCGCCCTGCTGTCCTTCCTGGCCCTGCAGTGGTTCCGTTATCCGCAGGCCAGGGTCGTGTTCTTCGACAAGGGCCGGTCGGCGCGGGCCGCGACGCTCGCGGCCGGAGGGCGATGGCAGGCGCTGGAGCCGAGAGCCAGGGTCTCGCTCCAGCCCCTGGCCGGAATCGACCGGGAGGACGAGCGGGCCTGGGCGTCGGAATGGATCGCCGAGACCGTGCGGCTGGCCGGGCTGGAGCCGGCTCCGAGAGTGCGGGAGGAGATCTGGCTGGCCTTGTCTGCCCTGTCCGAGGCGCCGGTATCGCAGCGGACGCTGACGGTGTTCTGCGCCCTGGTACAGGACAAGGCAGTCGCCGCCGCCCTGGAGCCGCTGACCCTGAAGGGGCCACACGGCGCGCTGCTCGACGGGGAGGGGGAAGCCCTGACGCCGACCCGGTTCGACACCTTTGAACTGGAGAGTTTGATGGGGACGCCGTCGGCGGTGGCCCCGGTGCTCTCGGCCCTGTTTCATCATCTCGAACAGAGTTTCGACGGCCGGCCCACCCTGCTGGTGCTGGACGAGGCCTGGCTGTTCCTGGGCGAGACCGCCTTCGCCGCCCGGATCCGGGAATGGCTCAAGACCCTGCGCAAGAAGCGGGTCTGCGTGGTCTTCGCCACCCAGAGTCTCGACGATGTGGCGGCTTCCCCGATCGCCGCCAGCCTGATCGAGAGCTGCCCGACCCAGGTCTTTCTACCCAATCCCCGCGCCCTCGAGCCGGCCTCCGCCGAGCTCTACCGCGGCTTTGGCCTGAACCGGCGCCAGCTGGAGCTGATCGCCTTCGCCACCCCCAAGCGGGCCTATTATTGGCGCCAGCCGCGCGGGCGACGGCTATTCGACCTGAGACTGACCGGCGTGGCGCTCGCCCTGTGCGGCTCGAGCGCGCCGGAAGACCAGACCTTGATCGACGACATTCTGGAGCGATCCGGATCTGACGACCGCCGACCGGGCGGCTTCGCCCGTGAATTTCTCAAAGCCAAGGGAGTGCAAAATGTGGATTCCGTTCTCGACGCCTTCGCCGGCCCGCTCGCGGCCGAATAGGCTCGCCTCGATCCTGGGGACCGGCCTTGCGGCGGTCAGTCTGCTGGCCTCGTCGCCGGCCCCGGCCCAACAGGTCGTGTTCGACCCCCGTAATCACATCGAGAACGCGCTGCAGGCGGCGCGTCAGCTGGAGAGCCTGGCCAATGAGGCGCGCAGCCTGGCCGCCTCGCCCTACAGCCACCTGACCCAGTCGAGTCAGTCGCTGCGAGACATGGCCGAACTGGCGCGGACCGCGCGCGGGATCGCCGGCTCGGTCAGCGGCCTGGAGCAGCAGTTCCGGAACCTGTATCCGGAAGATCTGTCGGGTTCCGACATGCTGAGCCTGCTGGAGCAGGGCCAGGCCAGGACCGCCATTGCCCGCCGCACCGCCGAGGATGTGGCCCGCACGGCCGCGGAACTGGAGCGAATGGGGCAGGGGCGGTCGCAACGCCTGGCCGGCGCCCTGTCGGCCAGTCAGGCGGCGACCGGCCAGACGGCGGCGGTGCAATCGTCCAACCAGCTTCTGGCGGTCCTGGCCGAGGACCTGGCGGCGCTGCGCACCATCATGCTGGCCCAGTCCCGCCTGCTGGCCGAGGCCACGGCGCGTGATGCGGCGGACCGGGCCTCCGGCGACGCCGCCCGTCGCCAGCGCTGGGGCCGTCAGGCCGGGGCACCGACGGCGCCGCGCTTCAATCCCCTGTCCCATGCCCAGGACTGAGGGAGTCTGGCGATGACGGTCGGAGTTGAAACGCCCAATGAGCTGATGGTGGTGTTCTCCAACACCATCTCGGCCGGGTTCGACGCCCTGCAGGGGTCGGTCAACGGGGTGTTCGGCCTGCTGATCGTCCTCGTCGTGGCCCTGACCGGCATTCAGTGGGCGCTGTCCCCGAACCGGGAAGTCCTGGCCTCCGGCTTCGGCAAGGTGTTGCTGATCGGTGCCTTCGCCTGGCTGATCAACGACTGGCAGCAGCTGTCCGAGACCGTCTACGCCGGCTTTCTGGAGCTGGGGCTGACGGCCGGTGGCGGCTCGCTGAGCCGCGAGGAATTCCTCAATCCCGGGGCCATCCTCGCCCAGGGCTGGGAGATCGTGAAGGCGCTGGGCGAGACGCCGGCGCCGGTCGACAATCCCCTGGATATCGTCG
>DJWR01000061.1 GCA_002441055.1 Caulobacteraceae bacterium UBA6225 | reverse complement strand
CGGGCGCCTTCCATGTGGCCAAGCCCTCCGACCTGCTGCCCGAGCTGCAGGGCCGGCTGCCCATCCGGGTGGAGCTGAAGGCCCTGACGCGGGACGACATGCGCCGCATCCTCACCGAGCCCGAGGCCAATCTGATCCGCCAGAACCAGGCTCTGCTGGCCACCGAAGGCGTGACGCTGACCTTCACCGAGGAGGCCATCGACGCGCTCGCCGACTCCGCCGTGGCGGTGAACGGCTCGCTGGAGAATATCGGCGCCCGTCGCCTGCAGACGGTGATGGAAAAGGTGCTCGAGGAGATCAGCTTCACCGCCGCCGACAGGGACGGCGAGACCCTGACCATCGACGCCGACTATGTCCGCCAGCGCCTGGGCGAACTCACCGGCGACACCGACCTGTCCCGCTACATCCTCTAGGATTTAGCCCTTGGGCGGATAGGGGTGGCGGGTCCCTTGCGGGTCCTCCACCTCGTAGGCGCCCTCGACGCCCTCCACATAGGCCGGGCCGATCGGCGACTTGCCGTGGCCGCCGGGGATGTCCAGCACATAGGTCGGCTGGCAGAGGCCGGAATAGTCCCCGCGAAGGGCGCGCATCAGGGCCTGGCCTTCAGCTATCGGCACGCGCAGATGGCTAGTGCCCGGCGCCAGGTCCCCCTGGTGCAGGTAGTAGGGCTTGATGCGGGTCTCGACGAAGGCGCGCATCAGGGCGCCCAGGACGTCGATGTCGTCATTGATCCCGCGCAGCAGCACGCTCTGGCTGACCATGGCGATGCCGGCGTCGATCATCTTCGCACACGCCGCCCGCGCCTCCGGCGTCAGTTCGTCCGGATGGTTGGCGTGCAGGGCCACATAGACCGCCTTGCCGGGAGCCCTTAAGGCCGCGACCAACTCGTCGATCACCGCAGCCGGATCAACCACCGGCAGCCGAGTGTGGAACCGGACCACCTTCACATGGTCGATGGAGGCGAGCCCCGCCATCAGCTCGGAAAGCCTGCGGGGCGAGAGCACCAGGGGATCGCCGCCGGTGACAATGACCTCCCAGATCTCGTCATGCTCGGCCACGTAGGCCAGGGCCGCGGCCAGTTCGGCGGGGTTCAACGCCCCCTCCCCGCCTGGCCCCACCATTTCGCGGCGGAAGCAGAACCGGCAATAGACCGCGCAGACATGGGTGATCTTCAACAGCGCCCGGTCGCCATAGCGGTGGACGATCCCCTTGACCGGCATGTGGGCGTGATCGCCGATCGGGTCGGCGCGCTCTTCGGGCGTGGCGTCCAGTTCGGCGGGATCAGGCAGGTATTGGCGGGCCAGCCCCGGCCCGCCCTCGGCGATCTGCTGGGCGAGATAGGGCGTGATGGCCACGGCGTAGCGGGCGGCCACAGCCTCCAGCGGCGCGATCTCGTCGGCCGCGATCAGGCCTGCCCCGGCCAGGGCCGATGGTGTGCGCAGGGTCTTGGGCGCCGGGCTCGTCATCGGCGGCATATGGCCGACATGCAGCGTCCCTGCAATGCGACGGCCTGTCAGACCTCCGCCACCGGGGTCCAGATCACCTGTTCGATCCGCTGGGCGCCAGACGCCAGCATGACCAGGCGGTCAAAGCCCAGCGCCGCCCCACTCGCGGCCGGCATGTGGGCGAGCGCGGCCAGGAAATCCTCGTCGATGGGATAGCGCTCCCCATAGACCCTCGCCTTCTCATCCATCTCGGCTTCGAAGCGGCGGCGCTGTTCCACAGGATCAGTGAGCTCGCCAAAGGCGTTGGCCAGCTCCACCCCGCAGGCATAGAGCTCGAACCGCTCGGCCACCCGCGGATCGCTGGCCTTGGGCCGCGCCAGCGCCGCCTCGGCGGTAGGGTATTCACACAGGATGGTCGGCCGGCCGAAGCCGAGGTTTGGCTCCACCTTCTCCACCATGATGCGGCTGAAGATGTCGGCCCAGGTGTCATCGGCCGCCACCCGGACGCCGGCCTCATGCGCCGCGGCCGCCAGGGCCGCCCGGTCGGTGGTTCCATCGTCTGCGACCGTGGCCAGCAGGTCTATCCGCGCGAACCGCTCATAGGCCTGCGCCACGCTCACCTTCTCCGGCTCGGCGAAGGGATCGGCCTGCGCGCCGCGCCAGGTCAGGACCTTGGCGCCCAGGGTGTCGGCCGCCAGCGCCAGAAGGCGGGCGCAGTCCTCCATCAGCGTCTCGTAGGGGGTGTCCGTCCGGTACCACTCCAGCAGGGTGAATTCCGGATGGTGCAAAGGCCCCCGCTCGCGGTTGCGCCACCCCCGGGCCAGATCGAAAATCTTAGTCTCCCCGGCCGCCAGCAGCTTCTTGGCCGCAAACTCCGGCGAGGTGTGCAGGTGCAGGACCGCGCGCCGCCCATCCGGCCCGATGGCCTCTGTCGAAAAGGCGTGCAGATGGGCCTCATTGCCCGGCGAGACCTGCAGGGCCGCAGCCTCCACCTCGGTGAAGCCCTCATCCTCGAACCAGCGGCGCACAGCCCGGGTGACCTGCCCCCGGGCGGTCAGGAAGGGACGGCGGTCACGGTGGGCGTCCTTGTCCCACCAGGGAGTCGTTTGCGGCATAAAGCTGTCCGGCCAGGAATGGAAAATCCGCGCCAAAGCTGGCGAAAACGCCTGCGATCCTATAGGTGCGCGTGAACCCCTAGAGGTTTTGAGATCAAACGGGCCCGCGTCGGCCCGACAGGTTCGAGGAAGACATCACGTGAAGGTCGCCGCCAGCTCGCTCCGCAAGGGTAATGTCGTCGATGTGGACGGCAAGCTCTACGTGGTCCTGACCGTCGAGAACATCCACCCCGGCAAGGGCACGCCCGTGACCCAGCTGAACATGCGCCGCATCGCCGACGGGGTGAAGGTGTCCGAACGCTATCGCACCACCGAGCAGGTGGAGCGGGCCTTTGTCGAGGAGCGGGAGCACACCTTCCTGTACCAGGACGGTGAGGGCTATCACTTCATGAACCCGGAAAACTACGACCAGCTCGTGGCCTCGGAAGACGTGATCGGCGACGCCAAGGTCTATCTTCAGGACGGCATGGCCGTGCAGCTGTCGACCCACGAGGGCGTGCCCATCGCCATCTCCCTGCCATCAAGGGTGACCGTCGAGATCACCGAGACCGAGCCGGCCATGAAGGGCCAGACGGCCTCGTCCTCCTACAAGCCGGCCATGACCGACGCCGGCCTGCGTGTGATGATCCCGCCCTACATCACTGTGGGCACCCGCATCGTCGTCCTCACCGAGGACGGCACCTATGTGGAACGCGCCAAGGACTAGGCGCCCTCAGGCGCTCTTCTTCCGTTTTGAGCTCGCCGCCCCGCGCCTGGCCTTGCCGCCGGCGCGGGTGGCCGGCTTGCGTCGGGACCCGCCGGTGTCGCCCAGGCTGCGCTTGAGCTGCTCCATCAGGTCGCTGACCTCCAGGTCCTTGGGCGCTTCGGGCGCCTCGATGGTGTGGCCGTCTTCCTTTTCGGCGATCAGGGCCTTCAGAGCCTCTTCGTAGCGGTCGGTGAACAGGGCTGGCTCGAACTCCCCCTCCTGCTGCTCGATGATCCTGGTGGCGATCTCGACCATCTTCTTGTCGGGCTTGAGGTCGGGGATGTCCTCGAAGGCGTCCTCGGCGCTACGCACCTCATCGGCCGAACGCAGGGTGTAGGCCAGGATGCCCAGGTCCCGGGGCTCGAGCGCCATGACCCGCTCGCGCTGGTGCATGGCCAGCCGGCCGAGCGCGATCTTGCCCGAGGCCGCCATGGCCTGGCGGATCACCGTATAGGCCTCCACCGCCATGTCCCCGTCCGGAACCAGGAAATAGGGGTCGTTCCAGTAGAGCCGGTCAATGTCGGCGGCGTCGACGAACCGCTCGATGTCGAGGCTGCGGGTGGTCTCCAGCTTGACGTTGTTGATCTCGTCCTGGGTCAGGACGACATAGCGGCCCTTCTCGATCTCATAGCCCTTGACGATATCGGCCCTGTCCACCGGCCCGCTGTCGGGGTCAGTGGGGATCATGCGGATGCGGTTATGGGTGTCCTTGTGCAGCATGTTGAAGCTGACATCGCCGGCCCGGCTGGTGGCGGTGTAGAGGGCCACGGGACAGCTGACGAGGGACAGGCGCAGATGGCCCTGCCATGAGGGACGGGCGGCCATGGGGTCGTTCTCCGGCGTTTTTTCCTGAGTCTCCTCAACGCCTTGGTCGGCGATTCGTTCGGCCAAGCCTGATCAGGGCAGGCGGCCCTGGGCCTTGAGGAAGGCGCGCAGATCGCCGCCCTCAAACAGCAGGCCCTCCACCCCGGCCCGGGCGGCGGCTTCCATGTCGCCGGGCTTGTCGCCGATCATGAACGAGGCCTCCCGATCCACGGGCCAGTCGGCCATGGCCCGCAGCAGCATGCCAGGGTTGGGCTTGCGATCTGGCGGATCGGGGTGACGATAGGCCTCCACCACCGCCTCGGGGTGATCTGGGCAGTGATAGAAGGCGTCGATACGCAGGCCATCGGCGGCCAGATCCTCGGCCATGGCCCCGTGCAGGGCGTGCATATCGGCCTCCGTATAGTAGCCCCGGCCGACGCCCGACTGGTTGGTGACCACAAAGACCCACCAGCCTGCCCTGTTGAAGGCGCCGATCACCGCGCGCGCCCCAGGGATCCAGGTGAAGTCTTCCCAGCGGGAGACATAGCCATGATCGACGTTCAGGACCCCGTCCCGGTCCAGAAAAAGGGCGGGTCTGGCGAGATTTTCGGCGTCGGCGGCCATGGGCTCCTCTAAGGGCTCGTGGGGCGGCGGGACCCCTGCGGCGGTTGTTTCACAAGCGGGCGGCGGCGGTCTATGGTCACAGGCGAAACGATCTGGAGTCCGTCCCCTTGTCCGAGCCCAAGTCCCCGTCCGTGTCGGCGACCGCCGCGCCTGTCCTGGCGATCGATGATCTGAAGGTCACCTTCGACACCCACGACGGCGCCGTCCAGGCGGTGCGCGGGATCAGCCTTCAGGTCGCCCGCGGCGAGACCCTTGGCGTGGTCGGCGAAAGCGGCTCGGGCAAAAGCCAGACCTTCATGACGGTCATGGGCCTCCTGGCCCAGAACGGCCGCGCCACCGGCTCTGTGCGGTTTCAGGGGCAGGAGATCCTGGGGATGAAGCCCCGGGCGCTGAACCGCCTGCGTGGCTCGAAGATGACCATGATCTTCCAGGACCCGCTGACGGCGCTCACCCCCCATGTGCGGATCGGCGAACAGATCGCCGAGCCCCTGCGTCTGCACCTGGGCCTGTCGGCCAGCGACGCCATGGCCCGCGCCCGTCAGTGGCTGGACCATGTGCGCATTCCCGACGCCGCCCGGCGGCTGCGTCAGTATCCCCACGAGCTGTCCGGCGGCATGCGCCAGCGGGTGATGGTGGCCGCCGCCATGGCCGGCGGGCCTGAAATGCTGATCGCCGACGAGCCGACCACGGCGCTGGATGTGACCGTCCAGGCCGAGATTCTCGACCTGATGGCCGAGCTTGGCCGCGAGACCGGCACGGCCATGGTGCTGATCACCCACGACATGGGGGTCATCGCCCGCCTGGCCGACCGGGTCTGCGTGATGAAGGATGGCCAGTATGTGGAGGAGGGGCCGGTGCGCGAGCTCTTCGCCGCGCCCAAGGTCCAGTACACCCGCGACCTGCTCGACGCGATCCCGCGCCTGGACCGGGCCGACCGCGGCGGCCGGCCCACCGTCGCCCCCGTGGCCGCCGACGCCCCGGTGATCGTCGAGGCCAAGGACGTCAAGGTCTGGTTCCCCATTCAACAGGGCCTGATGGGCGCGACCCGCCAGCTGCGGGCCGTCGATGGCGTCTCCTTCGATGTGCGTCAGGGCGAGACTCT
>DJWR01000110.1 GCA_002441055.1 Caulobacteraceae bacterium UBA6225 | reverse complement strand
CCGCATCGCGCGCAACACCCAGCTCTTCCTGCAGCTGGAAAGCGGTCAGACCCGGGTCATCGACCCCTGGGGCGGCTCCTACTATGTGGAGCGCCTGACCGCCGACCTCGCCGCCCGCGCCCGCACCCACATCGCCGAGGTCGAGGCCCTGGGCGGCATGGCCAAGGCTATCGAGGACGGCCTGCCCAAGCGCCGCATTGAGGAGGCCAGCGCCCGGACCCAGGCGCGCATCGATTCCGGCCGCCAGAGCGTGGTCGGCGTCAATCGCTACCGCTCAGCCGACCTCGACGAGATCCCGGTGCTCAAGGTCGACAATTCCGCCGTCCGCCAGCGCCAACTGGAAAAGCTCGCCCGCCTGAAGGCTGACCGTGATCCCGCCGCCGTCCAGGCCGCCCTTGACGCCCTCACCGCCGGCGCGGGTGGGACCGGCAACCTGCTGGCTCTGTCGGTCGACGCCGCCCGGGCCAAGGCCACGGTGGGCGAAATCAGCTACGCTCTGGAAAAGGTCTTCGACCGGCACAAGGCCAAGGCCGATGCGGTCAAGGGCGTCTATTTGCGCGAGGCCGGCGAGACCCCTGCCGCCCAGAAGGCCAAGGCCATGGTCGGCGCATTCGCCGCCGCCGACGGCCGCAAGCCCCGGGTGCTGATCGCCAAGATGGGTCAGGACGGCCACGACCGCGGCCAGAAGGTGATCGCCTCGGGCTTCGCCGACCTCGGCTTCGAGGTGGAGATCGGCGACCTCTTCCAGACCCCGGCCGAGGCCGCGGCGCTCGCCATCGAGCGCCAGGTCCATGTGGTGGGCGCAAGCTCTCTGGCCGCCGGCCATCTGACCCTGGTGCCCGAGCTCAAGGCCGAGCTCGCCCGCCTGGGCCGCCCCGACATCCTGGTGGTGGTGGGTGGCGTCATCCCGCCGGAGGACTTCGCCGCCCTCACCGACATGGGCGTCGCCGCCATCTTCCCGCCGGGCACGGTGGTTCCCGAATGCGCCATCGAGGTCCTGGACCGCCTCAACGAAGAACTCGGCTACGCCCAGCTGGACCCGGTTCGCGGCTGACCGGTCACAGTCCCGGCAGACCTGCAGCGAGATCCAGTCCCCACCGGGCGTCATAGGCGCGCCAGGCGAAGGTCACGGCCACTGCCCACAGGACGCTGAACAGCGAGCCGACCAGGAAGTACTCGGCGTTCAGCTTTTCCTCCAGGTCCTTGAACCGCGCCACGCTTTTCAGGGCGACCACGGCCACCAGGACCTCCCACGCCCCTAGCAGCAGGCCCACGGCGATGGTCAGCCGCTCCAAATCGCCGATCACGCGGCCGACCCGGGGCTCCTTCGCCGGCGGGGAGGTCTCCGCAGGCGGCGGGTCTGCGCCAGCGGCGATCCGGGCCGCGCGCAGGCCGCTCCACCGCAGGAGAAGCTGGCACGCCAGATTGCCGCCCCAGGTCAGCAGCAGGAGCGCGACCAGCGACGCCCCGAGGCTATGGAGAAGGGCGGCGCTCATTTGAGGCCCAGCGCCCGGTCGAGCCTTGCGGCCATGGCCTCAAGCGCCGCCCACTGGCGTTCATAGAGATCGAAGCGTCCTGCGCGCCGGATCTTGTAGAGGGTCTGGACCGACATCCCCAGCCGCTCGGCCAGGGGGGCGGCGGCCTCGGCCCGCAGGGCCAGCACCACTTCCCGCTGGCGGTCCGTCCAGCTGTCCTCGATCTGCGTCAGGCTGGCCCCCACCGCTTCCATCAGGGCCTGGAGCTCCGGCTCTCCGCGCAGTTCGAAGCGATAGGCGTTGGCGTCGCGCTTGTCCGCCAGCCGTTGGCGGCTGCCGGCCAACCCCGGCCCCATCATATTCCAGGCTCGCGCCCGATTCACCGGCGTCTCCAACAGCACCGCCCCCACTACGAACCGGCAGCCAAGCCCGGCAGTGAGGAGGTGCGCCCGCAGGTCGCGCACCACACGCAGGCCGCCTTCCAGGGTGGCGCAAAGCCCCTGGAACTCATCCCCCAGGGTTATGGTCAGGGGCGAGACAATCTCCCGCTGATGGGCGTCGTTGGCGCTTTGGACCGCGGCGTTGAAGCTCCCGTGCAAGGTCTCCACCGACGCCGTATCCTCGCTCGACACGAGGTCGCCCATGACCACCGCATGGGATGCCTGCGGAAGCGTCTCAACTAGGGCTTCGACGAGTGCGCTCATATCGTCACCCTATACAGGGATAACCACCAATTCTATCCCAAAAGTGGGATATTTTTCTCAAGTAGCCCACTCCCAGGTTAGCGCTCCCGTCGAACCCAAGCGAGCCCCACCGCCAGGGCGCATCCCGCCGCGATCCCGGCGATCAGGTCGTGGGCGAGCGTCAGGGCGAGCGTCACGGCCATCACCGCGGCCCCGGCTCGGTTCTCCCGCAGCAAATGGGCGATCTCGGCCTTCTCGACCATATTCCACGCCACCACCGCCAGCAGACCCGCCAGGGCGGCCAGGGGAATGTAGGCCGCCAAGGGGGCTGCGATCAGCACGAAGGCCAGCAGATAGAGGGCGTGCAGTATGCCCGACACTGGCGTGTGGGCGCCGGCCCGGACATTGGTGGCGGTGCGCGCAATCGTGCCCGTCACCGGCATGCCGCCGAACAGGGCGACCCCGGAATTGGCGATCCCCTGGGCCACCAGCTCCATGTTGGAGCGATGCCGCCGCCCGGTCATGCCGTCGGCCACAACGGCGGAGAGCAGGCTTTCGATGGCGCCCAGCAGGGTGAAGGCCGCCGCCGCGGGCAGCACGGCGAGCACCTTGGGCCACGCCAGATCAGGCAGGTGCGGCATGGGCAGATGATTGGGGACGCCGCCAAACTTCGAACCAATGGTCTCCACCGGCAGGTTGAGCAGCACCGCCGCGCCCGAGGCCAGACTGACGGCGATCAGCAGGGCTGGCCAGGCCGGCCGCCAGCGCCTTACCGCCAGTATGATCACGATCACACCCAGGGCGACCGCGGCCGCGGGCAGGCTCAGGCTCGGCAGGGCCTGGACGAGGGCCGCCACCTTGGGCGCGAACGCCGCAGGCTCCCCGCCCGCGAGCGTCAGGCCCAGCAGATCGCGGATCTGGCTCACCAGGATGATCACCGCAATGCCGGCGGTGAAGCCCACGGTCACCGGCGCCGGGATCAGCCGGACCAGATTGCCAAGTCGCAGCATTCCGCCCGCCGCCAGCATCAAGCCCGACAGGAAGGTGGCCAGGACCAGACCGTCGATCCCGTGCAGGTGAACCGTGCTGGCCACCAGCACGATAAAGGCGCCGGCGGGGCCCCCGATCTGGAACCGGCTACCCCCCAGCATCGACACCAGAAAGCCGCCGACAATGGCGGTGTAGAGCCCCCGCTCCGGCCCAACCCCTGAAGCGATAGCGATAGCCATAGAGAGCGGCAGGGCCACGATGGCCACGGTCAGTCCGGCGATCGCGTCCGCCCGCAGGTCGGCAAGGCCATAGCCGTCCCGGAGCATGGTCGCCAGTTTGGGCAGGTAGAGGTTCGAGGCCTTGGCGGCGTCGGTCATGGGCGGGTCTGACATTGGAGGAGGCGCCCTTGTGGCAGGACGCGCCGTTCCTTGTCTCTGATCTGGCGCAATCTGGCCAATCAGACCTTGTGTCAGATCTTGACGCCCTTGCGCCCGCCCTTGGCCCGGCGCTTGCGCTCCCAGCTGTCTGGGAGGGCGGACGGTCCATGGCGGACCTCGATGTCCTTTTGCAGGGCCTTGGCCGCCATCAGGTGTCCCGGAAACAGGGTGTCCACCGCCCAGCCGGCCACGGGCACGGTGGAGCTTGCGGAGTCCAGCACCAGATAGGCCACCATTCGCCCAAGGGTCATGATGGAGGCGCCGCCCCGCAGGCCCGCGCCCAACAACAGCACCCCGGCCCCGACGCTATAGACCGTACCGGCCACCGGCACCCAGGCGAGGATGCCGTCCAGGCCAAGCCCAATGGGCCCGACCCCGACCAGGCGGTCCGACAGCCGCTTGATCCGCTCGGCCGCCCGCCAGGCCTGATGGGCCTTGTCCTGTGTCGCCGCCATCAGACGCCTCCCGCGCCGTCGCGCTGGCTGGGATCAACCGAGAAACACCACCCGCCGACGCTCCTTGCCGGCCTTGATGCGCGACAGGATTTCCCGGTACTCGGGCGTATTGACCACATCCTTGCGAGCGCCCTCAAAATAGATGGTCTCCTCCATGTGCTTGATCATCAGGTCGGCCGCCCATTTGTGACCTGAAAACAGCACGTCCGCCAGCTTGCCGAGCCCGCCTGGCACCGGCGCGATGCCGATGGCCAGATCGGCCAGCAACACCATGGTGGCCTCCAGCATCACCATCGGCGCGCACCTGGCCCGCAATCCATCGCTCAGCAGGACCAGGCCTGCCCCGGCGCTGTAGAGCCCCCCCGCCCATGGGATCCAGGTCAACAGACCATCCAGCCCCACGCCAATGGGGCCGATCTTGATCACATTGTCCGACAGCCGCTTGGTGCGCTCGATGCTGGCTCGGATATTGTGGAGCTCGATGTGGGATCGGGCGAAGATCATGCGCGGCCTCCGGCGGGGTCATCGCAATGTGGACCAAGCCCGCTTCACCTTGAAGACATTCAATGGTTTTTCGCCCAAAGCCAGACCTGTGGACCAGCTTGCCTCACCCCCGACGCGATTCCGCATCGCGAGCGTCGCAATTTGACCCTATGTTTTAACCATGGCCCGCGAACCAGACATCCTCATCGTCACCACGGACTTTCTGGAAGGCCGCCCCGTGCGCCAGCATCTGGGCATGGTGTCGGCCCAGGCGATCCTGGGGGCGAATGTGGTCCTCGACCTGATGGCGGCGATCCGCGACTTCTTCGGCGGTCGCTCCAAAGGCTATGAACGGGTCCTGGCCCGCGCCCGGGAGGACGCCCTGGCCGCCCTGGCCAAGGAGGCCCAGGCGATGGGGGCCAACGCCGTGCTCGGCGTCGACCTGGACTACCACGCCATTGGCCCCAATGGTCAGATGCTGATGGTGGCGGTCAACGGCTCGGCGGTGGTGATTTAGGACGCGGCCAGAGGGGTCTCGACCGGCGACGCCATGGCCAAAACGATCTGCTGGGCGCTGGCCTCGGCGATCAGGCGATCACCGGCCTGAACAAAGCTCGCCCGCACCGTGATCATTTGGCGGGTGGCGGCGACCACTTGGGCATGGATGTCCAGAGGCGCATTGCGCCCCACCCTCAGGAAGCTGACCTGCAGTTGGGTGGTCCGGTAGTGTTGAGGGTTTCGGATGCCGGCCCCAGCGCATGCTGATGGGTCCGGCTGCGGGCCGGCGTCCGGAAGCCTTCAGGGGAGGAAGCCGCGGTCAGCTGGCGGAGCGCTGGTGACGCTGGACCCGGCTATGGGGATATCGCCCGGCGCTGGGATGGCGGTAGGGCTTGGCCGGATCGCTGAGCCCCTGATCCCATGCCCAGACGGCGGTTCGACGATGATGCCGGCTCACTCGGACGAGGGTCAGCCGCGCCCGATAGGCAGGTCCAGCTGGCCTGATCGACGAAGCGCACAGCCGGACGGGCGCCGTGCCCGAGGGGCGACAGCGGCGCAGGATCGGGCCGGGCTTGGCGGGGCTCATGAGCTGTCCATCCAGAGCCGGAGCGAGCGCGGAGGCTGACCGCGGCTGAAGACCTCGACGAGGCGCAGGGCGCCACCACAGCAGGGACAGGCTCGGGGTTCTGCGGGCGGGGGTTCGGCGGCCGGAGCCTCAGGCTCGGGCGGAGACGCGGCGGGCTCGGCCGCCTGGGCGGTGATCAGGCTGCGGAGCTGATCCAGGGCGGGCGCCTGGGGCCCTTTGGCCAGGAAGCCGTAGTGGCGGATGCGGTGGAAGCCGGCCGGCAGGACGTGCAGCAGGAAGCGCCGGATAAACTCGTTGGGGCTGAGCGCCATGGTCTTGATCTTCACCGCGCCGGTGGCGGCGTCCGCGGTGCGGTAGTCCTTCCAGCGGAAGCGGACGGCGTGGTCGTCCAGGCGGACCAGCCGATGGTTGGAGATCGCCACGCGGTGGGTGTAGCGGGCGAGATAAGCCAGCACCGCGGCGGGTCCGCCGAAGGGCGGCTTGGCGTAGACCACCCACTCGGTCCGGCGCAGCGGCGCCAGATGCGCGGCGAAGGCCTTCGGCTCAGCCAGACCCGCCAGCTCGCCGAAGAAGCTCAAGGCGCCCTGAGCATGGGCGGCGGCGAGCTTTTCGCTGAACAGCCGGCGGAAGAGCCGCGAGAGCACGCGGACGGGCAGGAAGAAGCCCTTGCGGCAGGCCACCCAGCGCTGACCATCGGGGGAGACCCCGCCGCCCGGTACGATGCAGTGGACATGCGGATGGTGGGTCAGGGCCGAGCCCCAGGTGTGCAGCACCCCGATCAGGCCGATCCGTGCGCCCAGGTGCTTGGGATCGGCGGCGATGGTCGTCAGCGTCTGGGCGGCGGCCTTGAAGAGCAGGCCATAGACCAGGGCCTTGTTCTGGAAGGCGATGGCCGCCATCGGGGCTGGCAGGGTGAAGACCACATGGAAGTAAGGGACAGGCAGCAGGTCGGCCTGGCGCTCTTCGAGCCAGGCCTGAGCCGCCTGGCCCTGACACTTGGGGCAGTGACGGTTACGGCAGGAGTTGTAGCTCACCGCCAGACGCTCACAGGCCTCGCAGCGGGCGACGTGGCCGCCGAGCTCGGCGGTGCGGCAGGCTTCGATGGCCGACATGACCTTGAGCTGGCCAAGGCTCAAGCGCCCGGCATGGGCCCGGCGGAAGGCCTCGCCGTGGGCGCG
>DJWR01000177.1:9685-31498 GCA_002441055.1 Caulobacteraceae bacterium UBA6225 | reverse complement strand
AGGCCCTGATCAGCGCCCTGGCGGTCCCTGACATCTGGCCGGCCGTGTTCGTGCGGTTCGAGGCCGGCCTGCTGCAGGACCTGGGCTTTGGCCTGGACCTGTCCAAATGCGCCGCCACGGGGTCCATGGACGACCTCATCTATGTGAGCCCCCGCACCGGTCGGGCGGTGAGCGCCCAGGCGGGCGAGCCCTATAAGGACAAGCTGCTGCGTCTGCCGCCCTTCATGCTCTCAGCCCAATGGGGGCTGGAGGCGGGCGACATCGGCGCAGGCCTTGATCTGACCGGCCACTTTCTGGAGGCTTTCGTCTTCAATCCCCTGAACCGGCCGCTGCCGCCGGCCCGGGTCTGGATGATCGACCGGCTGTCGGATGCGAACCGGCTGTGACGGCGAGGGCGCGGCGCGCTAGAATCGCGCCGACGGAGAATCAATGAGCAAGCACGTTCCCCCGCCGTCCGACGACGACGGCGACCGCATCATCAATGAGCCGCTGACCGAGGCCCTGTCGCGGCGCTACCTGGCCTATGCGCTATCGACCATCACCGGCCGCGCCCTGCCCGACGTGCGCGATGGCCTGAAGCCTGTGCATCGGCGGCTGCTGTTCGCCATGCGCCAGCTGCGTCTGGACCCGAACTCGTCGGCGAAGAAGTCGGCCCGGGTGGTCGGCGATGTCATCGGTAAGTACCACCCCCACGGGGACACGGCGGTTTATGAGGCCCTGGTCCGCCTGGCGCAGGACTTTTCCCAGCGCTACCCGCTGATCAACGGCCAGGGCAATTTCGGCAATATCGACGGCGATAACGCCGCGGCCATGCGCTACACCGAGTGCAAGCTCACCGAAGCCGCGCAGCTTCTGCTGGATGGCATCGATGAGGACGCCGTCGATTTCCGCTCGACCTATGACGGCGAGGACGAAGAGCCGGTGGTCCTGCCGGCCGGCTTCCCCAACCTCCTGGCCAACGGCTCCAGCGGCATCGCCGTGGGCATGGCCACCTCGATCCCGCCGCACAATGCCGGCGAGCTGATCGACGCCTGTCTGCTGATGCTGGACGCCCCGGACGTCAGCACCGCCGACCTGATGGTCCATGTGAAGGGGCCTGACTTCCCCACCGGCGGGGTCATCGTCGAGCCCCATGCCTCGATGGTCGAGACCTATGAGACCGGCCGTGGCGGCATCCGCACCCGGGCCACCTGGACGCGGGAGGACACTGGCCGCGGGACCTATCAGATCGTCATCACCGAGATTCCCTATCAGGTGAAGAAGGCCGATCTGGTGGAGCAGCTGGCCAATCTGATCGAGAACAAGCGCGCGCCCCTCTTGGGCGATGTGCGCGATGAATCGGCCGAGGACGTCCGCCTGATCCTCGAGCCCAAGAGTCGCAATATCGAGCCCGAGGTCCTGATGGAGAGCCTCTTCAAGCTCTCTGACCTCGAGACCCGCTTCCCGGTGAATCTCAATGTGCTGGACGCTCGGGGCACGCCGCGGGTGATGAGCCTGAAAGAGGCCCTGCGCGCCTTCCTCGACCATCGGCGCGAGGTGCTGGTGCGTCGCGCCCGGCACCGGCTGGCCAAGATCGAGGCCCGGCTGCACATCCTCGATGGCCTGCTGATCGCCTACCTCAATCTGGACGAGGTGATCCGCATCGTTCGGCACGAGAGCGAGCCCAAGGCCAAGCTGATCGAGACCTTCACGCTTTCCGAGCTGCAGGCCGACGCCATCCTCAACACCCGCCTGCGGCAACTGGCCAGGCTGGAGGAGATGGAGATCAGGCGTGAGCATGGCGAACTCTCGGAAGAGCGCGATGGTCTGCTGAAGCTGCTCGAGTCCGAACCGCGCCAGTGGAAGCTGGTGGGCGTGGGCCTCAAGGAGGTCAAGAAGGTGCTCGGCCAGGAGACCAAGCTGGGCGCCCGCCGCTCCATCTTCGCCGACGCCCCCGAGGTGGACGCCGAGGCGGCCATGGAGGCGATGATCCCCCGTGAGCCGATCACGGTGATCCTGTCCGAACGCGGCTGGATCCGGGCCGCCAAGGGCAAGGTGGACGACCCCTCCGAGTTGAAGTTCAAGGAGGGGGACAAGCTCGGCTTCATCGTGCCGGCCGAAACCACCGACAAGCTGCTGATCCTGGCCTCAGACGGCCGGTTCTTCACCATCGGTTGCGACAAGCTGCCCTCGGCCCGCGGCCACGGGGAGCCTTTGCGCCTGATGATCGATCTGGAAGACCAGGTCGACATCATCGATGTGTTTGCACACAAGCCAGGCGTCCGCAGGGTGCTGGCCTCCAAGGCCGGCTACGGTTTCGTCCTAAACGAAGATGACGCCGTCTCCGCCCGCCGGGCCGGGAAGCAGGTGCTGACCGTCGACAAGCGCGGCGCCATTCCCACCCTGGCGGTGACGGGCGACCATATCGGCGTCATCGGTGACAACGGAAAGATCCTGATCTTCCCGGTGGCCGAGCTGCCGGAGATGCCCCGGGGCAAGGGGGTCAAGCTGCAGTCCTACCGCGAGGGGGGCTTGCGGGACGCCACGGTGTTCGCCGCGGAGACCGGGGCTGTCTGGATCGATCCCGCCGGCCGCACCCGGGTGTGGGGCGAATGGCGCGACTGGCTGGGCCGCCGCGCAGGCGCCGGCAAGCTGGCGCCCAAGGGCTTCCCGACCAGCAAGCGGTTCAAGCCGAAATAGGGGCCAGCCCCAAGCAGCTTGGCCATTGTCGGAGCAGCGTTCTTCGCTAGGTTCAGCGCCAAACGCTTGGGGAGAGCCATCACATGTTTGGACGTCATCACCTGGCCTTGGCGCTTGTCGCCACGGCCCTTGCCATTGCGCCTGCGCCGGTCCTGGCCCAACGGGCGCCCGTGGCGCTTGCGCCGGCGTCCAGCCCGGAGTCCGTGGGCTTCTCGTCCGAGCGCCTGGAGCGCCTCGACGCCGCCATGGCCAAGGCCGTGGCCGATGGTCGGGTGGCCGGAATGACGACCCTCCTGGCCCGTCACGGCAAGATCGTCGCCTTCAATACCTACGGTCAGGCCAGCCTGGCCGAGGGACGGCCGATGGAGAAGGACGCTATCTTCCGCATCTACTCCATGACCAAGCCGATCACCGGCGTGGCCATGATGATCCTGTTCGAAGAGGGCCGTTGGCGCCTGGATGATCCGGTCAGCCGCTACCTGCCGGAGTTGAAGGATCTGAAGGTGATGACCGGGGTGGACGCCGGTGGCGCGCCGATCCTTGAGCCGGCGGCCCGCGAGCCCACCATGCGTGAGCTGATGAGCCATACGGCGGGCTTCGGCTATGGCCTGTCGGACGACCATCCGGTGGATCGCATGTTCCAGCAATCCCGCGTCCTGGGGTCCAGTTCACTTCAGGAAATGGTGGAGAAGACCGCCGCCATCCCCCTGAAGTTCCAGCCTGGAACCGACTGGAGCTACTCGATCGCCGTCGATCTTCAGGGCCGCATCGTCGAGAAGCTGAGCGGCCAGACCCTTGGCGAGTTCATGTCCGAGCGGATCTTCCAGCCCCTGAAGATGACCGACACCGGCTTCCAGCTTCCGGCCGCTACCGCCAGCCGCCTGGCGGCTGTCTATGTGGGTGACCCCCGGAACGGACAGCTGGTCGAGGCCCGCGAACTGGCCGGCGCCCCGGCCCAGGACTTCACCAAGCCCCCGGCCATCGAATCCGGCGGCGGCGGCCTGGTTTCCACCGCCACTGACTATGCCCGCTTCGCCCAGATGATCGCCAACGGCGGGGAGCTGAATGGCGTGCGTATCCTGGCTCCGGCCACGGTGGAGCTGATGGGCACCGACATGATCCCCGCCAAGGCCCTGGTCTCGTCCAACGGCTCGGTGGGCCTGCGCTTCAACGAGGCGGTGGGCTTCGGGCTCGACTTCATGGTCATCAAGGATCCGCGCAGGGCTGGCGGCCTGGAGGGCGAAGGCACCATGAGCTGGGGCGGCGCCGCAGGGACCTGGTTCTGGGTTGATCCCACCAATGACGTGGTCTTTGTCGGCATGATCCAGCGGTTCGGTGGCACCGGCGGGCCTGACCTCGGCACGGCCACCCGGACCCTGGTCTATCAGGCCCTGGTCGACCCGGCGAAGTAGCTGACAGGGCCGGAGGGCTGGCCGGCCAGTCCTCCGCCTTGACAAGGCTGGCCCCGCATGCGCCCTTCCGCGCCTCGATTTCCCTGCTTTTTCTGCGACTCCTCATGCACCCATATCGCTCCCACACCTGCGGTCAGCTTCGCGCTGGCGACACAGGGCAGTCCGTCCGCCTTTCGGGGTGGATTCATCGCAAGCGCGACCACGGCGGTCTCGTCTTCGTGGACCTGAGGGACAATTATGGTCTGACCCAGTTGGTGCTGGCGCCGGAGACCCCCGGCTTCGCCGCCGTGGAGCGCCTGCGGGCTGAGAGCGTCATCTGCATCGACGGGGTCGTGGTCGCCCGCACGCCGGAGACGGTGAACCCCAACCTGCCCACCGGCGAGGTCGAGGTGCAGGTCAAGGGCGTCCAGGTCCTGTCCGAAGCCGCCGAGCTGCCCCTGCCGGTGTTCGGCGAGCCGGACTATCCGGAAGAGATTCGCCTCAAGCACCGCTATCTCGATCTGCGGCGCGAAACCCTGCATCGCAACATCCTGCTGCGCAGCCAGGTGATCGCCTCGATCCGCCGGCGCATGACCGACCAGGGCTTCAACGAGTTCCAGACCCCGATCCTGACGGCGTCGTCGCCAGAAGGCGCCCGCGACTTCCTGGTGCCCTCGCGCCTGCATGCGGGCAAGTTCTACGCGCTCCCCCAGGCGCCGCAGCAGTTCAAGCAGCTGCTTATGGTGGCGGGCTTCGACCGCTATTTCCAGATCGCCCCCTGTTTCCGCGACGAGGACCTGCGGGCCGACCGCAGCCTGGAATTCTATCAGCTCGATGTGGAGATGAGCTTCGTCACCCAGGAAGACATCTTCGCGGCCATTGAGCCGGTGATGCACGGGGTGTTCGAGGAGTTTTCCAACGGCAAGCCGGTGACCCCCTATCCGTTCCCGCGCATCCCCTACCGCGAGGCGATCGCCAAGTACGGCTCGGACAAGCCTGACCTGCGCAACCCGATCCAGATGCAGGCGGTCTCGGACCACTTCCGCGGCGGCGGCTTTGGCCTGTTCGCCCGCATCCTGGAAGACGCAAAGAACGCTGTGTGGGCGATTCCCGCCCCCAAGGGCGGCAGCCGCGCCTTCTGCGACCGCATGAACTCGTGGGCCCAGGGCGAGGGGCAACCGGGCCTGGGCTACATCTTCTGGAGCGAGGACCAGGGCGGCTGGGGCGGCCCCATCGCCAAAAACCTGGGCGCGGAAAAGACCGACGCCCTGATGGGCGCGCTGGGCCTTGGCCTGGGCGATGCGGCCTTCTTCGTCGCCGGCGATCCGAAGGTTTTCTACAAGTTCGCTGGCGCGGCCCGCACCAAGGTCGGGACCGACCTGAAGCTGGTGGATGAGGACCGGTTCGAATTCGTCTGGATCGTCGATTTCCCGATGTTCGAGATGAACGAGGAGACGAACCATGTCGACTTCTCGCACAATCCCTTCTCCATGCCCCAGGGCGAAATGGAGGCCCTGGAGACCCAGGACCCCCTCGATATCCTTGCCTATCAGTACGACATCGTCTGCAACGGTTATGAGCTGTGTTCCGGCGCGGTGCGGAACCACCGGGCCGACGTGATGCTCAAGGCCTTCGAGATCGCCGGCTACAGCCAGCAGGTGGTTGAGGAGCAGTTTGGGGGCATGCTGAACGCCTTCCGCTATGGGGCCCCGCCCCACGGCGGCCTGGCGCCCGGCATCGACCGCATCGTCATGCTGCTGGCCGGTCAGACGGCGATCCGTGAGGTCATCGCCTTCCCGCTGAACCAGCAGGGCCAAGACCTGCTGATGAGCGCGCCGTCGGAGGTTGAGGAGAAGCAGCTGAAGGAGCTCAGCCTGCGGCTGGCCCTGCCGCTGAAGCCCGCCTGATCTTGGGCTATTAGTCCACCGACACCAGGCGGCGCGGGGCGGCCGGCGGCGCCGGCGGGGCAGGTGGCGCGGCGATCTGCACCGAGATCCGCCGCCCGCCGCAGGCCCGGATCACCAGGCCAGACGGCGCCTTGGTGGCGTTGTCGCCGCAGGCGTCATCTAGCTGGGATTGGGTGAGGCCGCGGGCCCTCGACAGGTCGACCCCGCTGATGTTCGTGCGATCCAGGCTGGCCTTGCGGAAATCCGCGCCGGTCACGATCGCGCCGCGCAGATTGGCCATGTCGAGTTCGGCGCCACGGAACGAGGCCCCGTCGAAGCGCCCCCCGCTCAGGTTGGCGGCCGTCAGTTCGCTGTCGTCGAAGCGAGCATCCCGGGCGTTGACGCGGGAGAGGTTGACGGCGTTCAGCTCGGCGCCATCCAGTCGGGCGCCTACCAGGTTGGCGGCGGCGAAGCTCGCCCCCATGCCCTCGATCTCGCGCAGATCCCCGCGGCTCAGGTCAGCGCGGCTGAAATCGGCGCCATTGAGTTCCGCCCGGCGAAGGTCGGCGTCGGTCAGGCTGGCCGAGGCGAAGCTCGCGCCCATCATCTGGCTCTCGGACAGGTCGGCGCGGGTGAGGTCGGCCTTGTCGAACACCGAGCCGTGGAAGAGTGCGCCGCGCAGGTCCGAGCCGACCAGGGCCGCGGCGGTGAAGTCGGCGCCCATGAAGCGCGCGCCGGCCAGCTTGCGACCAGACAGCTCGCACTTGGCGCAGGAGCCGCCAAAGGCGACCATCTTGGCCACCGACTTATCGCCGGTCATGGCGGTCGCGACCCCAGGTGCGGCGCCGACAAGCACCGCCAAAAGGGTCAACAGGCAAGAAAGCCGGGTCATTGCGGCGCGGTGCTCCTGGTCCAGAGCTTCATCTGGGGCGGGGCGGCCGTAAAGACCACTTAATTCCTAGTAATTTTACGACCTTAGCATGCCGGAATGCGAAGTCCGCCCGGCAGGCGAGTGGCTTCGTCACCACAGGCCTGGTTCAGCTGCGCCTGAGTCAGCCCGACGGCCCTGGCCATTTCGGCCCCGGCGAAGTTGGCGCCAGAGAGCCTGGCGCCCCTGAAACTCGCCCCATCCAGGTGGGCGCCCACAAAGCTCGCATTGGTCAGGTCGGCGCCGGCGAAGTTCGCGCTGGAGAACACCCCGCCATAGGCCTCCACATCCCGCAGATCAGCGCCGGCGAAATTGGTGCGGTTCATGATGGTCAGGCTGAGGTCGGCCTGACGCAGGCGGGCACCGGCCAGGTTCTTGCCCTTTAAGGTCAGCCCCCCGAGCTCCGCCTGGAAGAGGTTGCACTTGGGGCAGTTAGCCCCGGCTCGCACCTGGCTGATCTGGCCGGCGTTCTGGGCCGCAGCCGGCACGGTCACGACCAGGACGGCAAACAGGGTGAGGAGTCCAGTCAGTCTCATAGGGGAGCCTAAGGTCATTCGAGCCGCTAGACCTAGCCCTGCAAGCTTAAGGCCAGGTGTGCGCGTGAGCCCGTCAGCCCGTTGCGTCGTCGAAGCGCCCGGCGCGGGCGCCGCAAGTGTCGCAAATCAGGCTGGCGCCCTTACGGACGACGGCGATGTCGCCACAGGCCGGGCAGACATCGGCCGCTTGCGCGCTGGCGGCCCGGGCGGCTCGATGATCGGCCAGGGACAAGACCACGAGGTTGTCCGGCGCCGCGCCCCGGGAAAAGCCCTTCGAGATGTAGCGCGAGGCGGGCAGCGGCTCGCCCGCGCTCAGATTGTTCTCATCGGCCTTGCCGCGGCCCAGGCCGTCAGCGTTCAGCTCGTCTGGATCGGCGTTGGCGAGATCGTCGCGGCCGAGATAGGAGACGCCCAGCTCCCGAAACACATAGTCCAGGATCGAGGTCGCCGAACGCACGGAGTCGTTGCCTGTCACAGGCCCGGCTGGCTCAAAGCGCGTAAAGACAAAGGCCTCGACGAACTCGTCCAGGGGCACGCCGTACTGCAGGCCGATGGAGACCGCGATGGCGAAATTGTTCATCAACGAACGGAAGGCCGCACCTTCCTTGTGCATGTCGATGAAGATCTCGCCGAGTTCGCCCTCGTCATACTCGCCGGTGTGAAGATAGACCTTGTGGCCGCCCACCGAGGCCTTCTGGATGTAGCCCTTGCGCCGATCAGGCAGCTTGCGCCTGGCGCGCTCGCGCTCCACAACCCGTTCGACGACCCGCTCCATGACGGGTTCAGGCTGGGGCTCCGCCCGCCGAGTAGTCTCAACCCTCGGCGCCTCCCGGGGCGGGGGAAGATCCAGGCGTTGATAGGCCGGCGGCTCGGCCCGGGCGATCCGCACCAGGGGAACCCCGGCATCCAGAGCCTGGGTCAGCAGGGTTTCCACGTCCTGAGGCGTCGCATCCCACGGCAGGGTGAAATCGGCCTGGGCGGGCCTGGCCAGGGCTGGCGACAGATGGGCCAGCATGGCGAGATAGGGTGCCGGCCCAAGATCATCAGCGGTCAGGAAGATGCGCCGTTGGTCGATAGCCAGCTCTGGCCCGTCCAACCGGCTCGATCCCAAGGCGTAGGCCTCGGCCTGATCGATGTCGGCGTCGGTGAACCCCATGATCCGCAGGGCGTCGAACCGGGGATCGTGCAGATCCTCACCTGGCGCGCCCAGCACATCGGCCAGGAAGCCCTCACCGATCACCTCAGGGCGGAAGGCCTCGCTGAGGGTGGCGCAGTAGGGCAGGGCGGCCTCAACGGCGCCGATCTCATGGTCGGTGAAGCCCCGGGCGGTCAGGGCCGCGTGATCAATGCCCGGCGCATCCTCAAGCGTGCCGTGGCCGAGCAGGCGCCACCGGGCGGCGTCAAGATCGGCCCCGACCGCGCGCAGACCGCACAGGGCCGCCTCGTTCATCACCCGGACAACCTGGCCATCAGCGGTCTCGGCGAACGTGACCGGCCCCTCCCAGGGCTCGCCCGCCGGGCTCGCGCCCCCCAGCATCAGGGTCAATTCGGGGTCTTCAAAGAGGGTCAGGCCACCCACAAGCTGCGGACAGGCCAGCCGCGCGGCCCGGGCGGCTCCATCGAGCAGGGCCAGAGCCGCGGCCCGGCCAGCTTCGGAGTCATAGGCATGGCCATGGGCGGCGAGCCAGTCGGCGAGACCCGCGAGGCCAAGGGCGGCTGGCGCTCCGTCGGTCATGGCCGCCAGGGCGGTGGCCAGCAGCCCGACTGTACGGTGAAAAGCGGTCTCGTCGAAATCCTCACCCGTGCCGAAGGCCATGATCGAGACCGCGCCATGGGCTGCGGCCCCCTCGACGGAGGCGTCGAACGCCACGGTCAGACGGCCGGTCTCCCAGGCGGTGAGGCTTAGGGCGCGTTGCAAAGGCGGGCTGACCTGACGGCCGACCAGGGTCAGGGCCTGGGGGCCGTCCCGAAGGTCTGGCAAGGTGACCGCGAGACGGGTCTCGCCGGCCCGGGCCAGGGCGATCGCGTCCAGGATCGAGGCGTCGGACGCGCCCGCCGCGCGAGCCGCCTCGGCGGCGCGGGCCAGGCTCGGATTGCGATGAGGATCTGCGCAGGCGTCGGGGTCCCCCTGACATCGGTGCACGGCGTCCACGACGCCCTGACGACTGGCGGCCAGGGCCAAGGCCGCCTCCCGGGCGGCGACCGTTCCCCGATGGCTGGCGCGCAGTTGTCCCAGCCGGTCGACCAGATCATGGTCCTCGGTCAGGGCGATGGGGTCGGGGCCAGTCACGGGGCGCAGGGCGATGTGGCCAGCCATCAGGGCAGCGCCCAACTCTCGCCGGAACCTGCCGCGGGCGCCTACGCCTTCGAACAATCCCTGGCGCTGCCCGGCCTGCACGAGGGTCTCGGCGAAGCGGAAGATGGCGGCTGGCAGATCGACGTCCCCGCCAGCCCAGTCGAGCCAGGCCTCCACCTGGGCGTTGGGCCATGCGGCCGGGGCCAGGACCTCGACAACATCGCTGCTGCGCTCGAGCGTCCGACGCTCCATCTTGCCGCTCTCCAGACTCATGACAGACTCCCTCATAGGCCAGCCTAGGAAGCTGAATCGGGTCGAGCAATACATGTTGCGTGGCTGCGGCCGTTCGTCCCCAAGATGTTGACGAATGCGGGGCGCTGGACGGGGTGGGGACGGGCGCCTATAGTCCGCGCGAAATTCCTGAAAGCCGGGTCATCTCAACGTGTTCAAAGCGATCTTCACTTGGTGGAATGGCGCAACCCTCGGCGCCCGGTTCCACATCGGCCGCCGCGGCGTGTTTGTCGGCCAGGATGAGTATGGCAGCCGCTATTACGAAGCCAAGGACGCCTCCGATTCCTATGACGGCCGTAAGCGCCGGTGGGTGATCTATTCCGGCTATGCCGAGGCTTCGAAGGTTCCTGCCGAATGGCATGGCTGGCTGCACTACACGTTTGATGAGCCGCCGACAGTCCAGCCCCTCCTGCGCCAGCCCTGGGAAAAGGACCATCGCCCCAATCTGACGGGCACGGTCTACGCCTATCGTCCGCAGGGCTCGCTGGCCCGAGGCGGGGAGCGTCAGAAGGCGACCGGCGACTATCTTCCCTGGACCCCGGAATAGGGCCTCGCCTATGCGCCGTGCGCGGCCACTGATTTTCGGGCTGGGCCTGGCGGGATTGATGGCGGCGGGCGCCGTGGTCGCCCAGACCGCGCCTGAGTCACCTGCAGCCCCCGCCGAGCCCGCCCCGGCGCCGGCGACGGCTGCGCCAGACCCTCTGGCTCAGCTGCCGACGCCGCCTCCGGAACCTGCGCCGGAGGTGACGCCAGAACCGGCGCCCCGCAAGGCCGTTGAGCCGGAGACGCCGCCCGAGCCCAAGCCTCCGATGAAGCGCGCCCGCTATGACGTGGCCATCATCCAGGCCCTGGACAAGGTGAGCGCCGAGACGATCCGGTTCGAAGCGCCCGTTGGCCAGCCCATCCGCTACAAGAGCCTGGTCTTCACCGTTCGGGCCTGTGAATTGTCCGCCCCTGATGAGCGGGCGCCAGACGCCATGGCCTATCTGACCGTGGAATCGCAGCCCCGCGCCGTGGCCGGCCGTCCCACGCCGCCGGCCCGGCAGATCTTTCGGGGCTGGATGTATGCTGCCGCGCCAGGCCTCAATCCCCTGGAGCACCCGGTCTATGACGCCTGGCTGATCACCTGCAGGGCCGCCGCGCCAGCCAGGGGCGGCTGAGCGCCGAATTCGGCCTTCACCGCCAGGGCGCTTGTCAGGCGCTGATGATAGGCGGCCCGGGGGATCTCCTCAGCGTTGAACTGGGTGAGGTGCTCGGTGATGAACTGCGCATCCAGGAGCCTGTAGCCGCCGGTGATCAGGCGGGCGACCAGATGGACGAGGGCGACCTTGGAGGCGTCGGTGGCGCGAGAGAACATGCTCTCGCCAAAGAAGGCGGCGCCTAGGGACACCCCATACAGCCCGCCGACCAGTGTCCCGTCCCTCCAGCACTCCACGCTATGGGCGCAGCCCATGTGGAAGACCTGGGCGTAGAGGTCCTGGATGACAGGATTGATCCACGTCTCGGGCCGGTCGGGCGCGGCCTGCGCGCAGAGGCTCACGACTTCGTTGAAGGCGGTGTCGAACCGGATCTCGAACGGTTCGGCCCTGACGGTCCGCGCGAGCCGACGCGGAACGCGAAACCCGACCAGCGGGATCACGCCCCGATGCTCGGGGTCCACCAGAAAGATCTGATCGTCGTCCCGGGCATCGGCCATGGGAAAGACGCCGCGCGCATAGCAGGCCAGCAGTTGCAGCGGGCCAAAGGTCTCCATGGCCTCAGGCTTCGTCGGCCTGCGCCTTGATCCACTTTTCGAGCCAGTGGATGTTGTAGTCCCCTGCGATGATCTCGGGCTGATGGATCAGGTCCTGGAACAGGGGGATCGTGGTGTCCACCCCGCCGACGACCATCTCACCCAGACAGCGATTGACCCGGGCCAGGCACTCCTCGCGGTCGCGACCGTGCACGATGAGCTTGCCGATCAGGCTGTCGTAGAAAGGCGGGATCACATAGCCGGCATAGACTGCGGAATCGAGGCGAACCCCCAGGCCGCCGGGGGCGTGGAAGTCGGTGACCTTGCCCGGCGATGGGGTGAAGGTCCGCGCATTCTCGGCGTTGATCCGGCACTCGATGGCGTGGCCTTCGAACACCACCCGGTCCTGGGTGAAGGAAAGCGGCAGGCCCGCGGCGATTCGGATTTGCTCGCGCACCAGGTCGATGCCGGTGATGGCTTCCGTAACCGGGTGCTCCACCTGCAGGCGGGTGTTNNTCGATGAAGAAGAACTCGCCGTTCTCGTAGAGGAACTCGATGGTCCCGACGCCGAGATAGCCGATGGCCTTGATCGCATCGACCACCACCTTGCCAATCTTCTCCCGGGCCGCCGCATCGATGGCGGGGGAGGGGGCCTCTTCCAGCACCTTCTGGTGGCGGCGTTGCAAGGAGCAATCCCGCTCGCCCAGATGGCAGACATTGCCGAACGAGTCGGCCACGACCTGGATTTCGATATGGCGGGGCTTCTGGAGATAGCGCTCCATATAGACCGCGCCGTCGCCAAAGGCGGCCTGGGCCTCGGCCCGGGCGGTGCTGACTGCTTCGGCCAGGCTCTCGCGATCGAGGGCGACCTTCATCCCACGTCCGCCGCCGCCGGCCGCGGCCTTGATGAGGACCGGGAAGCCGATCTCATCGGCGGCGGCCAGGGCCTCCTCCTCGGTGGTCAGAGCGCCGGCCGAGCCGGGGACCACGGGGATGCCGGCCCTCATCACCGCCTGCTTTGCGGTGATCTTGTCGCCCATCATCTGGATGTGCTCGGGCTTGGGCCCGATGAAGGTGAAGCCGTGGGCGCCGACGATGTCGGCGAACCGGGCGTTCTCCGACAGAAAGCCGTAGCCGGGATGGATGGCCTGGGCGCCGGTGATCTCGGCCGCGGCGATGATGGCCGGGATGTTGAGATAGCTCTTCGCCGCCGAGGCCGGACCGATGCAGACGCTCTCGTCGGCCAGGCGGACCCACATGGCGCCGGAATCGGCCTCCGAGTGCACCGCGACCGTGGAGATGCCCATCTCCTTGCAGGCCCGGTGGATGCGCAAGGCGATCTCGCCGCGGTTGGCGATCAGGATTTTTTCAAACATCGAACTACTCGATGATGACGAGCGGCTCGCCGAATTCGACGGGCTGGGCGTCGGAAACCAGGATCTCGACCACCTTGCCAGCCCGCGGGGCCGGGATGGGGTTCATGGTCTTCATGGCTTCAATGATCATCAAGGTCTGTCCGGCGGCGACGGAGTCGCCCACCTTCACAAAGCTCGGCGCGCCCGGCTGGGGCTGCAGATAGACCGTGCCCACCATCGGGGAATTGACCGCATCGCCAGCCGCCCGCACGGGCGCGGCCGCGGCCGCGGCCGCGCCGGACTCAGGCGCGGACGCTGCGGCCGTATGGGCCGCCGCAGGGGCCGGGGCGGCCACGGTTGCGGTCACCGAAATCTGACGGGCGACGCGGACCTTCAGCCCGTCGCGCTCGACCTCGATCTCCGACAACCCCGTCTCGGTGAGAATGTCGGCCAGTGTGCGCACCAGGCGTGCGTCAAGCGGATCGGCGGAAGCCTTGGGGCTGCTAGCCATGTAAGGGACCCTTGCTGCTGGGAGGCGTCAGGCGCTGAGACGCGCTGCGGCCTCGACGGCCAGTTCATAGCTCGCCACGCCGAAGCCGGAGACGACTCCCGTCGCAGCGAGGGACACATAGGTATGGTGGCGGAACGTCTCGCGCGCCGCCGGGTTCGATAGATGACACTCGACGACAGGGACCTCGAGGGTCTTCAGCGCATCGAGAAGGGCCACAGAGGTGTGGCCATAGCCTGCGGGATTGATCACCAGGGCGCTGGCGGCGGTTCGCGCCTCCTGCACCCAGTCGATCAGCACACCCTCATGATTGGACTGTCGGAACTCGATCGTCCGGCCAAGCGTGCTGGCCCGGTGCTCGCAGGCCTTGCGAACGTCGTCCAGGGTCTCTTTCCCATAAATCTGAGGCTCGCGGACACCCAGGAGGTTGAGATTGGGGCCGCTCAACACATAGATCGGTTTGGACATTCGGCTCCGCCGGCGATTCCGCTGTCTTGTAACGGTCGCAGGCGGGGGTCACAAGCACCGCAAGCCGTCGGCTGCGGCGAGAGTTGAACATGAACCTGACCATAAACGGTGAAGCGAGGTCTCTGGCGCCGCTTCCACATCTGGCCGCCCTGGTGACCAGCCTGGGTCTTGATCCCCGCAAGGTGGCGATTGAGCGCAATCTGGAGATCGTCCCGCGCTCGGCCTATGAGCAGACCCCGGTGGCCGACGGCGACCGCATTGAGATTGTGCATTTTATCGGAGGCGGCTGACATGGACGACACTTGGACGGTCGCAGGACGCACATTCACCTCACGCCTCATCGTCGGCACGGGGAAGTACAAGGATTACGCCACCAATGCGGCGGCCGCGGAGGCCGCCGGCGCCGAGATCGTGACCGTGGCCATCCGCCGGGTTAACCTGTCGGACCCCAGCCAGCCGATGCTGGTAGATTATGTAAAGCCGGATCGGTTCACCTTCCTGCCCAACACCGCCGGCTGCTTCACCGGCGAGGATGCGGTGCGCACACTGCGCCTGGCCCGGGAGGCCGGCGGCTGGGATCTGGTCAAACTCGAGGTTCTGTCCAACACCAAGCACCTTCTGCCAGATATGGAAGAGACCCTGAGGGCCCTGAAGCTGCTGATCGCCGACGGCTTCCAGGTGATGGTCTATTGCAGCGATGATCCGGTCTATGCGCTCAAGCTGGAGGAGGCTGGCGCAGCCGCCATCATGCCGCTAGGCGCGCCGATCGGCTCAGGCCGTGGCATCCAGAACATGCTGAACCTTGGCCTGATCATCGAGCAGGCCAAGGTGCCCGTGTTGGTGGACGCCGGCGTCGGCACGGCCTCGGACGCGGCCGTGGCCATGGAGCTGGGCTGTGACGCTGTCCTTATGAACACCGCCATCGCTGAGGCGCGTGATCCGATCCTGATGGCCAGCGCCATGCGCCATGCGGTCATCGCCGGCCGGGAGGCCTTCCTGGCCGGACGCATGCCCAAGCGGATGTACGCTGACCCATCCTCACCCCTGGCCGGGCTGATCTAGCCCGCGATCTTTTCGGCCTGGGCGGCGGTGATGGCGGCCTTGACCGCCTCCATGTCCGCGCCGGAAATCAGCCGGTTGCCGATCACGAAGGCCGGCGTGCCGTTAATCCCCAGGCTGGCCGCCAGTTCGTGGGTGTCCACCAACTGCTGCTGGATCGCCGGGGCCTGGGCGGCTTTGCGGGCGGCGGCCGGGTCGATGCCGACGGCGCGCAGATGGCGGTCAAGGGCCGCATCGTCCAGGGATTTTTCGCCCATCAGCCGCTCATGCAGCTCCAACGTCTTGGGCTTGGCCAGGTCGGTCAGCATGATGGCGGCGGTCTCGTCGGACTGCTCGCCGAAGATGGGGAACTCCTTGAAGACGACGCGGACATCGGGGTTCTCCTCGATGATGCTGGCCATCTCGGTCGCCGCGATCTTGCAGTAACCGCAGCGGTAGTCGAAGAACTCCGTGACGGTGATCGTCCCCTTGGGGTTGGCCACGAAGTCCCGTGGGTCCTGTTCCAGGGCCGCCCGATGGGTCTCGATCGCTGAGGTGGCCGCCTGGGCCGCCTCGATCTCACGCTTTTCGCCGAGCTTCTGGACGGCCTCCTCGATCACTTCGGGGTTCTCGAGCAGATAGGCGCGGACCTTTTCGCCAAAGGCGTCGTCGGCGCCGCGATCACAGGCGGCCAGCGCTAGGGTGGAGGCGCAGATCGCCGCGAGGACAGGCAAGAAATTTCTCATTGAAAACCAGATAGGGATGTTTTGCGCCGGTTGCGACCCTGTTGACGGCCAGCCCCGCCTCAGCGGACGGAGCCTGACCGGATCGCGCCTTCCTGGGCGAGCTCCCGAAGGTCCTCGCGGGAGGGATTTGAGGTCAGGACAATATCAGTCGCCCGTCGCCACTCGGGCGTGTCCCGGGTCAGCAGGTCGCGCGCCCGCATGGCGAACACCCGGGCCTGTTGTCGATCCCCCACATGAAAATTGTACTCCGCCGTGGCCAGCCTGGCCGCGCCATCCTCGCCGCGGCGGTCATGGCCCTCGGCCAGCAGACGCCAGGCGACCGCGTTGTCATTCTCCTGGATCAAGGCCTTCCGCAGCTCTTCGATACCTTCGTCGAGCTTGGCCTCGTCATTCATGGCGATCAGCGTCTGGCCAAGATTCACCCGCAGCAACGGGGCGTCTGGCATGAGCTCCACCGACCGGCGTTGGGGCGCCTCGGCTTCGGCGGTGCGGCCGAACTCGAACAGGATCTGGCCCTTCAATTCCCAGAGATAGGCGTTCTCGGGCTGCTCAGTCAGCAGCGCCTCGATCAGCCTCAGGGCCTGATCGGGCTCCTTCATCTGATAGTAGGCGATGGCGCGCGCATATCGGGCCGGATAGCTCTTGTCGGTCTCGCTATAGTCGACGATGGCCCGCTGGGGGTTGAGGAAGCCCTGCAGCTTGGCCTGCATGATACGGTGCCGTTCCATGGCCGCTTCGCTGTCCACCTTGTCCCAGTCGGGCAGAGTCTCGGCCTTGCGACGGAGGGTGTCGATCCGCTCGGACGACAGCGGGTGGCTGCGGAAATAGGCGTAGCGCCGAGCTTCCTGGAAGACCTCCTGATAGCGGAAGTTGTCAAAGAACTCGACCAGGCCGCGACCCGACAGGCCGGCGCGGTCAAGGATGTTGAGGCCTGCCTGGTCGGCGCGGCTTTCCTGTTCGCGGCTGTAGCCCAGCGCCGCGAGGGTTCCGAACTGGCTGGCGCTGCCCATGAGGGCGATAGCCGCGTCGCCGGCTCCGGCGAAGGCGGCCAGGACGCCGAGCCCCATGGTCAACAGAAAGGGCTGCATGCCGACCCGCTGCATCTCGCCGGAGCGGGCGCTATGGCCGGCGGCCAGGTGACCGACCTCGTGGGCGATGACCCCCTGCAACTGATTGGGGTTTTCTGATTCCAGGATCAGGCCCGTGAAGAAGCCCATGGTGCCCGGCGCGGCGAAGGCGTTGAGTTCCCGGTTGCCGATCAGCAGGATTTCGATGCTGTCAGGATTGATCCCGGCGGCTTCCAGGATCGGGCGGGAGTCCGCTTCAAGGATCGCTTCGATCTCGGTGTCCCGGATCAGGGACAGACCCTTCTGACCCTGCTGCGCCTGGGCCGCCAGGGGCGTCAGGGCCAGGGTTGTGGCCAAGGCGAGCCGCCCGGCAAGACGTCGGAGGGGCTTCAGATTCGGCAGAAAAGCGCCGGGGGTCGGGATAGACAGGGGGGAGGCCATGCACACTCTCTTGCTCGCTTCCCCCCTACCCATGAGCAGACTAACCCGTCAGCCGCGACGCCACCAGCCACGGCGCGGCTTTGCCGGCGGGGCGGTGATTTCGGCCGGATCGGCTGCGACTGGCTCGGCCGCCGTGGCGACAACCTCCACAGGTTGCGGCGCCGGGGTGGCTACGGGCTCGGGCAGCGGCTCCGCTTGCGGCGGGGCTTCCGGCTGGGGCGCAGGCTGGGCGGCGACCGTTACGGTCTCCTCGGCGGCCTCGGCGGCCTCGGCGACAACCTCGGCGACCACGTCCGCCTCGACCTTGGGCTCGGCCTTGCGGCGAGTCCTGGTGCGCTTGGGCTTGGCGGGTTCGGCCGTAGCGGCCTCAGCCTCTGGCGCGGCTTCAGCGGCGGGCGCCTCAACGACCGCCTGGGGCGTCGATTCGGCGGCGGCCTCAACAGCCTGCGGCTTGGCCTTGGCGCGGCTGCGACGCCGCTTGGGCTTGTCCTCGGGCTCGGGCAACTCGACCCAGATATCGTCGTCGCTGGTCGACTGAACCTGGGCGCGGGCGGCGGGCGCCGGCGCCGGTTCGGTCTGGGCGGGCTGTTCGGCTGCCGGGGTCGGTTGGAGGTTGGAGGCGGCGCTCACCTCGGGGACCGCCATGCGCGGATCCTCCGAAAGGTCGAACCACACGAACGGATCTTCCCCGTAGGGCACCCACGGACGGACCCAGGCGAAGGCCTCGCCGGGGCGATCCTCGCGCAGGCGCCGGCCGCCGCGGCGGCCACGGCGACGGCGGCGTCCGCCGTTCTCATCTTCGAGGCGGGTGTCCGCCTCAGGGGCGGGCGCGCGATCCTCCTCATCACGGCGACCGCCGCGACGGCGGCGACGACGACCCCGGCCGCGGGTGCGGCCGTCGGCGTCATCCTCACCGGAGGCGTCCTGGCGAGCCNNTCGTCCTCCTCTTCCTCGTCGTCGAAGGAGTCGTCGTAGCTGTCGTCCTCGATGGGTTCGAGCCGCGACTTGGCCGAACTGACAGGGATGGCGTGATCAGGCCGGGTTTCGCTGGCCGTACGCTCGATCTCGTAGTCGGCGTGCGGCATGGCGTCGTCCACCACCACGGTGACGAAGAGACCGAAGGTCTCGTGGATGCGGGCAAGATGGGCGCGCTTCTCGTTGAGGATATAGAGCGCCACGGCGCGCGGCGCCTTCAGGGTCGCCTCGCCGCCACCCTTCAGCGCCTCGATCTCCAGGGCGCGCAGGGTGGCCAGGGCGCTGGACTCCACCGAGCGGACCCGGCCGGTGCCGTTGCAGTGTTCGCAGACGTGGGTCGTGCCTTCCAGCACGCCGGTGCGGCGGCGCTGGCGGCTGATCTCCATCAGGCCGAAACCGCTGATCTTGCCCATCTGGATGCGGGCGCGGTCGTCCTTCAGGGCGTCTTTGAGCTTCTTCTCGACAGCGCGATTGTTCTTCGACTCATCCATGTCGATGAAGTCGATGACGATCAGGCCGGCCAGATCGCGCAGGCGCAGTTGCCGGGCGGTCTCCTCGGCGGCTTCCAGGTTCGTCTTGAGCGCGGTGGCTTCGATATTCCGCTCACGGGTCGACTTGCCGGAGTTCACATCGACGGCCACCAGGGCCTCGGTCTGGTTGATCACCAGATAGCCGCCGGACCGCAGGGGGACCACGGGGCTGTAAATCTGCGAGAGGTGGTCCTCGACCTTGTACTTGACGAACAGGGGCTCGGGGTCGCGGTAGGGCTGCACCTTCTTGGCCTGAGAAGGCATCAGCATCCGCATGAAGTCGCGCGCTTCCTTGAAGCCAGCCTCACCCTCGACGAAGACCCCCTCGATGTCCTTGTCATAGAGGTCGCGGATGGCCCGCTTCACCAGGTCCTCTTCCTCATAGATGAGGGCCGGGGCGATGGAGTGGAGAGTGTTTTCGCGAATGTTCTCCCACAGGCGCAGGAGATACTCGTAGTCGCGCTTGATCTCGGCCTTGGTCCGCTTGGCGCCGGCGGTGCGAACGATCAGACCCATGCCCTGCGGCACGTCCAGACCCTGGACGACGCTCTTCAGACGCTTGCGGTCGGTGGCGGTGGTGATCTTGCGGCTGATGCCGCCGCCCCGGGCGGTGTTGGGCATAAGCACGCCATAGCGGCCCGCCAGGGAGAGGTAGGTGGTGAGCGCCGCGCCCTTGTTGCCGCGCTCTTCCTTGACGACCTGGACCAGCATGATCTGCCGCCGGCGGATCACCTCCTGGATCTTGTACTTGCGCATGAGGCGCCGGCGACGGCGGGCGACCTCTTCTTCCATCACGTCGTCTTCATCAACGACGGCTTCGGCGTCTTCATCGTCCGGATCAGCGCTGCGGCTGGCGGGCTCGAAGGAGTCATCCTCCTCGGCCTCTTCACGCATCAGGGCTTCGCGATCGGCGACCGGGATCTGGTAGTAGTCCGGATGAATTTCGTTGAAGGCGAGGAACCCGTGACGGTTGCCGCCGTACTCGATGAAGGCCGCCTGGAGACTGGGCTCCACGCGGGTCACTTTGGCGAGATAGATGTTTCCTCTGAGCTGCTTGCGGCTTTTGCTCTCAAAGTCAAAATCTTCAACACGCGTTCCGTCGATGAGGACCACGCGCGTTTCTTCGGCGTGGGCCGCATCGATAAGCATCTTCTTCGACATTTAGTGAATCTCCACGGCGCGCCACGAAACCTAGGTTCGGGTGCTGCCGGCTAATCATGAGGGCGCGTGCAGGGTCTCTGTTCACAGCAATGGAGGCGGCCGCGAGGCCGGCCAGTCGCCGGAATGGGGCTCGTGCGACGCTGCCCATGGGTGTGTCCTAGTCACGCCTGCAAGGCGAGGATCGGTGGAGCGTCGTCGCCGAACTTCAGTCGGGCCGACGCAGGTGTTCGCGCGGAATGGGGGGCATGTGAGTCACGCCCCGTCCTGCGCGGGTCGACTTTGCAACACCGAAGGAAAAAAGGAAAGCCGTCGTCGTGACGCGGGGCCGCTTAACCCTTTTTCCACGGCGATGGGCTCTAATCGATCGCTCAACGTCGCAGAAACGTTTGGTGGGTGTGTAAGCGTATGCTCGCAAGGCTGAGCAAAGTCTTCCAGAAGGCGCGATTGCTGTGCGCTGGCGTCGCCGTGGCGACTCTGGGCGGCCTGGCTGCGGTTGCGGTTTCCCATGCAGCCGCTCCCGGCGCTGATGTGCTGGGCGTGCGGCTGGGCGGCGACGGCGCAGAGACCCGTCTTGTCATCGATCTTGATCGCGGCGCCACTGGCAAGGTCAGTCAGGATGGCGGGAACGGTCGGGTTGTTCTGTCCCTGCCGGGCGTCGATGCGCGAGCCAGTTTGCAGGGCTCCGGCCGTGGCCTGGTGAAGGCCTGGATGATCGACAGTTCGCAAGGGGCCGCTCGCCTGCAGGTCGACCTCACGGGTGCGGGCGTCATCAAGCGCCGCTTTCTGCTGCCCCCCGCCGATGGCGTTGACCACTATCGTTATGTGATTGACATCGCCTCGGCCGGACCGCCCAGCGCGACCTTCATTTCCCGCCCAGCGCGCCGGCCGGCGACATCGACGGCCAAGCCCCTGCCGCTGAAGAAGGTGGTTGTGATTGACGCTGGTCATGGGGGGCGTGATCCCGGGGCCCGGGGCTCTCGTGGCTTCGAGAAGGATGTGACTCTTGCCGCAGCGCTCGCCCTGCGAGACCGCCTGGAGCGGGGCGGTAAGTATAAGGTGGTCATGACCCGCAGCAGCGATGTCTATGTCCCCCTGGAGACTCGCGTGCAGATCGCCCGTCGGGCTGGCGCCGATCTCTTCATCTCCCTCCATGCTGATGCGGGCGCGGACGCCAATACTCGCGGCACATCGGTCTATACCCTGTCTGAGCAGGCCTCCGGCCGGGCGGCGAAATTCGTCTCCAAGGACGACTGGTTCATGAATGCGAGCCTTAGTGGCGGCGATCAGGGCGTTCGGGACATCCTGTTTGATCTGACCCAGCGGGCGACAAAGAATCGCTCAGCGACCTTTGCTGAGCTGGTGCTGACCCGGGCCGACTCGCACATGCCCCTGTTGCGTCGCAGCCACCGGGACGCCGGCTTTGTGGTGTTGCTGGCCCCTGACGTGCCGGCGATTCTGCTGGAGATGGGCTTCATGACCAATGTTCATGACGAGGCCAATCTGATGGATGGCGGACGGCGGACCCGGTTCATGAACAGTATCGGCGATGCGATCGACGACTATTTCCGCCAACAGAGCCAGCTGGCGGCCCGCTGAGGCGAGGCCTGTCCTGGCTCCGGCCTCGCCCCCGTTGGCGCCCGGCGTGATGCGCGTTAGATGACGGTCTGACGGGCGAGGGCGCCTGCGGAGGTCAGCACAGTTGCATCCCCCTGAGAGATGGGTCGCGATCGCCGGCGTGGCGGTGCTCAGCCTGATCGCCGTGGCGGGCTTCGCCGTGGCGATCTA
>DJWR01000177.1:6931-9588 GCA_002441055.1 Caulobacteraceae bacterium UBA6225 | reverse complement strand
CGCCGCCTGGAGGGCGGGTCGACCATCACCCAGCAGGTCGCCAAGAACGTCCTGTTGACCAGCGACGCCACCATTGGACGGAAGTTCAAGGAGGCTGTGCTCGCCCAGCGGCTGGAGAAGACGCTTAGTAAAGAGCAGATCCTCGAGCTCTATCTGAACGAGATCTGGCTCGGCTATCGCTCCTATGGGGTCGGGGCTGCGGCCTACAACTATTTTGGCAAATCCATCACCGATCTCACCGTCGCCGAAGCGGCCTATCTGGCGGCCCTGCCCAAGGGGCCGCAGAACTATCATCCGCAGCGGCGCAAGGCTGCGGCCATTTCGCGCCGCAACTGGGTGATCGGCGAGATGGCTGATCTGGGCTGGATCACTGAGGCCCAGGCCGCCGAGGCGCGGGCGCAGGACCTGGTGGTTCAGGCCGCCCCGACGCGGGCCAAATACCGCGATGCGGATTATTTCGTCGAAGAGGTCCGCCGTCGTGGACTGGAGACCCTCGGTCCCCGCCTGAATGAAGGCGGCTATTACATGCGGACCACCCTGGACCCCGCCCTGCAGACCGCCGCCCGCGTGGCGCTGATGGACGGGCTGGAAGCCTATGATCGCCGTCATGGCTGGCGTGGCGCCTGGGGCAAGGTCGAGCTGCAGGACGGCTGGCAGGCCCTCGCCCGGCAGGCCGCAGCCCCGGCCGAGCGGCGGCGCTGGCGGGCGGCCGCGGTCACTCGTGTCGCCGGAGGCGACGTCCAGGTCGAGGTGGCGGAAGACGGCGCATCCGGCCCGCTGGCGGGTCAGGACGTCACCTGGGCCAGGGCCGGCAAGGGGCTTGCGGTTGGCGACCTCGTCTTTGTGGAGCCCCCAGAGGCCGATGGGGGTTCGTTCCGGCTGAAACAGGTGCCCCAGGTCAACGGGGCTCTGGTGGCGATTGAACCCCATTCCGGCCGGGTCGTGGCGATGGTGGGCGGCTATTCCTTCTCGCTGTCCAACTTCAATCGGGCGACCCAGGCCATGCGTCAGCCTGGGTCGGCGTTCAAGCCGATCGTCTATGCTGCGGCGCTGGAGGACGACTACACGCCGGCCAGCGTGGTGATGGACTCCATGATCACCCTTCAGGGGCGTGAGGGCGAAACCTGGACGCCGGAAAATTACAATCGCCGGTACTACGGAGCGCTGACCCTGCGGCGCGGCCTGGAGCTGTCGCGCAACGCCATGACCGTCCGCCTCGCTCAGGGCGTGGGGATGCGGAAGATTAGCGATCTGGCCGTCCGAATGGGCGTCGTGGACGAAATGGAACCTGTCTTGGCCATGTCCCTGGGGGCAGGTGAGACGACGCCATTTCGCCTGACCGCCGCCTATGCCGCCTTCGTGAACGGCGGTCGCCGGATCGAGCCCCATCTGATTGAGCTGGTGCAGGACCGGGAGGGCAAGGTCATCTACCGGGCCGACCGGCGCGACTGTCCACGTTGCACCGCCGGGTTCAATGGGGATGAGAGCCCTCGGGTGCCCTTGGCCGGTGATCAGGTGATGGACCCGATCACCGCCTACCAGATCACCTCCATGCTGCAGGGCGTGGTCCAGCGCGGCACCGCGACCTCTGTCTCGGTGCTTGGGCGTCCGGTGGGCGGAAAGACGGGCACCACGAACGAGTATCGCAGCGCCTGGTTCGTCGGCTTCACGCCTCAGATCGTGGCGGGGGTGTTTATCGGCTTTGATGACAACCGGCCCCTGGGCTTTGGGGAGACGGGAACGACGGCGGCTGTTCCCATCTTCACCGCCTTCATGCAGGAGGCGGTGAAGGGCATGCCCGAGGTCGATTTCCAACCGCCGGAGAACGCAAAATACGCCACCGTCCGCGGCATTCGGGAAGCCTTCCGCCCGGGTACGGAGCCCCGTGCGCCGACCCAGACCGTGACCCCAGGATCTGGCGGTCCCATGCCCTACAACAAGGTCTGGCCTGATGGTCGGGTCAGTGGGGCGGGAAATGCGGGGGAGGCGGCCGCCCCGGCCGACGACATGAGCGGATTGTATTAGGCCGACGGTCGCGTTATCCCGCTGCCCCTTGAATCGCCTGCCATGCAAAGGGCAGGGGGATCACAACCGATTGCCAGGAGCGATCCATGAGAGCGGATGTCGAGGCCATGGCGGCCGACATCGAGCAGTCCATCGGACTGCTCAGGAGGCGTCTTTGACTGGGAACCAGCCCTCCGTCACCTCGATGAACTGAACGCCCGGGTCGAGGATCCGACCCTGTGGGACAATGCGGCCGAGGCCCAGGCGCTGATGCGCGAGCGCCAGCGGCTGGCCGGTCAGGTCGACGCGGTGCGCGGCCTGGAACGCGGCCTGGAGGACGCCCTGGCCCTGGCCGAAATGGCCGATGAGGAGGGTGACGAAGCCAGCCTCGATGAGGCTCGCGACGAGCTGAAGGCGATCAAGGAACGGGCCGCCCGGGCCGAGCTGGAGGCCCTGCTGTCTGGCGAGGCTGATGGCAACGACGCCTATGTTGAGATCAATTCCGGCGCCGGCGGAACCGAGTCCAACGACTGGGCCGGCATGCTGCTGCGCATGTACACCCGCTGGGCCCAGCAGCACGGCATGAGCGTCGAGCTGATCGAAGAGACCTCAGGCGAACAAGCTGGCATCAAGTCGGCCACCTTGCAGGTCAA
>DJWR01000177.1:0-6811 GCA_002441055.1 Caulobacteraceae bacterium UBA6225 | reverse complement strand
CAGAGCGTCAACACCACCGACTCCGCGGTGCGCCTGACCCACATTCCCACGGGTGTCGTGGTGGCTTGTCAGTCGGGCCGGTCTCAGCACGCCAACCGGGACGAGGCCTGGAAAATGCTGCGGGCCAGGCTCTATGAACGCGAGTTGCAGCGCCGCGAGGCCGAGCAGCAGGCGCTGGAAGACCAGAAGACCGACATCGGCTGGGGCCACCAGATCCGCTCCTANNCACCAGATCCGGTCCTACGTCCTGCAGCCCTATCAGATGGTCAAAGACCTGCGCACCGATGTGGAGACATCGGACACCGACGGGGTGCTGGATGGCGACCTGGACGCCTTCATGGGCGCGTCTCTGGCCCAGCGGGTGGGGCTGACCCGAGAGGCCTGAGTCAGTCCCGTCTCTCTAAAAGACGGGCTTAGGCTGGGGGGCGTTGCTGGCGGCTGCAGCGGTTGGGCTCGGGGTGGGCGCTTCCAGCGCCGGTGGCGCGGACTTGGTCGGGGGCTCAGCCGGTGGCCGTTGGAACTTCAGGCTGCGCCCCTGGAAGAAGGCCCCTGTCTCCATGGCCAACTGCTCATGGGTGATGTCACCATCGACATAGCAGGTGCCATAGAGGCGCACCTGCTTGGCGGTGATCGCGCCGATCACTCGTCCGCGGGCCTCGACCACTTCGGCGAAGATGGAGCCCTCAACGTGGCCCGTATCACCAATGGTCAGCTTGCCGATGCGGACATCGCCGCGAACGATCCCGTCGATATGAATCTCACCCTCGCCAGAGATGCCGCCCTCGACGGTGAGGTTTTCAGAGATAAGGGAGGCGACGGTGGGCGCCTTACGGGTCGAGGCGCCCTCGGGAATGGGCGGCGGCGCATCGAGGCGGGCCAGGATCTTCGAGGAGTCCGATTTAGTCGGCTGCTTGCTGAACATACTCGCCCGCTTTGACAAAACGGCTGGGGTTCTGGGCGCGGCCATTGACCCAGACTTCATAATGGAGATGGACGCCGGTGGAGCGTCCGGTGGAGCCCATGCCGCCGACCCGTTGACCCACAGCGACCCGTTGGCCGGGCTTTACAGCAATGGCCTGCATATGGGCATAGCGGGTCTTGAAGCCCTGGCCATGATCGATCTCGACGGTGTTGCCGTAGCCTGACCGCACGCCGGCGAAGGATACGACCCCAGGGCCGGTGGCCAGGATCGGGGTCATGAATCCGCCGCCAAAATCGAGGCCGGAATGGAAGGCTGGCCGCTTGGTGAAGGGGTCGAAACGCACCCCGAAGCTGCTTGTCTGTCGCCCGCCCGCGGTGGGCTTGGCAAGCGGCAGCTTCTGCGCGGCGGTGTCCAGCGCCCGGGCTTCAGACAGGTTGGTCGCCGCATGCTGAATGCGGGCGGCGAAATCCTCATCCACGTCGAGGACAGCGGCCAGGGCCTTGGGGTCGCGGGCTTCAATCAGGGGACCACCCAGGGCGCCAGACTTAGGCGCATAACCATTGGGGCTAAGGCCCGCCAGACGGAAAGCCATGCGCAGACGTTCAGCACGGCCCTTGGCGAAACTGTCGGCGGAGTCCAGCAGGCGTTCCTGGCTGGCCCGGACCAACTCGACCCGCCGGACGGGGTCGGTGATTTCGGGGGTGGCGGCTGCGCGCTGGATTTCGGGGGCTAGGGCCTCCGAAGCCCCAGGGGTGTCTCTATAGTCGCTGAGCAGCATCGCCAGGGCGGCGTGACGGCGCTCCACTGACAGGGCGAGGTCGTCGATCGATCCGTTGGTGGCGTTGAGTTGGGCCACGGCGCTGTTCAGGCGGGCCTGCCGGTCGGCGATCCAGCGCTCATACTTGGCCTCAGTCCGGGCGATCTCCTGATCGCTGGCGGACATCTGCATGGCGCTGACCATCATGGCCGCCGTGCAGACTCCCATCCAAAGGGCTGCTGCGGCGACGGCGCCAGCGCCCAGGATCTGCTTGGGGGTGGTCAGAACGTAGGCGCGCATCTCGCCGCCGGAACGGACATAGAGATGGCGCTCGGGGAAGAGCTCTTCGAGCGAACGGCGGAGGCGCGTTATGCGTTTCATGCTCATCGCTACAGTTACCAGGAGCAGCGACGACGATATGCAATGAGATGAATAGGGCGCGCAAGGCCCTTCGCGCCGCAAGGGAACAAAAGCCCAGCTTCGCTCACGATTCCACTATGTCGTTAAACGAGACTGAATCGCCGCGCCACACGGATCAGACGTGGCCCACGGGGGGCGGAAGACATTCCCCGGTTGCGCGACAATTCTACAACACAGTCCGCCCCGGGACGGTTCCCACGGCGGGGTGGAATGTCGGCGTTTAGCCCTTCAGGGCCGTCGCCGCCTTGAGCACGGCGGCGGCGTGACCAGGGACCTTCACCTTGCGCCACACGCCAGCGATCTGGCCTGCGCCATCCACCAGGAAGGTCGAGCGATCGATGCCCATGTACTTGCGGCCATACATGCTCTTTTCCACCCAGGCGCCGTAGGCTTCGACCACGGCCCCGCTGGGATCAGAACCCAGCTGGACCTTCAGGTCGTGCTTTGCAGCGAACTTGGCGTGAGAGGCCACAGAGTCCTTGGAGACCCCAAGCACAGAGGCCCCGGCCGCGGCGAAGGCCTCGATCTGCTCAGAGAAGTCGATAGCCTCCTTGGTGCAGCCGGAGGTGTCGTCCTTGGGATAGAAATACAGCACCAGCGTCTGGCCAGCGAAGTCGGCCAGACGGATCGGGCCTTCGGGCCCCTCCAGTTCGAAGGCGGGCGCCGGAGCGCCGATATCCAGTTCAGCCATGGCTGACGTCTCCATTTTGCATCGCGTGGTCAGACGGGCCGCACCAGCACGATCTTCTTCTTGCCCGCCGCCAACTTTACGACGCCGTCCACCAGGTCGGATGCATCCAGGACGCGGTTGGCGTCGGACTCGGCCTTGTCATTGACCCGCAATCCGCCGCCCTGCGCCAGGCGCCGGGCCTCCCCGCGGGACGCAGCCAGTCCCACATCGGCGGCCAGGGCCGCCAGGACGACGCCCGCCTCCAGGTCTGCCAGCGGCAGTTCAAACGTCGGCAGGTCGTCGGACACCTGCCCCTGTTCGAACGCTGCCACGGCGGCGGCCTCAGCAGCCTTGGCCGCCTCCTCCCCGTGGAGGAGGGTGGTGGCGGCGTTGGCCAGCACCTTCTTGGCCTCATTGATCTGCGCGCCTTCCAGAGCTTCGAGGCGGGCGATCTCGTCCAGGGGCAGGTCGGTGAACAGCCGCATGAAGCGGCCGACATCGGCGTCCTCGGTGTTCCGCCAGAACTGCCAGTAGTCGTAGGGGCTGCGCATGTCGGCATTGAGCCACACCGCCCCGCCCACGCTCTTGCCCATCTTCTGGCCGGACGCCGTGGAGAGCAGGGGTGTGGTCAGGCCAAAGGCGGGCTTCTGGTCCACCCGGCGGATCAGTTCGACCCCGTTGACGATATTGCCCCACTGGTCGGACCCACCCATCTGCAGGACGCAGCCGTAGCGACGCTCAAGCTCCAGGAAGTCCACCGACTGCATGAGCATGTAGTTGAACTCGAGGAAGGTCATCGGCTGTTCGCGGTCCAGCCGGTTCTTGACGCTGTCGAAGCTCAACATGCGATTGATGGTGAAATGGACGCCGTAGTCCCGCAGAAACTGGAGGTATCCAAAGCTCTCCAGCCACTCCGCATTGTTGACCATTACGGCGTCGGCGGGTCCGTCGCCGAATGTCAGGAACCGCTGAAAGACGGTCTTGATGGAGTCGATGTTTCCCTGGATCTGAGCGTCGGTCAGCAGGGGGCGCTGTTGGTCCTTATCGGTAGGGTCACCCACCTTCGTGGTGCCGCCGCCCATAAGGACGATGGGCTTATGGCCACTTTGTTGCAGCCGCCGCAGGGTCATGATCGAGAACAGGTGCCCCACATGCAGGCTGGGCGCTGTGGCGTCGAAGCCGATGTAGGCGACGACCGGCCCGGCCAGGCAGGCCTCGTCCAGCTCAGCTGAATGGGTGATCTGATTGATGTAGCCGCGCGTCTGCATAAGACGCAGGAATTCGGATTTGAACGCAGGATCGCTGGTCATGGAGCCGGGCTTCGAATGGGAAGGTTCGGGCTCTAGCACGCAAGGATCGGAAAGTTCGAGAGTCATCTGAAAGGGTCTCCGGTAAGCGGGCCGGAAACGCTGGCGTTCGAGGGGTTCGAAGGGGCGCGCCGACCAGGGGGTGGGCGCGAGAGATCGAACCGCGCCGTCTAGGGGGCGCGGTAATACAGGCCGGTGATGGCGCGGGGGTCGATCATGGCGGCTAGCTAGCGGGCCACAGCCATGGCAGTCAAGGCGGATGCGCGTACTGGGATTCATGACTGGCACCTCCCTCGACGCTGTCGACATGGCGGTGCTGGAGACCGATGGCGAGACCATCGAGGCGTTTGGCCCGGCCGGCGAGCGCAAGCTCAGCGAGCCGGTGCGAAAGCTGGTGCTGGCCGCCACTGAGGCCGCCCGCGGCTGGGAGAGAGACTCGCCTGAACCGGAGGTGTTCGCCGAGGCCGCCGCCGCCATCGCCCGGGAGCATTTCGAGGCTGCAGACGCCTTCCTGTCTGACAACGATCTCGCTTGGTCCGATCTTGATCTCATTGGCATGCACGGCCAGACCGTTCTGCACGAACGGCCCAGAGAGGGTCAGCCCGGTCGGACGGTGCAACTCGGCGACGCCGCCTGGCTGGCTGAACAGACCGGCGTGCCGGTCGCTTTCGACTTCCGATCAGCCGATGTGGCCGCCGGCGGGGAAGGCGCCCCACTGGCCCCAATCTATCATCTGGCGCGGGCGCGAGCCTCAGCCATGACCCCGCCCCTGGCGGTGTTGAACATTGGCGGGGTGGCCAATGTCACCCTCTGGCCCGGGGTTGGCGAACTGGTGGCTTTCGACACTGGGCCGGGCAACGGGATGATCGACCTGCTGGTCCAGGCGCGCGGCGCTGGCCGGTTCGACGACAAGGGCAACTACGCCAGCGTCGGCCTGGTGGACGAAGGTGTCCTCCGGGCGCTTCTGGCGCATCCGTACTTCGACGCCCCCCCGCCGAAGTCGCTGGATCGGTATGATTTTTCCCTGGACCCTCTGGAAGCTCTGAAGCTTGAGGACGCCGCGGCCACCCTGGTGGCGTTCACCGCTGAGGCCGTGAAGCTCGGCTTCCAGAAGCTTGAGACCAGTCCCGAGGTGGTGATCGTCTGCGGCGGGGGACGTCACAACCCTGAGATCATGAAGGCGCTTCGTGAACGCCTGAAGGTGCAGGTGCTGACAGCCGAGGATGTGGAGTGGCGCGGCGACTCCATTGAAGCCGAGGCCTTCGCCTATCTGGCGGCCCGCACCGCGCGGGATCTGCCGATCTCCTTTCCCGCGACCACAGGGGCCCCAAGCCCCATGAAGGGCGGGCGCATCGTCCGCCCCGTCGCCTCAAATCCGGAGCGCTGAGATGAGCCCGAACTTCTCCAAGGCCGTCCTGTTTAGCGCGGCCATGGCCGTGATCAGCTGGGGCGGTTCGGCCGCGGCTCAGGAAAGCCCGCACAAGGCTGCGGTGTTCGCGGCGGCGCAGGCGCTGCAGCCCAAGGTCGTCGCCTGGCGGCGGGATATCCATCAGCATCCTGAGTTGGGTAACCGGGAGTTCCGCACCGCCGCCCTGGTGGCCGATCACCTTCGCGCCCTGGGTTATGAGGTGAAGACCGGCGTCGCCCACACGGGCGTGGTGGCGACGCTGAAGGGTGGAAAACCTGGCGGCGTCGTCGCCCTGCGCGCCGACATGGATGCTCTTCCAGTGGCCGAGAAGACGGGCCTGCCCTTCGCCTCCAAGGTCACCGGCGAGTACAACGGCCAACCCACCCCTGTGATGCACGCCTGCGGACACGACGCCCATGTGGCGATCCTGATGGGCGCCGCCGAGGTGCTGGCCAGCATGAAGGCCGACATCGCCGGAACGGTGGTCCTGATCTTCCAGCCCGCAGAGGAGGGCCCGCCGCCCGGCGAAGACGGTGGCGCGGCGATGATGGTCGCTGAGGGCGCTCTGGCGAACCCGCGCCCTGGGGCGATCTTCGGCCTGCATGTGAGCCCCGGCGAAGTCGGAGCCATCGCCTATCGCAGCGGACCGATGATGGCGGCGGCCGATTCCTATGAGATCCGCATCAAGGGCAAGCAGACCCACGGGGCCCGGCCCTGGGACGGGATCGATCTGGCGTCCCTGAGCGCCGAGATCGTCCAGGCCTTCAACCAGATCGCCGCCCGTCGGCTTGATGTGGCCCGCTCGCCCACCGTCATCACTGTTGCGGTTATCCAGAGCGGGGTTCGCCACAACATCATTCCAGAGGACATGATGATGGGGGGCACACTTCGCACCTTTGAACCGGACATGCGCACCGCCACCATCGCTCAGATGCAGGCGGCCGTAGACGGGATTGTGGCGCGCTATGGGGCGGAGGGAAAGCTGACCATGGGCGGAACCACGCCAGTGGTCACCAATGACGCTGAGCTGGCCCGCCTGATGGCCCCGACCCTGGCGGTCGCGGCGTTTGGTCCCGTGGACCCTGATACGGGGAAAATCACCGGCGCTGAGGACTTTTCAGAGTTCCAGGCCGTCGTCCCCGGGCTGTTCTACCGGCTCGGCGTCGGCTTTCCGCCCGGGACCAACCATTCACCCTTCTTCACCATCGATGAGGCGGCGCTTGAGGTGGGTGTGCGGGCGCAGGTCCTGACGGCTCTGGATTATCTCGACAGAACTGCGCAGGCCCCGGCCGACTGAGGCCTGCGGAGGCCCTCAGGCCTCCGAAGC
>DJWR01000235.1 GCA_002441055.1 Caulobacteraceae bacterium UBA6225 | reverse complement strand
CGATCTCCACCAGGCCGCCGGTCTCAGACGCCGGGATCAGCTTGGCGGCCTTCTGCAGGTTCATGATGTCGACCTCATAGTCGCGCACGTGGCGCTCCAGGTCGGCGGCGAGCTTGGGGCCCTCGGTGTGCGGGGTGCCGGTGAGGTTTTCGATGGCCATGGTGTCGAGCACCTGACCACCGAACCGCTCGGCGGCGATGCCGGTGCGGATGCCCTTGCGCGCCGCATAGATAGCCGCGGCCGCGCCGGCCGGACCGCCGCCGATGACCAGCACGTCAAAGGCGTCCTTGGCCTTGATCTTGGCCGCGTCCCGGGCGGCCGCCCCGGTGTCGAGCTTGGCCAGCACCTGTTCCAGGGTCATGCGGCCCTGACCGAAGGGCTGGCCGTTCAGCATGATGGTGGGCACGGCCATGATCTGGCGGGCGGCGACTTCTTCCTGGAAGAGCGCGCCGTCGATGGCGGTGTGGCGGATGCGGGGGTTGAGCGCGGCCATGGTGTTCAGGGCCTGCACCACGTCGGGGCAGTTCTGGCACGACAGAGAGAAATAGGTTTCGAACACGAAGTCGCCCTCCAGCGCCTTCACCTGTTCGATGGCCTCGGCGTCGACCTTGGGCGGATGGCCGCCGACGTGCAGCAGGGCGAGCACCAGCGAGGTGAATTCGTGGCCCATGGGCAGGCCGGCGAAGGTCACGGCCACATCGGTTCCGGCCCGGTGGATTTCGAAGGAGGGCTTGCGCGCGTCATCCCCGTCGGTGCGCAGGGTCACCTTGCCGGCCGAGACCGAGACGATGTCCTCGAGCAACTCGCCCATCTCGGCGGCCTTGGGGCCATCGCCCAGCGAGGCGACCAGCTCCACCGGCTGGGTCACGTTCTGCAGATAGCCCTGCAGCTGGCTCTTCAGCGTGGCGTCCAACATGGCTCGGCTCCGGTGTTCGCATGGGCGGGGCGGCGCGCAAGGTCGCTCGCGCGAGACGCGCCCCATGAGCGGGGGAGAATGGGGTGGGCGGGTCAAGCATTCCCCGCCGCCGGCCTGAAGGGGGCTCCAGGCGGCGACGGGCGCCGTCGTCAAAGGGCCGCTGGCGGAGGTCTCGCCCCCGCCAGAGCTGGTCGTCGTCCTAGATCTTGCCGACGAGGTCGAGGGAGGGCGAAAGGGTCTTTTCGCCTTCTTCCCACTTGGCCGGGCAGACTTCGCCCGGATGGGCGGCCACGTACTGGGCCGCGCGGATCTTGCGCAGCAGCTCCATGGCGTTGCGGCCGATGCCCTCGGCGGTGACTTCCATGAACTGGATCACGCCTTCGGGGTCGATCAGGAAGGTGCCGCGGTCAGCCAGGCCCTGGCCTTCGCGCATCATGCCGAAGTTGTTGGTGATCAGGCCCGAGGGGTCGCCGACCATGGTGTACTGGATCTTGCCGATGGCCGGCGAGGAGTCGTGCCAGGCCTTGTGCGAGAAGTGGGTGTCGGTCGAGACCGAATAGATCTCCACGCCGAGCTTCTGGAACTGGGCGTAGTTGTCGGCCAGGTCCTCCAGCTCCGTCGGGCAGACGAAGGTGAAGTCGGCCGGGTAGAAGAACACCACCGACCACTTGCCCTTCAGGTCGGCGTCGCTGACCTCGACGAACTTGCCGCCCTTATAGGCCTGGGCGGTGAAGGGAAGAATGGACGTGTTGACGGAAGCCATGCGCGATCTCTCCGGACGTTGGGTGGGTGGATAGGAGGAGGAAACACCACCTTCCTACCACCCCATGCTGCATCGCAGAAATCGATTTTATCTGGCCCGGCGATAGAGGGGGTCGATGAGCTAGTGGAGGCGACCGACCAGGCTTCAAAAGTTCTCACTGGTTGCCCAAGCGACGCCTGCCCATCTGGTCTTCCCCTGGCCGGTGAGGCTTGGGCGCCGGTTCCTGGTCGGTCCATCTTACCCATTCCGGGCAGTATAGCCGCGCCTCACCGCCTCACCTTAGGAGTTTGTTCAGCCCGTTGGCGGCAATCTTCGCCCCATAAGACAACCAAGAAACGGGGTTAGTGATGGATTTCGACAAGGCGACGGCCGCCCATGCCGACTGGAAGGTGAAGCTGCGGGTGGCGCTGTCCAATCACGACACGCTGGACGCCCAGGCCATCTGTTCGGATCGCAACTGTGACCTCGGCCGCTGGCTGCATGGGGAGGCGCGCCTGCGCCTGGGGACCAATGTGACCTATCTGCAGTGTGTTGAGGCGCACCGCGATTTCCATGTCTGCGCCGGAAAGGTGGCCGAGGCCATCAACCGCAAGGACGACGCCACAGCCGAGCGGATGCTGGGCACGGAGACCCCATTTGGCGTGGCCTCCATGAAAGTCGCCGTAGCCCTGCGCCGCCTGCGCCGCGAGGTAGAGCCGGCCTAACAGTTCCGGCGTCACGCCCGGCCAGCGCGATCAAGCTGGGACCGGGCGGTCGGTCTGCGCCTTACGGGCGCGGGCCTGGCCGCGGGCGATCTCCTTCAGCAGGTCGTGCACATAGAGCCCGAAGTCGACCTGGATGGTGTGGCGCTGGCTCTTGTAGAAGTGGCCCATGTGCAGGGCCTCGTCCTTGGCGATGATGGCCTCCATCTCAGGCGCGCTCGGCGGGACGTAGCGGCCGGTGATGCAGGCGGCCGCCAGCTTGGCCTGCTGCTCGGCGAAGTTGACCAGGGTCGGCAGGGGCTGGGCCAGGCCCATGAAGAAGAGGCCCGGCACGCCGGGCTTCATCATCCGCTTGAAGAGGGGGAAGCGGTTTTCTGCGTCGGGGCGCAAGGCGGCGTCCTCGAAGAACGGGAAGCTGATGTGATAGCCGGTGGCGTAGATGATGGCGTCGACCGCCTCCACGCTGCCGTCCTCGAAGCGGACCTGATGGTCCATCAGCTCGGCGATGTTGGGCTTGAACTTGATGTCGCCGCAGCCGGCGCGGGTGAGGAACTCGCCCGACACCGAGGGGTGGGCGGTCAGGGGCTCGTGGTCGGGCGCCGGCAGGCCGTAGTCCTCCATATTGCCCACCACCTTGCGGATGCGCTTGGCGGCCAGGCGCAGGCCCAGCTTTCGCGGCATCCAGTGGGGCATGGCGGCTTTGTCGGCGACGCGGCCGTTGATGTATTTGGGCAGCACCCAGACGCCCCGGCGGGCGGCCACCCACAGGGTCTTTGCGATCGGCTTCTGGGACAGCTCCGAGGCGATATCCATGGCCGAATTGCCCATGCCGACCACCACCACGTTCTTGCCGCGCAGGTCGATGGGATCGAAGGGGCTGCGATAGGCGTGCGCGTGGAAGGCTGTGCCTGAGAATTCGCCGGGATAGTCCGGCGTGCGCGGGTCCCAGTGGTGGCCGTTGGCGACGAAGAGGACGTCGTAGGTTTTGGTTTCCCCGCTCGAGAGCGTGATGGCCCAGCGGCCGTCGTCGGTGCGCACCGCCCTGGTGACGGCGGTGTTGAAGGTGATGTGCGGGCGAAGTCCGAAGTGGTCCACATAGTCGCGGAAGTACTGCAGGAGCTGGCTGTGGTGGGGGAAGTCTGGCCAGTCGGCGGGCACGGGATAGTCCTCGAAGGCCAGGCGCCATTTCGAGGTGTCGATGTGCAGGCTCTCGTAGCAGGCCGACATGCCGTTGGGATTGTTGAAGTACCAGTTGCCGCCCACGTCGTCGGACATTTCGAAGACGTCGAAGGGAATGTTCTCGTCCTTCAGCCGCTTGGCCGTGGTGAAGCCCGAGGGGCCAGCCCCGATGATGCAGGCGGTGGGGGGCGTGGTCATGGCTCTTCTCCTCCCGCGCCGATGTGGCCTCGGCTGTGGTGGGGGGAGGATGGCGGGGTTTCCCCTAGGGTCGGCAACCGGGGGGCTTTGCGCGCAGCGCGAGTAGAAAAAGAGGGGACACGAAGGACACAAAGGAAGCCAAGGACACAAAGGCGCCCGCGGCCTCGTCTTCGTGTCCTTCGCGATCCTTCGTGTCCTTTGTGTCCGATCTTGAAAGCGCCTGCGGCGCGCGAGGCGGCGGCGGTGGGGCCGTGCGTCCTTCGAGGCTCGCTTGCGCTCGCACCTCAGGATGAGGGAGGGGAGTTGAGCCGTTTCATTCCGTCCTCATCCTGAGGCGCCCGGAGGGCCTCGAAGGACGAGGGCGGTCGCATACCTAACGCCGGGCCTCCAGGAGGTCGGACCAGCGCCAAGTCGCTTCGCCCAGCGCCAGGCGGGGGGCCGAGGGGCCGTCGGCGAGGCTGAGGACCACCAGTCCCTGGACGGGATCGCGGCGGCAGGCTTCGGGGGCGAAGGCCACCTCCACGGCGATGGCCTGGCGCACGCCGGCCAGCCCCTTGCCCGCCTGGCCCGGCGTCTGGACCCAGTCCCCGTCCCACAGATGCAGGGCGCGGCCCCGGGCGCCGGCCGCAGCGCTGGCGTCGGCTACCGTGGCGCGGATCTTGGGGTCTTTGCGCAGCGCGGCCTGAAGCCGGGCGATCATGCTGCAGGACGCCCCGCCGCCGCCGGCCCCGTCGCCGGTTCCGGCGCCTGAGCTTCCCGTTCCGTTGAGACCCCCGCCGGGGCCCTCGCCCACCGTGGTGGCGCCTGCGGTCTCTGCCGCCGTGAGCAGGGCGTAGGTCGGAGCCTTGGGCGCTGGTGGCACGGGAAGGGGCGGGATCTCCGGCGGGCGAGGCGCAGGCCTGGCCTGACGGGGCGGTGGGGCGGGCGGGGCGAGCTTCGGCGCAGGGGCGGGCGGCGTGGCGGCGGCTGGCGGACTCGTGTCGTTCTCGGCTGGCCCCTCCGGCGCCTCGGCGGGCTCAGGCTCAGGCTCCGGCGGCGGCTCGGGCTCCGGCGGGGTCGGCGGGATCAGGGCCACGAGGATCGGGCGCGCCTCGGGCGCCGGCTCGGGCGGCCGGCCGAGCGCCAGGGCGCCGAGGATGAGGCCGTGCAGCACCAAGCTCGCCAGTCCTGCGGCCCCGCGCGCCGTCCTGTTGCGCCGCTCTGACATGAACCTCTCGCCGCCGTGATCGGGACCCAAGGGACCCACGGCGATGCGTCATCAAGGTGGCGCCGGGCGGGCCGTCCTATGGTCAAGGCGCCATTTTGAGGCCACGAACGCGCCTTCACGGGGCCGTGATGAGGAAACCCAATGGCGGCTTCATGGCAGATGGGGATGGGATCTGCATTGCAGAAAGGTATCTGGAATGACGAGATCTAAACTTCGGTCGGCGGCGACCGTCAGTGTTCTGGTGATGGCCGGCCTGGTGGCCAGCGGCTGCGCCACCAAGAGTTTCGTCCGCGACGAGGTCGCCGTGGTTGATGGCCGGGTGACGCAGGTGCAAGGCACCGCCGGCGAAGCCCTGGCCCGGGCCAATGCGGCCCACAAGCTGGCCGAGGGCAAGTTCCTCTATGAGGTGGTTCTGTCGGACGACTCGGTGAAGTTCCCGTCCGACCGCCACGCCCTGTCGCCGGAGGCCGAGGCGCGGCTTTCCGAACTGGTCCAGCGGCTGACCGCGGAAAACCGCAACGTCTATCTGGAGATCCAGGGCCACACGGACTCCACCGGCCCGTCAGGCTACAACGACCAGCTGGGCGAGGCCCGGGCCGAGGCGGTGCGCAAGTATCTCAGCCAGCAGGGCATCGCGCTGAACCGCATGGCCACCATCTCCTATGGCGAGGAGTCGCCGGTGGCGCCCAATGAAACCGCCGAGGGCCGGTCCCAGAACCGCCGGGTGGCGATCATCGTCCTGACCTGATCGTCGCACCCCGACTTGCGGGCGCCTGACCCGTTGGACAGGCGCCCGCGCCCGGCGTTAAGCTTCACCGTCAGAGACGGCGAAAAGCCGCTGGGACTGTGGGAGCGAGACGATGAGTGCGAATGGCGGGCTGCCGGGTGTGCGGCGCGTGGGGTTTGCCGACCCCTTTATCTGGCTGGGCCAGGGATTTTCCGACCTGCTGCGGGCGCCGGTCCCCCTCATCGGCTACGGCATGATGATCGCGGGCCTGAGCTCGGGCCTGCTCTACGGGCTCTATGTGTCGGACGCGGTCTTCTGGGCGCTCACGCTCACCTTCGGTTTCGTCTTCGTCGCGCCCATGCTGGCCATGGGCCCCTATGAGGCCGGGCGGCGGTTGGAGGCCGGCGAGCGTCCGAGCCTTGGCCAGATCGTCTTCGTGCGGCCAGCCTTCCGCCAGGACGTGGCTTATCTCGGCCTGGCCCTGCTGCTGATCTATCTGTTCTGGGGGCGCATCGCCCAGATCGTCTTCGGCCTGTCGACCTATCAAATGTACGACACCATCGAGGCGTTTGCGACCTTCGCCCTGACCACGGCCGAGGGGCATAACATGCTGCTGGCCGGGACCCTGGTGGGCGGGGTCATCGCATTTTTCACCTTCACCCTGGTGGTGGTCTCGGCGCCCATGCTGCTGGATCCTCGGGCCAATGTGTTCGTCGCCACCCTGACCAGCTTCCGCACCGTGGCGCTCAATCCCGGGCCGATGCTGCTGTGGGCGGCGCTGATCTGCGCCCTGCTGCTGGCCAGCGCGGCCACAGGGTTCCTGGCCCTGGTGGTGGTGTTCCCATGGCTGGGCCTGGCCAGCTGGCGGGCCTATCGCGCCCTGGTGGCGGAAACCGAGGCCGCGCCGCTCAGCGTCCAGCCGGCCTGAGGGGCTTCAGCCCACGGCCGCCAGGCGCGGAGCCTCCAGGCGGACGATGGGCAGGGCCTCGAAGGCGGGTCTGGCCAGCAGGTAACCCTGGATGTAGCGCACGCCGATCTGGCGCAGGGCGGCGAGCTCGCCCTCCGTCTCGATGCCCTCGGCGATGACGGTGATGCCGAGCTCAGCGCACATGCGCACGATGCCGGCGACAATGATCCGTTTGGGCAGGCTCTCGTCCAGGGCGCGGACCAGCTCCATGTCGATCTTGATGATGTCGGGCTGGAAGCGGGCCAGGAGGTTCAGTCCCGCATGGCCGGCGCCGAAGTCGTCCAGGGCGGTGCCAAAGCCCATCTGCCGGTAGCTGGCCACGATATTGGCCACATGGGCCGGCTCGGCCATCTGCTCGTTCTCGGTGAACTCGAAGATCAGCCGCTCGGACGGCAGGTTCATGGCGCTGGCGGTGACCAGGGTCAGGCGGATGCAGGCCTGAGGCGAATAGACCGCATTGGGCAGGAAGTTGATCGACAGCCGGGCGGGGCCGTCCATCAGACCTGCGCGCACCGCGGTCTCGATGGCCTTGACCCGGCACTGCTGGTCAAAGGCGTAGCGGGTCTCTTCGGTGACCTGCGAGAGCACGCTCCAGGCCGATTCCTCAGCCGGTCCCCGCACCAGAGCCTCATAGGCGAAGGGCTGGCCGGTCTCCATGTCCATGATCGGCTGGAAGGCCATGGAGAAGTCGAAGCCGAGGCCCGCGCCGTCGCGGCACCCCTGGCAGCGAACGGCGGCGGTCGAGGGGGTGGCGGTCATGCGAACAATTCCCTGGAACAGACCGCAACCGTGCCGGGAAAGTTTGAACCAAGGGTGGAGGCCCCCTGCGACCAGCCGCCGCAGGGGGCCGGGCCTCAGACCCCCTGGCGCGCCTTGCCGCCCGGCGCCGACTGGATCAGGTCGAGGATGGCCTCGGTGACCTTGGGCTCCAGGCCCTCGGTGTGGCCCTTGTTGATCCGCACCACGTCGGCCACCACCCGGCCGTCCTGGCAATCGGGGAAGGCGTAGACCTGGGCTGTGCCGGGCGCAGCGGCCAGACCCCAGACCTTGTAGGTCGAACGGGCATAGTCCCACACATGGCCGGGCTTCTCGTCCACCACGTCGGGACGGCGGATCCGGGGCCCGCAGGCGTACTTCTCAGCCCAGGGGGAGGTCTCGGGCAGGGACTCGATCTCATGCTCGCCGATGGCGAAGATGTGGGAGATGTCGCAGGCGATCTTCATCTCGCCACGCAGGCCCGTGCGCGCCGGGGGCGGGGAGCCGTCGGCCAGCGGCGGACCAAAGGCGGCGACAAAGGGCGCCTGGCCGATGCGGCCTCCCGACAGGCTAAGCCAGCCGTCGACCTTGTCCTTGAAGAAGTCCGAACAGACGATGCGGCTGGAGGTGAAGCCCCCCTGGCTGTGACCGGCCAGCCAGAAGGCGGCGACATTGGACAGGCCAACCTTCTCGAACACCATCTCGGTGATGTTCTGCAGGTGGGCGTCGTCGGCCGCCCCGTCCCAGCGGCGCACCGGCGGGCCGCCCGGCCACATGGCGGTCTCTGTGGCCGCCGTAGGGGTGGCGATCACCAGCCGGCGCTGGTCCTTGTAGTCCACCGCCGGGAAATAGTGCCGCTGCCAGTTGCCGATGGAGCCGGCGCCATGGAGGTTGAGGATGAAGGTCACATCTTCCCCGGGCTTCAGATCGCACGGCATGTCGAGGAAGAAGCTGCGCCCCGTCTTGGGATCGGTGACCGGGCCTCGGTCGGCCAGCACCGGCGAGGTGGCGCACTCAGCCCCGGAACACCGCGCCACTGGCGGCGCGTCGCAGGTCTGCGCCTGGACGACGGCCGGGCTGGCCAACAGCGCCCCGAAGGCGGCGAGCGTCAACAGTCTGGTCTTCATGATCTTGCTTTCCCCTTGGCCCGGACTTCCGCCGGGACCCCGACGCACCTTAAGCGAACAAGGGTCGCGGAGTCATGTCTCTATGCCATGGTATGGCGGGCAGATGGCCGCCTCGCCAGATGGGACGCAAGATGCCCGCGACGCCTAACCCGCCAGGGCCGCAGCGCTGACCGCCTCCAGATCCTCCGCCCCTTGAGTCGCCGCCGCCACCAGCCCGGGCGCCCCAGCCAGCACCTGGCCGGCATAGAGCCGCAACAGGGGCAGGCGGGCCTGCATCCACGGATCGTCGGACGCCGCCGCGGCCAGGGCCTGGCGGGCCAGGACGAAGCCGCCGATCACGTCGCCGGCCAGCTTCAGATAGGGGGTGGCCCCGGCCGCCGAGGGGGCGCCCCGGTTCTTCAGCATCCAGTCGGTGGCGGCCTCCAGGGCGCGAACGCCGTCGGCCAAGCGACGGCCGGCCTCGGTCAGGTCAGGACGCTCGGTGAGCGCCTCGGCGGTCATGGCGATTTCGGCGCACAGGGCGTCCATCACCGAGCCCTCGCCCATGGAGAGCTTGCGCCCGGCCAGGTCCAGAGCCTGGATGCCGTTGGTGCCCTCATAGATCGGGCCGATACGGGCGTCGCGATAGTGCTGCGCCGCCCCGGTCTCCTCGATGAAGCCCATNNTGGACCAGGCCTTGGCGATGGGGGTCAGAAGCTCCTGCCTCGCCTTGGCGCTGGCTCGGGCCTCGGGGGTGGGCGCCAGGTGGGCATGGTCGGCCAGCACGCCGGTCATGAAGCAGATGCCCCGGGCCGCCTCGATCTTGGCCTTCATCAGCATCAGGGTGCGGCGCACGTCGGGATGGTCATAGATGGGGGCTGGCGAGGCGCCGCCCCAGGCGGATTTCCCCTGCGTGCGGTCCTGGGCGTAGGCCAGCGCCTGCTGGAAGGCCCGCTCGGCGATGCCGACGCCCTCGACGCCCACCTGCAGGCGCGCGGCGTTCATCATGACGAACATGTGGGCCAGACCCTGGTTCAGCTCACCGACCAGCTCGGCCTGGGCGCCGTCGAACATCATCACGCAGGTGGGCGAGGCGTGGATGCCCAGCTTGTGTTCGATCGACGCGGCCCACAGGCGGTTGGCCTCGCCCAGCGTCCCATCGTCCTGCACCGCCCGCTTGGTGGCCAGGAACAGCGAGATGCCCTTCACTCCAGGCGGCGCGTCGGGCAGGCGCGCCAGCACTAGGTGGCAGATATTGTCGGCTGCGTCGTGGTCGCCCCAGGTGATGANNAGGTTCATGGTGCCGGTCCACTCGCCGGACACCAGCCTGGGCAGCACCAGACGCTTCTGCCGCTCGGTGCCGTGCAGGGTCAGGGCCTCGATGGCCGCCTGGGTCAGCATGGGGCAGAGGCCAAAGGCCATGTTGGACGCATGGACCATCTCGAAGACCGCCAGCTCCATGGCCTTGGGCAGGCCCTGGCCCCCGTGTTCGGCGTCGGCCGACAGGCTGTTCCAGCCCTGCTGGGCGAAGGCGCGATAGGCGTCGGCGAAGCCCGGCGCGGCGGTGACCTTGCCATCGGCATGGCTGGCGCCGGCCTGATCGCCGGCCCAGTTCAACGGCGCCAGGACCTCGGTGGTGAAGGCGCCGGCGGCGTCCAGCACGGCCGCCACGGTGTCGGCGTCCAGCTCCGGGAAGCTCATCTCCACAAGGTCCCCATGGCCGGCGACGTTCAGGGCGAAGGCGATGTCGCGGACGGGGGCGCGGAAGGTCATGGGCGGCTCCTGTTGAGGCAGGGCTATTTAGGCCGAGTGACGTTGCGTCACCAAGGCTTGCGGTCCTTAAGGGGACAAGGGGCGGGGTTTGCGGCTATCACCGGCGCGCCTTTGAGGATGGAACCATGACCATGACGCAAGCCGATGCGGCGGTGGATCGCGCCGCTCAGGCCCTGGCCAGCGGCGCGCTCGCCATCCTGCCCACCGAGACCGTCTATGGCCTGGCCGCCGACGCAGGCGATCCCCGCGCCGTCGCCGCCCTGTTCGAGGCCAAGGGCCGGCCGCGGTTCAATCCCCTGATCGCCCATGTGGCCGACCTGGCCATGGGGCGGGCGGTGGGGGTGTTCGACGATCGCGCCGTGGCCCTGGCGCAGGCCTTCTGGCCCGGGCCCCTGACCCTGGTCGTCCCGGTGGCCGATGGGGATGCGGTGTGCGACCTGGCCCGGGCGGGGCTCGACAGCGTCGCCATCCGGGTTCCTGGCCATCCGCTGGCCCGGGCTGTGATCGCAGCTCTCGGCCGCCCGGTGGTCGCGCCCTCGGCCAATCGCTCAGGGCGGCCCAGCCCCACCACCTTTTCCGACGCCCTGGAGGAGACCGGGGTCTTTGCGCTCGCCGCCCTGGACGGCGGGCCCTGCGCCGTGGGGCTGGAATCCACCGTGGTCGCCCTGCTGGACGAACCCCGGCTGCTGCGGCCTGGCGCGGTGACTCGCGCGCAGATCGAGGCGGTGATCGGCCCGCTGGCCGAAGCCGAGGATGACGCCCGCCGCTCGCCCGGCCGCATGGCCCGCCACTACGCCCCCCAGGCGCCGGTGCGCCTCAATGCTGCTGCGCCGGAGCCGGACGAGGCCTATCTGGCCTTCGGACCTGGGGCGGCGGAAGGCCCGCGGGTGTTCAATCTGAGCCCAAGCGGCGACCTGGCCGAGGCGGCGGCCAACCTGTTCGCCTACCTGCGGGCGGCTGACCGCACCGCGCCCCGGGCCATCGCCGTGGCGCCGATCCCGACCCACGGCCTGGGCGAGGCCATCACTGACCGCCTGAACCGGGCGGCGGGCTTTGTCGGCTAGGCTGTGAGGGGCTAGATTTATCCCATGACCATTTCCGTCCCCGCCGATGTAATTTCCCGCCTGAAGGCCGTGCTCGGCGAGGGCGGCTGGAGCCAGGATCCCGAGCGCCTGGCGCCCAAGCTGCTGGAATGGCGCGACCGCTGGAGCGGCCAGACGCCGTTCCTGGCCCTGCCCGGCTCGACGGAGGCAGTGTCAGCCGTGGTTGGCATCTGCTTCGAGGCCGGCGTGCCGATCACCCCGCAGGGGGGAAACACCGGCCTGGTGGGCGGCCAGATCCCCATGGGCGAGATCCTGTTGTCCACCGAACGCCTGCGGGCCGTTCGCGATGTGGACGCCCTGGACGACGTCATGGTGGTGGAGGCCGGGGTCACCCTGGCCGGGGCCCATGAGGCGGCGCTGGCGAAGAACCGGCGCTTTCCCCTCGATCTGGCCTCGCAGGGGACGGCGACCATTGGCGGGGTGATCTCCACCAACGCCGGCGGCACCGCGGTGCTGCGCTATGGGACCACCCGGGACCTGGTGCTGGGCCTGGAGGCGGTGCTGCCCAATGGCGAGATCTGGAATGGGCTCAAGCGCCTGCGCAAGGACAATACCGGCTATGACCTCAAGCAGCTGCTGATCGGCGCCGAAGGCACGCTGGGCGTGGTGACCGCCGCCAGCCTGAAGCTGTTTCCCATTCTGCCCTCGCGGGCCGTCGCCATGGTGGGTCTCGCCAGTCCGCGGGCGGCGCTGGACCTGCTGGCCCGGGCCAAGGAGGCGGCCGGCGGCGGGGTGGAGGCCTTTGAGCTGATCAGCCGGGTGGGCGTCGACTTCGCGCTGAAGAACATCGCCGGCCAGCGCGACCCGCTGGACGCGCCCCATCCCTGGTACGTGCTGGTGGAGCTGGCGTCTGGCGAGCCGGGTTCGGCTGAGGCGGCGCTGGAGCGGCTGCTTAGCCAAGCCCTGGAGTCCGGCCTTATCGCCGACGCCGTGGTCGCCCAGACCAAGACCCAGGCCCAGGCCCTGTGGTCCCTGCGGGAAAACCAGTCCCCGGCCCAGAAGCCCGAGGGCGCCACCTGGAAGCACGATGTGTCGGTGCCGGTGAGCCGGGTGGCCGACTTCCTGGACGAGGCGGGCGCGGCCATGACGGCCTTTGCCCCCGGCTGCCGGATCTGCGCCTTCGGCCATGTGGGGGACGGCAATATCCATTATGACGTGCTGCGGCCTGATGGGGGCGACGACGGCGCCCATTCGGCGGCCCGCGACGAAGGATCGCGCCGGGTTCACGACATTGTCGCCAGGCTGGGCGGCTCCATCTCCGCCGAGCATGGCCTGGGCGCGATGAAGACGGAGGAAGCCTTGCGCTACAAGGCTCCGGTGGAGGTGAACGCCCTGCGGGCGATCCGCCTGGCCCTTGACCCAAAACGTATCATGAATCCGCGAGTGCACTTTTAGGGCCGCCGAACCGCCTTGGCATTGTCACGAAGACAGGTCAAAGGACCGCGCCATGTTGTTCGTCCTTTCCCCGGCCAAGGCCCTGGACTTCTCCGCTCCCGACAAGCTGCTGGGCATGACCGCCCCGCAGTTCCCTCAGGATGTGGCGGAACTGGCCAAGACCACCCGCAAGCTCACCGTCGCCGATCTGAAGCGGCTGATGTCCCTGTCGGACAATCTGGCGGAGCTGAACCGCGCCCGCTTCCAGGCCTTTGACCCCGACAGCGAGGATGGCCTGCAGGCCGCGCTCGCCTTCAACGGCGACGTCTATGCCGGCCTGCGCGCCCGCCAGATGAGCAAGGCCGACCTGGACTGGGCCCAGGATCACCTGCGGATTCTCTCAGGCCTCTATGGCTTGCTGCGGCCCCTGGACGTGATCCAGCCCTACCGGCTGGAGATGGGGACGCGGCTGAAGACCAGGCGCGGGGCGACCCTCTATGACTTCTGGGCCGACAAGATCGCCGTGGCCCTGAATGCAGCGGCCCAGGGCCATGCCGACCCGACGCTGGTGAACCTGGCCAGTCAGGAGTATTTCGGCGCCGTCGACGCCCGGGCCCTGAAGCTGCCGGTCCTGACCATCCGCTTCCTGGACGAGAAGGACGGCCACGCCCGCATCGTCAGCTTCTACGCCAAGAAGGCCCGCGGCCTGATGGCCCGCTGGGCCATCGACAACCGGATCAGCCGGGTCGATGATCTGAAGGGCTTTGACGGGGACGGCTATCGCTTCGCCGCCGCCGACTCCCAGCCGGGCGAATGGACCTTCATCCGCCAGCAACCGAACGCCGCCGCCGCGGCCTGAAGACCATCCCAGGGGGAGAGCTACGCATGGCCGCAGACTACGGGATCGCCGGACACGTCGCCATCGTCACCGGCTCCACCAGCGGCATCGGCTTTGCGCTCGCCTCGGCGCTGGCCGAGCAGGGGGTGCATGTGATCCTCAACGGCCTCGGCGACCCCGCCCAGATCGAGACCAACCGGCGCGAGCTACAGGCCCGCACCAACGCCTCGATCCGCTATCAAGGCGCCGACATGACGAGGCCCGACGAGATCGCCGACCTGGTGGACTATGCGGTGCGCGAATTCGGCCGCCTCGACATCCTGGTCAACAATGCGGGCATCCAGCACGTCTCGCCCATCGAGGACTTCCCGCCGGAGAAGTGGGACGCGCTGATCGCCATCATCCTGTCCTCGGCCTTCCACGCCACCAAGGCGGCCGTGCCGATCATGAAGGCGCAAGGGCGCGGCCGGATCGTCAATATCGCCTCGGCCCATGGCCTGGTGGCCTCGCCGTTCAAGTCGGCCTATGTGGCGGCCAAGTTCGGGGTGGTGGGCCTGACCAAGGCCGTCGGCGTGGAGCTCGCCCGCACCGGCGTCACCTGCAACGCCATCTGCCCCGGCTATGTGAAGACCCCCCTGGTGGAGGCCCAGATCGGCGACCAGGCCCGCTCCCGCGGCATTTCCGAAGACCGGGTGGTGGACGAGGTGATCCTGGCCGCCCAGCCCAACAAGACCTTCGTCGAATACGACCACCTGGCCGGCCTGCTGCTCTACCTCGTCTCCGACATGGGCGCCTCAGCCACCGGCGCCGCGCTGTCCATAGACGGCGGCTGGACGGCGACCTGAGGTTAGACGCCTGGTGACTGTCTTGGTCAGGGATGCCTGAACACAGGTCAGGGCCTGGACCTCAGGGGCGTCGCAGAGGCGCGACGGCGGCTAGCGCCACCTGCTGACATTGGCATCGGGCCAGATTGCGGACGTTCCTCAGCGCACATGAAAGCCGGGTTGCGGGCCTGCCGGCCACGACTTGATCCGATCCACAGCCCGTTGGAGCGGTTGGCTTCGGATGTTGGCAGGCACCGTACTCATGGCAGTATGTGATCATGAGCGCTTATGAACGACTGAAGTGGATCGAGAGCCCCGATGGCCGCTTGGCGCTTGAGGTGCTGCGGCACCCCCTTGGCCATGCTCAGTTCGTCGTGCATCAACGATCTCCAGAGAGGGTCGCGGTTAAGCGTGGTGAGTGGACGGCAGTACAGAACTCTGGCGTGTACTCCGATCCCGATAGCGCTGAACGAGACGGCCTTGCTCAGTGGGATCTTCAGTCAACTTCCTACTTTGGGGGAATGACGACTAACGAGCGCCTGTCCGCGGCCGACCTACAGGACCCTTTTGACCAGGCTACGGAACGCCGCGACCGTGCCGACATGATTGCTATTCTTGAGAAGGTTGAGCTGGGCGATCAGGCAGCGCGGATTGCAGACACTGTTCTCGCGCGGCCTAGGAGCACGAAGGTCTGATTTCCACCCTTGTCGGCGGTTCAGGACGTCTGCACCGCGGCCGCCCCATCGGCGACTAAAGCGACGGCAAGGATGCGCCAGTTGCGGGAGCTGGCGCA